>CAZTJA010000106.1:0-10947 GCA_964613745.1 uncultured Syntrophaceae bacterium
GGATACGGCTGTTCGGTTTCCGCCGCTTCGGCCAGCATGTGAGCTATACCCTGTGATTTATCTACGATGGGGAACTTTTTGCCCGGTCCAATACCGTCGAACCGATCTCCCTTTGGGGCCTCTATGGTGGAAGGCAATTCCTTCATTCCTTTCAGGCCGACATTCGTCAGACCCTTCTTGAAGAAAATGCCGCCGGGTGCTTCATAGCTGCCCACGAGAGCATTCAGGAAGAGAATCGATCTTCGCATATGGAATTCGGATACGTATCGGGCTGCAAACCAGCCGATGTGGAATATAACCTTTGGTTTGGCCTCTCCGAATTCTCTGGCGAGTTTCCGGATTGCTGAAGCTTCAACATCGGTTTCCGTTTCGGCCCATTCCGGCGTATAAGGTTCAACATAGCGTCTCAGCGCATCAAAATCCTGCACCCATGTATTCACAAAGGATTCATCATACAGGCGGGATTTGATTATTTCATTCATTAAGGCCAGGTTAAAGGCCCAATCCGTCCCCGGTCGGATGCGCACCCAGTAATACGAGCGAACGGCGGTCTTGGATGCTCTCGGATCTACGGTAACGATCTTTACGCCGTTGTCCATGGCCGTCATGAGCTGATTTACTTCTGCAACCGTGAGGGATTCATAAATGTTTCGTCCATACAAAACAACGTACTCGGCGTTTTCGAGGTCAAAACCGAGCGCCTTGCGACCGACACCCAAAGTAGCCTGACAGGCAGTATGCAGCGAAAGCGGACAAACGCTGTTGTGGGTGAAATCATTCTGGCTTCCAAGGCCTTTTGTGAAAGCTTTAGCGAATTCGTTATTTAAACTGCCGCGCCAGCCGACCGCTATGCTCTGAGCACCGTACTTTTCCTTTATGGCGGTAAGCTTTTCCGCAATGTAATCGTATGCCTCATCCCATGAAGCGTCTCTCCAACGGCCTTCTCCTCGGGGGCCTACACGGATTTTGGGACAGGTCGGCTTTTCGGTATCACTCAGAAACCATTTCGCTACCGCCCCCTTTGCGCATAGTCGGGTGCCGATGGACCCCACATTTGGGTTTCCGAAAATTGTCGAAACTGCTCCGTCATTCAATGTGACTTCAATGGGACATCTTGCTGAGCACATTTCGCACTGCGTGTACTTGGTTTGTTCCATCAACAGGACTCCTTAAGTGGCTAAATTTGGGATATTTACAAGTCGGCAGATCCTCTGAGGGGCTGCGTCCTTGGGGTGTTCTTTTCTAATGCAGGCTTTTCGCCGACGATTTCGGCCGGTCGCCCTGGACCATATTGGTCCAAAATAGTCTTTATGTTCTTAAAATAAGGAAGCTTGTATTTGATTTTTCTGAAAATGAGGTTAGCAGCGATAAAAAGCACAATATAGACAAAAATGAATCCCACCGAATAGTCCGTATACAAAATAGGGAATTCTATGTCCGCAAAGCGTTCATTCATCCAGTAAACCGCAAGAAATGTCGGCCACAAAAAACCTGCTGAAAGAGTCATTTGGAGGAAGAATGATTTTCCAAACGCATCATTTGCCAGCTTGTTCGCCGCTTTATAGGTATTCTTGTCACCTACCTTCAAAGCTTCCATTGAGAGACTCTGGTAGTGATCTACATCGGCGTTCACCTTATTAATGTGTCGACGATTGATCAAAAAAAGTACAGAAATGGTGATTTCACCAATCAGCAAAGCGATCCATGCCAGCACAAACGTGCCGAACATGAACCCGAGAAAACCGTCCGAAGTTATTCGATACGGCGCGATAAGCAATGAATCGATTAATAAGTAGAGGGAATGCATATGGCTTTAAAGAGGGGCCGCAAATGGCCCCTCATGGATCTTAGATACTTTTTTCCGGTAATTGTTCCTTGATTTTATAGGAAAACTACATCCCTGGGAATATGGAATAACCCAAGAAACCTTTCGTAGTATAACCGACGCCTACGTAGATGGCCAGCAACACGAAGAGTCTTTTCAGCCACACTTCGGGAATGTACTTCGAAGTCATCGGGCCTAATATGGAACCGATGAAAATTCCTATTAGTTCGGTAGAGATAAGTACGAAATCAACAGGAACACTCTTTACGAACATGTACGTAAAGATGGATGTAATCATACTTACGAGAACTGCCAGAGCGGAGGTGCCCGCAACGATGAACATCGGCAGGCCGACTACTGAGGTTAAGAATGGAACATACAGGAAGCCGCCGCCTACGCCGATGAAAGCTGAAATGGCTGCGATAACGAAACCACCGAGGATGGGCCAAATGGGATTGAAACCGAACTCGACGCCGAAGAATGTAAAATTAATTCGGGTAAGACTCCATTTGGTAACTCGAACTCCGGCAACCGTTTCGGATCCTTTTCCCGGGGCTTTCTTTATATGAGCTTCTTCAAAAGCTTGGGCAGCTTTCTTGGCTGCCTTACGGCTTGCCTGTCCTGCCGGTGTTGTCTCATAAAAGAGTACGCCTGCAACGGCAAAGACAACAATGCCGAAGTACCCGATGTAGGAACTTAGATTCACTTTGCCTGCGGTTAAAACAGGGATCAAATAGGCACCAAGGACGCCTCCACCGGCTAAGCACAAAGCCAAAGGCATAACGAGACGACCCATTCTGTAATACGTGACCGATGAAATAAGGGCTGATAAACCGACAAGATACTGATTGCAAACCCGGATGGAGTCGGTAAGAAGCTTGTTCAATTCCGGACTTGACTGTCTGAACGTTTTACCATAGTCCGCTAATCCGAATACGGTTATATGACCGACACCGGCCATGATTCCGCCGAAAGCACCGACCGAGGAAAAAATCCAGCCGACCCAAATTCCCCAAAGAATGTACCACAGCCAGAAATGGGTGGGCGCTCCAGGAATACCCATGAATCCCGGAGGAGCTTTGGGATCAATCATTCCCTTTTCTGTACCTTGGGGTGTTTTTGCGATGGCATCTTCAAGCTTACCCGCAAACACCGAATCGGCACCGGCAAGCATCAAGCCGGCAATCGCCACGACCAACAAACAGATTATTATTCCGTTTTTCCGACTCATCAAAACCTCCAAAAACTCTCTTTCGACCTATTTTTCTGCTTCCATTTCGAGATGCCCCCCCGAAGCGGAATCCTTTTGCAGCAACTCTTTTACTTTATTTTCAACGGCATCTATGTCGACGGGTTTAATGAGATAATCGTCCCAGGCATCCGGAGGTAAATCTTTGCAGAAATTTGTAATCCCCAGAATTCGCAGATTGGGATTCTTTTTCTTCAATTGCGATCCTAGTTTATCGGCCTCACTCAAATCTCGCGACAAGTGTATGATCACCAGATGGGCTTCCAAATTACCGAGGTGCTCCAAAGCGGCAGTCTCGTTGAGATCCGCAATTACCGTGTGGCCGTTCCCTTCGAGCACCCTTTTCAGCAATTTGCAGGAATCCATGTTTTTGTCGATCACGAGAATTGTAGCCAACGATACTTACCTTCAAACGAGGGAGTTAATCCTCGTTAAAGTAGGCAAATTCCATACCACGGGCATTGAGGAAGGGGTGGTCTAAGTATTTGAATTACATTAGGAAAAAAATAGATCGCTGTGTGTGTAAATCAGGTAGTGCAATAATTTTATTGCGGTGCTGGATTTGATTCGGTTTAAATGAGTAATAGTGCCGTGCTGGATATTACCTGGTAAATTGCACATGCAGTATTTTTATTGCACTAGAGCGCGTATCCTGATTAAGTATCCAGATGGTGTAATTCTTTTGCTTTAATCGAATACCTTTTCAGAACCTGCTGAAGAGCTTGCCTCTCTAACCCGCATTCTTTAGCCGCTTTTGTGACATTCCCCTGATTTCGTATGAGCAGATTGCTTAGATATTCGTGGTGAAACCTTTCCAACAATTGATTTTTCGCATCTTTGTAATTCAAATTATTGAAAGAAATCCCGGAACACTCGAGAGAAGGCGATTCATCGATTGATTCAATATCCGTGGTCTGAATTTCGTTTGTTGGGGACATGAGCACCGCTCTGCTTATTACATTTTCCAACTCGCGAACGTTTCCCCTCCATCGGCTGTTCATCAACCGTTGCATTGCCGCTGGATGTATTGATTTTTCCGGCAGTTTATATTCACTGCAGAATTTTTTCAAAAAATGGTTTGCCAGTAGTGGGATGTCTTCACGACGTTCGCGAAGAGCCGGCATCTCCAGTGTCAGCACATTGAGACGATAAAAAAGATCTTCCCGAAACAGGTTTTCGCGCATTTTTGCCTGCAAATCCCTGTTGGTGGAGGCCACTATCCGCACATCCACTTTAATGTTTTTTGTTTCTCCGAGAGGTCTGATTTCTTTTTCCTGAAGTACTCTCAAGAGCTTTACCTGGAGCGAAAGTGAAATGTCTCCAATCTCATCCAAGTAGATGGTTCCAGCCTGAGCCTCCCAGAAAAGTCCTTTTTTATCATGGGTTGCGTGAGTAAAAGCTCCTTTTTTATATCCAAACAATTCACTTTCCAGTATGTTTTCGGGCAGATTCGGACAATTTACAGCAACATACGGCCCGGAACTCCTGCTGCTTCGTCCGTGAATTGCTCTTGCCGCAAGATCCTTTCCCGTTCCGGATTCTCCCGTTATGAGCACGGTGGCGTCCGTCTTGCTGATTAGTCGGATTGAATCAAACACTTTTTGAATTTTGGGTGAAAACCCAATCATTTCATGAAAGCTTTCCTGATCTCTGATACGCTTCTGTAAAATGAGATTTTCCCTAACCAATCTGCTTCGCTCTAGCGCTTTTTCAAGAACATGCACCAATTTTTCGTGCTCAAAAGGTTTGGTTATAAAGTCATAAGCTCCGTTCTTGATGGCCTGTACGGCTAAATCAATTGTACCGTAAGCGGTCATCATCACCACCGTCGGCTTTGATGTGTCGTTTGCCATCCTGCTGAGCAGCTCCATGCCGCTCATTCCGGGCATTCTTATATCCGCGAGCAATACGTCATATTGTTCGGACTCAAGAAGATTTAATGCCGCAAATGGATTTGATGCGGTTGTCACCTCGGCGTTCAAATCCGAGGGCAAGCTCCTTTTAAGAAGGCGGAGCATATCCTCCTCATCATCTAAGATGAGGAACTTCGGTTTATATTGATCGTTCACGAGAGCCATTTTCTTGTAAGCCGTGCTATCTAAAGTTTGTTTAAAGAGGCGAGTAGTCTAAGCTGCTAATATAGCAGTGATTCTATACTTAAGATAGGGTGTGGACTAATTTTTTATGTACGTCCCGAAATTCGCCGTTCGACTGACTGGAATTTATCCAGGCCTCGGATGAGCCGCAAACCTGCAGACCCGATCGAGGTCTCCATCTCTTTGGTTAGATCCAAAACTTCCGATTTCAGCTGCTGAATGAGAGTGTCAGCCAATGCGGTGGCTTTTTTGTCTATTGCCTTAAGTCTCTTTTTCGCCAGGAAAAATATCAATAAAGTTTCGATAATAAGCAAGACCAGCAAGCCGATTAAACCATCAGTGCTGAAGATCATCGTACCAATATTAAAAATAACGGCTGCAAGGATTCCGAACCCCGGATTTCTAAAAAATTCGACAACATTGCCTGTGCCGGCGAGCTTCATCAAGAACAGCAATACAGGTATGAACAATAGAGTTCTTTGTCTAAAACGGAGAAATTTGTGCCCCGCAGAAGAGTGAATCCCGGCAACCTTATCGGCCAACTGCATCTTTCGTTCGATAACATTTGACATCTTCTCTTCGGGGTTGTCATCGAAACCCAAAACTTCGGAACCCGTCGCGAGAATCAATTCCGATTTCAAATTCATGATTCGAGTGGAAGTCCTGGAATATTCATCGCGCGAAACTACACGAACCAATCTTGTCAAGATCTCGCGCAAATTGCCCGAGGATGATTTTTCGGAGTATCCTCCAAGAGAAAACAACCATTTCATTGCGGATTTCACGGAAATGATGGATCCATCGGCCGCTTGAAATCGATGAAAGAGCTCACGACGCAATCCGTTTCTTACTTCCGAGTGCACCACTACTTCGGGGCTTCCACTCGGCTTTGCAATCTCAGCGAGTAATTTGCATTCACCGGCTATCCGATAAAGACCGTCCAATGGAATTTCTGTTTTTAGCCGCGCAACCAGTCCACGTAATTGTTCATTAAGGTTGATTGTCTTGATCGAGGCAATTTCCTTGCTATTTCGCTCTTCCGAGAGATAAGCTTGAAGTTTTTGGAATTCCTCATGGATGAAGGGATATTCTTTTAATCCCTCAAACTCCATTTTTGCGGAAATTGCGTATATGCGTGTATTCTCAATCCCTGAAACGCTCTTCAAACGAAACGTGAGGTCTCCAATGACCTCCTTCAGTTTGGAATATGGATCTTTCCGATCTGAATCCACCAGCTCATCGGATTTGTTCAGGACAAACGAGAAATTACCTTTGTTCAGGTTAGTTTCATGGAGAAGATCATAAAATGCGGCATCGGCATACTTTTCGGGACTGAGAACCCATATCACCGCATCCAGGTGAGGTAAAACTTTCAAGACGATCTGTTGATTGCGCCTCTCTCTCCCATCAAAATCGGGGAGATCCATCAAAATGAGATACTTTACTTGTGCGGAATTGTGGGTGGGATCGGGTGAATTGATGAATTCCCCCAGTTCATTCAAACCTCGGTCGACATCCGCATGACGGTACACAACAGCTCGATCGGTAAATGGTCGACGGTCCGATGAAGCGGATATTTGCCGGCCTGCAAGAGCATTGATCAAGCTGGACTTGCCGACACCCGTTCCTCCTAAGAGCCCTACATACAGAAGTTCGGAGGCAGAAGATGCTTTTTGACGGATTTCGGAAAGTTCGTTGAGGAATTCTTGTTGAATGGATGGGCTGAGCAGGTACTGAGCTTCGTCAAGAAGGAAATCCTCTATACCCTCAATAATTTCCAGTAAGTCGAGACGGCCTAAGGGGTGGGATTCGTTCACCTAATCCGCCAAAACGAAGCCTTTTCGCAAGTCTTTGGTCTCCGGCTTCATTTCACCCTGCAAACTTCGCTGCCCGGGCCACATTCAGCATCAATTGGCCGAAGCCACGGAAACCAAACTGGAATGGGCTTTAAAGATAAACACGGGGCGGGGAGCTCAATGGATTTTCCGGTATAGGGGATACAAAGTTGGAGTTTTCCGAAATTTACCCAAGGCATGATGTGAAATTCGGTTTTCACGAGCGTCGGCCAAATGGGGATATCGAAAGGTATACCGATGGGTCCAACGCTTTCAGGCGGGACTGGACGATCAGGAATGCATGGTCGTGGTCCGCAATCGACACCAAAACTTATAGCTGGAACCAAAAGCATGATGAAGACTACAATTCCGAGCGTCCGATACGATTTCATATCCATCCCTCAAAAATACATAAAATGCTTCGGCAATGTACCATTTCAAAATGCGTTATGTCAAGAATATACGCATGAAAAGCCGGAGAGCTAAGCTCCCCGGCCGTTTGCAGTTTTACATGTCGTAATTCTTTTCCAGCATGGTAGCATGAGCTGCCGCTAGTCGAGCTATTGGAACTCGCGGACCTGAACAGGATACATAGTCCAAGCCCACATGATGACAGAATCGGATCGAGGCAGGATGTCCGCCGTGCTCACCGCATATGCCGATCTTGATGCCCGGTCTAGCCTTTCTGCCGTTGTCGACGGCCAGTTTCATGAGAGCCCCGACCCCTGTTGTATCTAGAGCCTCAAATGGATTCTCGGGAAGAATACCCTGTTGCTGATAGAACGGCAGGAATTTGTTCTCGGCGTCTTCTCGGCTGAAAGAGAAAGTCGCCTGAGTCAAATCGTTCGTTCCAAAGGAGAAAAATTGTGCGACTCCGGCCAATTGACCTGCAGTAATGCATGCACGGACTACCTCAATCATTGTACCGAATTTAAAATCCAGCTTAACGTCGTACTCTGATTCGACTAGTGCCTGAGCCTCATCCACATACTTCTTGACCCACTCGAGTTCATCGACGGAACAAACCTGAGGAATCATTATTTCCGGGTGAACTTCGCATCCTTCCTTTACGCATTCCGCCGCAGCTTCCAAAATAGCCGTTATCTGCATGATGAAGATTTCAGGAAACGATATTCCAAGTCGCACACCCCTGTGGCCGAGCATTGGGTTAATTTCCCTGAGTGTTCGTACTCTCTGAAGCATCAATTCTTTTTTAGCCAATGCGGCATCTATTTCACTTTTGTCTAAATTTGCAAAAAAGATGGGCAATCCTTGTCTCTTCTCCAGATAGCTTGCATGCAACCCGGCATCCACAAGTTTGAGGCTTTCAACCAGTTTCTCAGTAGTAATAGCGGTGTTTCTCAATCTGCGAAGATCCTCGATTTGTTCCAGGAGTTCGTTTTCAAAGGGCAAAAATTCATGAATAGGAGGATCGAGAAGTCGAATGGTTACAGGATAAGGTGACATAGCTCTGAAGATGTCGGCGAAATCGCCTCTCTGAATTGGAAGAAGCCTGTCGAGAGCCGCTTTTCTTTCATCCGACGTGTTGGCCAGAATCATGTCGATTACTTTGGGCAGCCGATCGGCTGCATTGAACATGCGCTCAGTTCGACATAAGCCGATACCTACGGCTCCGAAGGTCCTCGCTCGAGCTGCGTCGTCCGGGGTATCCGCATTGGCCATGACTTTCAGTCGTGAAAACTCATCCGCCCAGGCCAAAAGCGTGTTCAATTGAGGACTGAAGTCCGGTTCAACCGTTGGAATCTCACCGAGATAGACATTACCGGTGCTTCCGTCAATTGTTATGATGTCACCTTCCGAGATTACCGTGTCGCCGACAAACGCCAAACGGTGAGCCGTATCGACTTTAATGCCCTCAGCTCCGGCCACGCACGGCTTACCCATACCTCTTGCGACGACCGCAGCGTGAGAAGTTTTTCCGCCTCTGCTGGTCAAAATGCCCTGTGAAGCAAAGAATCCGTGAATATCTTCAGGTTTCGTCTCTTCACGGACAAGAATGACCTTGCCGCCGTCTTTGCCTTCGGTTTCCGCCCGATCTGCATCGAAAATACAGCGTCCTGAAGCTGCACCCGGAGATGCAGGCAAACCCTGAGCCAACGGCTCAGCTTCAAAGTTCGGATCCAGCCCTGGATAGAGCAGTTGTTCGAGGTGTTCAGGGTTGATTCGCAACAGTGCCTCTTCCTTTGTGAGTAAGCTTTCTTCCACCATTTCAACGGACGTGCGAACCATCGCTGTTGCATTCATTTTACCGTTACGGGTCTGAAGACAGTAGAGAATGCCTTTCTCAATTGTGAACTCGAAATCCTGGACTTCCAGGTAATGTTTTTCCAGTCTGTTTCGCAGATCCAGCAGCTGGTTGTACAAAGAGGGCATTTCTCCAGCCATAGCCTGAATTGGCTTAGGCGTTCTAATGCCCGCAACGACGTCTTCACCCTGGGCGTTTACCAGGTATTCACCGAACATCTTGTTTTCACCGGTGGCCGGGTCCCTCGTGAAGCCGACTCCGGTTCCGCTGTCGTTACCCATGTTACCGAATACCATGGCAACGATGTTGACTGCGGTGCCGTTTGCTTTATCCGGAGTGATGTTGAACTGCCTCCGGTAATCGACGGCCCTTTTGCCCGTCCACGAATTGAATACCGCCTTTATTGCGATTTCCAACTGCTTGTAAACGTCTTCAGGGAAAGGCCTAAAAGTTTGCTCTTCAACAACCTGTAAGAACAGCTCCGCCACTTCCTTCAAATCGTCGATTGTTAAGTCGACATCCGATATCGCGCCTGCACGAACTTTGATGGCCGAAAGGGTTTCATCAAAATACTCGTCTGAAACTCCCATGGCGATTTTTCCGTAGAGTTGGATGAACCGGCGATATGCATCATATCCGAATCGTTCGTTGTTGGTCTGTTTGATCAAGCCCTGAAGGGTATTCGAGTTGAGGCCCAAGTTGAGAATGGTGTCCATCATTCCGGGCATTGACATTGCCGAACCGGATCTTACGGAAACCAGTAGAGGATTGTCGGGATCACCGAACCCTTTGCCGGTAGCTTCTTCGAGAGCTCTCATGTGCTTCAACACGTCGTCCATTAGGCCGGGAGGCAAGTCGCCGGAATCTGAATCCAGGTATGCGAGACAAGCTTCCGTGGAAATTACGTACCCGGGAGGAACATTGAGTCCGATCTGTGTCATTTCACACAGGTTGGCGCCTTTTCCGCCCAGCAGGTGTTTATTCTTGCCGTCCCCTTCCTGAAATGAATAAACGTATTTTTTATTCATGGTGCTCTCCGTAATTAAAAGTATTTATTGTGCTCGTAAGAAAGCGAGTAGTGATGAACCTGAAAATATTAGCGGAGTCGGTCGGCAAAGCGCCGCGCTCGATCACATCAAAATTGAATTCTGATTCCATAAGGCTCTAGCTTGTTCAGGTATTCCGTAATGGAGTCGATTCATGTATCAATTGAAATCGAGTAAACTACTCCATGCCTACGGAACGCATCCAAAGTGGGGACATTCCATAATAATTGTGACGCACCACCAAAGGCGTATGTTCCAGAGGGATCCAAATAGGCACTCTACGGTGAATACTGATTATAGACGGATTTGTAACACGATGCAAACAAAATTATTTGATAACATCATGGATTCGGATACAATTACCGCCACTTACGACCATGACGCATTAGTTCAGCATAACGAACCATCGGCAGTTCTGCCGATATTAGTTTATAGTCTTCTAAACTTCATCTAAATAGTTACGTCCTAAAATCTCTCAGTCCAGAAGGTCAGCATGATGAATTCACAATATTTGACGCAGGATCGAATTGATTACTTGAAAAAGGATTATCAAAGAGGATTTGTCGATTTTTGCGGATTCAAAGCCATTGAGGTGACTCGGGGTCGATTCGTTTCCCGGTTGGACATTAA
>CAZTJA010000107.1:0-10915 GCA_964613745.1 uncultured Syntrophaceae bacterium
ACATTATATTTTGAAGTCCGATCTCGTTCAAAACCAAAAAATCCGCTATTATTCCTATCCGAAAAGTAAACCATACGCTTCATAATATTGGAGTCATCATGTCTCTAAGGAACTGGGGACCGGTTTCAATAAAGAACCTGGTCATTAAAGCTCCTTTCACGATTCCCTCCGGAATAGTTACAACCCAACCCGGCGTGATAAGTCATATTGCCGAAAAGATCGATGAGATAGGTTTCTTGACCACGAAAACTCTTAGTCTTGAGCCGAGATCCGGTTACAGAGAACCTGTCGTTCACGAATACCATGACGGCTGTTACGTTAACGCCGTAGGTCTGGCGAACCCAGGGGCTGTGGTATTCCGATCTGAAATGGAAAAATATCTACCTCTGTATGGTGGAAAACCTCTACTGGTCTCAATCATGGGAGGGGATTCGGACGAATTTCTCAAGTGCGCCCAGGTTCTTGCACCCATAGCGGATGCATTCGAACTCAACTTCTCATGCCCTCATGTGAAAGGAGCCGGTCAAAGTGTTGGCTCAGATCCCGATGCAGTTGCTTTCACGATTCAATTGTTGAAACAATCCTTTGAACAGCCGATTATTCCGAAACTTTCTCCTAATCTTCCCAATGTAGTTGAAACTGCGCTGTTATGCGAGAAATGCGGAGCGGACGCTTTGTCGCTTATCAACACGGTTGGACCGGGAGTTTCGGTGGACAACTTCGGCAATCCCGTTCTTTCCAACATTGTAGGTGGATTATCGGGTGCGGGAATATTTCCAATTGGTTTGAAAATAGTAAAGGAAGCAGCATCAGCCGTTCGTATTCCGATAATTGCTTCAGGTGGCATTTCTTCGTATCGCGAGGCAAATGCATATGCCAAAGCGGGTGCCACACTGTTCGGAGTAGGTTCAGCTCTCGCGTATCGATCTACTGAAGACATTATTGAATTGTTCTCAGCAATGAGATGTGAACAGGAACATCAGGGGCGCTTAGTTGGCCGGCATGGCTATCACAAAACCAAAGTGCTGCGGAATACTGATTTAGGATCGGGCATGTTTCTTCTCGAACTCCAGGAAATGCCGGCATGCTCCCCCGGTGAGTTTTTCTTTTTACGCAGCCCAGGTCAGGGGGAAAAACCGTTTTCGCCTGCTTTCCACGATCCGCCGGGTTTTATCATCAGGGCAATTGGTCAATACACCAAGTTCTTGCGTAACCTTGTTCCGGATGATGAAATATTGCTCAGGGGGCCTTGTGGAAATTCGTTAAAAACTATTTACGAAAATCACTTTGTTTTAGTAGCAGGTGGAACAGGTGTGGCTCCCGCCCTGTATCTTGCGGAAGCATTAAATATTAAAAATATTCCGAGCTATTTTGGATTTTCTGCTCCAATCTCAAACATCCTAGAGTCCATGATTAGGCGTGCACTTCCAAACTGCAGAATAATAATAGATGGGCCGGGGGAAGTAGGTTCCATTCTTACCTCTTTGGAAAAAGACTTGGCCGATTCACATGAGAATGGCGAAAAGACATTTTTTCTGTGTGGTCCACAACCGATGATGAAGGCTTGTACTGCACTCATCAGGTCAAGTATCGCCTCCCCAAAAATTTTGATATCGCGAGAGGACATTATGAAGTGCGGTATAGGTATATGCGGCAGTTGCGGTACATCCGGCGGCCTCCGATCATGTGTTGACGGACCCATCATGGCTGCGGAACAGTGAGTTTTGGATGAAGCTTTACGTCCTCATAGTTCTGTTCGCACTCATTCCGGTTTCAAGCTGGGGTTTTCAATCACACGGCGCCCCGGAAGGACTGGTGGTGCATCAGCTGGCCCACCTGTTTTTTGTAGTGGGGTTGAGTACCCTCGTGTATTGGCTACAGAAGAATAAGCTCGTCCGTGAACGTGGATGGCGGTTCATACAAATTGCGTGCATTCTTCTTATTTTGTGGAACATGGACACGATTTTCGGACATTGGGTAGAAGAGCGAGTTCCTTCGGATGCACTGATCGGCGAGCCTGATCTTTTCCAACGATTGTCCTTAGACGTAAGCCCATGGTCGATATACTATTATTTCCTAAAAATGGATCATCTGATAAGCGTTCCGGGCATCATATTTCTTTTCTTAGGTATTCGTAAACTCTATCGAAGGGCACTCGCCGGGGGATCCGATTAATGCCGGACTCATTACCCCTCTACCCGGTATGGCTGACGGACGTCATAGGTTCCGCTCTGATGATCGTATTTGCCTGTTTATCCGTATGGTATGCGGCAAAATTGTGCAAACTTCAGAACTCGAACGTCATTTGGACCTATCTCTTGTGGTTTACTCTCGGGCTTGCGGGTTTTGCTCTGTCCCGGGGAGTCGGCCACATTGCGAAACGTTTATTGCTCATGGCGGACATGCAGGACTATTGGATCATCTTGAGACCTTATAGCGGGTCATTTAACACTATAGCGTTCATGGTAGTGGCCTCAATTACGTTGTTCTTTCATCGAGTTCATCAAATTAACAAAGCGATTCTTGAAGACAAAAAAGCCATTATGATGACCGGCGAAGAAGTAATGAGACTTAATCGAGATCTCGAAACACTGGTGATACACAGAACTGAAGAGCTTAGCAGGTCGGAAAAAAAATATCGTCGCATTTTTGAAGCCTCAATGGACGTTATTTTTATTCTTGATCGAAATGAATATTTTTTGGACCTTAATCAGGCCGGTTTAACTACGTTGGGCTACGATAAAGATAAGGTCATCGGCATATTGAAGTTGAGAGATCTCTTTCCGAACCAGGCGGATGGGATGGCAATAATGAATGATCTCGATTCCAATAGGTTCATCAAAGACCGAGAATGTACAATTTTGGCGGCGAACGGATCTGAGGTCAATTTACTCTTGAGCGGCACGGCAAGAGTGAACGAGAAGGGTGATATAGTTGGTTACGAGGGTATTGCAAAGGACATCACGGCAAGAGTCTCGATGGAAACCCAATTACAGCAAGCGGACAAACTTGCTTCTCTCGGTCAGATCTCGACGGGAATAGCTCATGAAATAAACAATCCCCTCGGGGTTATGCTGGGATACACTCAGCTTCTTTTGAGAGAACAGAAGTTGGGAAGCCAATTGTACGACGACCTGAAAACAATCGAGAAGCATGCTCGGAATTGTAAGACCATTGTAGAAGATCTCCTCAAATTTGCACGTGGCACCAAAACTGAAAAGGTTTCTATGAACGTGAATGATTGTATCCAGGAGACCATTTCCCTCTTATCGCACCAATTTGATTTGGACAATATAGAAATAAAGACCAGTTTTGAAACCGATATACCGGAAATTGTCGGAGACGGCGAGAAACTTAAACAAGTCTTCATGAATTTATTGATGAATGGAAAACAGGCCATCCAGGACAAAGGAACCATTGCCGTTTCGACCGATTTCGATTCAGACCGAAATTGCATCCGCATTGTAGTTTCAGATAATGGCTCCGGGATTAGCCGTGAGAACCTGACGAAGATTTTTGATCCGTTCTTTACAACCAAACCGATAGGCGAGGGGACCGGTCTTGGTCTTTCGGT
Organism: uncultured Syntrophaceae bacterium; assembly: GCA_964613745.1. GTDB lineage: Bacteria > Desulfobacterota > Desulfomonilia > Desulfomonilales > Desulfomonilaceae > CAZTJA01. The sequence continues at coordinate 3,575 of CAZTJA010000107.1, forward strand.
GAGCTACGGGATTGTTCAGGACCATAACGGCAGGATTGAAGTCAAAAGCAAAATAGGAAGAGGTAGCGATTTTACTGTTCTTCTCCCGGTCAAAGATTCGTCGGGTCAGCCTTCTTCCGCTACAACTCAGGATAGTGTTCAATAACATTCTTTTCCGACCGGTAATGCTCGTCTGTTCTCCTGATACCATTACCCTAATCGATAATGCAGTGACTCAATGGCAACAAATCTTAATCGGGCGGAAGTACGTTTGGGGATAATCTAAGTTTGTCGCTCATATGAGTCCACAGATTTGTGCCGATTTTCAGTTGACAATTCAAATCAATATGGATAACATGCTGCAATTGCTTCTATGTGATTCATTTGGTTGTTTTTGAAGAGGGAGGTTTTCAAGGACCCGGTTGCTCGGCCGTGGAAGAGTATGCTTTTCCTGGTCTTTTCTATTTGTGGCGCTCGGGTTTTCTCATCTGAAACTCCAATCCGATCAATGAGATAAAAATGGTGCTGGACAAAAATATCGCCTGAGGTTTCAGCAAACCTGTGGGTTTTAACGTTCAGTGCTGTTTTCAATGCTTTAGCGAAAAGTGATAGGTGGTGATCCGGGATGAACAAATCAGACCTTATAGAAACCCTGGCGAAGGAAACGGACCTCCCATTAAGGAAGTCCGAAGAAATTGTGAATTTGGTCTTCGACATTATGTCGAATGCTTTGATTGAGGGTAATCGAATAGAGATTCGAGGATTTGGATCCTTCATGGTTAAACGTTACGAAGGATATACGGGTCGGAATCCAAAAACCGGATCAGAAATAGCAGTTGCTGAGAAGAGATTGCCGTTTTTTAAAACGGGAAAAGAACTTAAAGAAAACATTAATGAAGGTCTCGACGACTGATTCGATTAGCCTATTTTTTCGCTCCATGTTTCAAGAGTATTTTTTCAAATGATTTGAGGTTTTTACGGGCAGCCAGGCTGAGTGCAGTCCAGCCATATTTATGCTTCACGTTCACATCCGCACCCGAAGCAAGCAATAATTCACACACATCGAGATAACCGCCATTGACGCTGCCCATCAAGGCGGTCCAGCCGTTCAGATTCGTTTCATTTACGTTCGCACCATTATTGATGAGAATACGTAAGCTCTCCGTCTTACCTGCGTTTGCGGCGGCTATGAGAGGCGTACTTCCTTCTCCCGGTCGTTTGCAATTCACATCCGTTCCGTCCTTCAATATCTTTTCGATTCGCTGGACATCGCCCGTTTGAGCCGCAGCAAGCAGCTTTTCACAGTCATCTCCAAAAGCCGTTTCACTAAAAAGAATTGAGCTCAAAACCACTACGATAATTCTGCGAATCAATGTTTTGCCACCAGTTCTCGATTGGATTCGGCTAAACGTGCAGTATACATTCTTAACACAAACGTAGTACTTGGCATTACTCATTTATCAGCGACTGAGCAATACATGAGAGTTTTTGATGCAGTATAGGGTTGCCGAGGGCGGGTGAAGGAATCAGCAAACAATAATTTCATATTGTTCTTGAAAAAGATTAGGATCGGGAATGAGTTGTATCTTGGTGTGGAACTTGTTTTGAATTTCCTCAAGTTGTTCGCTCTCCTGCTCTATCAGGAGTTTAACGACTTCAGGATGTGCTGTGACTTCGACACAAGTGGAATGCTCATCGGAAATGTCTCTCTTGATTGCCCTCAAAATCTCATAAGCTACCGTCGTATGGGATTTGAGAAAACCTTTGCCTTCGCAATATGGACACTGTTCACACAAGGTCCTGGTCAGGCTTTCTCTTGTCCTTTTGCGGGTCATTTGAACGAGACCGAGTTCAGAAATTTTCAGAATGTTTGTTTTTTGTTTGTCCTTACGCAATGCTTCCTGGAGTGCATTCGACACCTTTTCTCTATCGCTCGGCCTGTCCATATCGATGAAATCTACGATTATTATGCCGCCGATATTTCTCAAACGTAGTTGATAAGCGATCTCCTTTACCGCTTCAAGATTCGTTTTAAGGATGGTTTCCTGCAGGTTTCTTTTACCGACGTAACGGCCGGTATTAACGTCTATTGCAACCAGAGCTTCCGTGAAGTCTATATTGATATAGCCTCCCGACTTGAGCCACACTTTGCGACCCAAAGCCTTGTTAAGCTCCATTTCAATTCCGTAGTAATCAAAAATGGGCTCATCACCCTCATAAAGCTCAACGTAAGATTTGAGAAAAGGCATAAAAGAATCCATGAAATCCAGAATTCTTTTGCGCTCGGGTACCGAATCTATAATTAACTTGGAAATATTCTCGGTAAAAAGGTCTCGTACACCTCTCAAGCATAAATCGAGGTCCTCATAAATGAGGGAAGGGGCGGGGACCTTCTTTTCCCTTTCGAGAATCTTTTCCCAAGTCCCTTCCAGGAAGGTGAGATCAGTCTTGAGCTTCTCGGCACTTTCATGTTCGCTTACGGTTCTTACAATTAAGCCGCAAGAAGGTGGTTTAATGAGATTGATAATTTCTTTTAAACGCTGCCGCTCGGTTTCATTCTCTATCCTTCTCGAAATACCGATATGGTCTACGGTGGGCATAAAAACCAAATGTCGGCCGGGAATACTGATATGGGAAGTGATTCTAGCTCCTTTACTGCCGAGGGGTTCCTTCGAAATCTGGACGAGGATGTCTTCACCCTCCTGAATAAGATCTTCTATCGGAGTATACGAAGGGATTTGGTCCGCCATATCGTCTGGAAGAGAGTTTTCAGGCTCCTCGTGGTTGTCGTCCTCCTCGTCGCTTTCCATAAAGTTGAGATCGTGTATATGGTGATGAATATCGCCCACGTACAAGAAAGCGGCTCGCGGTAGTCCAATATCCACAAAAGCCGCCTGCATTCCCGGTAAAACTTTTATGACTCGCCCTTTGTAGATGTTACCCACTATCCCGCGTTCGCCTTTGCGTTCCAAGTGGATCTCTGCCAATTGGCCGTTTTCGACGAGGGCAAGCCTTGTTTCACGCAGCGTGCAATTTATGACTATTTCACTCGCCATTTAACCGCCATTATTCTTCGACTTGGATTGCATCGGTCTTCACGACACGATATTTCAGTGCGTCTTCACGCGACATACCGAGAATTGCAGCAATGGCCTCATAGGGGTGAACAGACCCCGCCTGTTTGACAAGGCAGGAAAATGAAAGAGTCCCGTTCGAATAATTCATGTCGAGAACGCGACTCCGAAGGTCCATCTCAAAGGTCTTGCCCTTCTTCTTGCGGCTCAGCAGAAACTCTTCGGAATCCAAAAAACGGCTGATTTTTTCCGAAAATTTATCGTCCGAACCTTCAGTCAGATATACACGGTAAAAAACCCGCCATATTTTACTCGAAAGCCGTTGTTCGGACAAGGAAATTTCCCCGAAAGACATTGGGGTTATGCCTTCCGGAAGTGCTTTGCTCAGTTCTGTCGAGAGCGTTTCCGGAGCTTTATCACAGTTGATAAGATCAAAGTCCAGGAATTCAGCATGACTTTCTACACCAAAAGCTACGGGTGGAGAAAAACGCAATTTTGGGTGCGGATGAAATCCCTGAGAATATGCAAGCTCCAGTCCACTTCTACGGAAGGCCCTTTCGTAAATCCGTATGAGATCCTGATGTCCTATGAAACTCATGCGTCCCAATTTGCCGTATTTTAATCGGAATCTCCTGATCGAAATCGGCTCGGTATTCAAAGGTTCGGTGGACTTGGTTTCCGAAGTTGAGCTAAACCTAAGTCTTTTTTCCTTAAAGTCACATACCCCGCACCCGGAGCAACCTTCCGTCCTGCAATCAGGTGTGGATTCCAGTCCATGGGCTTTATCCCACTCCTTTGCGAGAAATTCTTTCCGAACTCCGGAATCAATGAAATCCCATGGTAGAGAACCCTCAACGGGTCTTGAACTCAAAAATTCCAGTGGATCTATCCTCTCGGAGCTTAGAGCTTCGAGCCAAATAGGTAGCCTGAACTGATCATCCCATCCGTCAAAACGAGCTCCCAAGTAATATGCCTTCATGATTACCCGGCCGAGCCTTTCATCGCCTCGAGCAAGCACTCCTTCTAAAAATGATAGTCTTGGGCTGTGAAATTTTAATCCGACTCGGGCTCGCTTCAATATGGATCTAATGACATCCTGTCGTCTCAGAGTCTCTTCCATGCTAATTTGTTGCGCCCATTGAAAAGGCGTGTGAGACTTGGGCACAAAAGTTGACACAGACGCAGTTACTTTTATTTTGGGAGCCCAGCGCTTGACCTTTAAAACAAGTTCCGCAATTCCCTCAAGATCTTCATCCGTTTCCGTCGGCAAACCTATCATGAAATATAATTTCAGCGATTGCCTTCCCGTCGAAAACGCATTTTTAACTGCTCTTTCCAAATCACTCTCGGTATTGCCCTTATTAATCACCTGGCGAAGCCGCTCGGTTCCCGCCTCGGGAGCCAAGGTAAAACCGGTACTCCGAATTTTTCGAATGAGTTCGGCGGCTTCCGGATCAAAGGAATCCGTTCTCATTGATGGAAGAGACAGAGCCGTCTTTTTGTTTCCAAGCCTTTGAACGAGAACTTTTATGAGTTCCGAAATTTGGGAATAGTCACCGGCAGATAGTGATAAAAGAGCTGCTTCTTCCCAGCCGGTGTTTGCAAGGATGGATTCAATCGTGGTGCAAATGTTCGAGACATCCCGCTCTCGCACGGGCCTATAGAGTATTCCCGCTTGACAGAATCGACATCCTCTTGTGCAGCCTCTGGCGATTTCAACACCGGCACGGTCATGCACGATTTCACAAAAAGGTACGACAGGCTTGACCGGGAAATACGCTGAATTCAGGTCGCTCACAAATCTTTTGGTGATTACTTTCTTTGACACATCGTGCACGGACGGGACATAAATTCCATCAATTTTTGCCCACCTTTGAAGCAGTTCATCCCGAGAACCGCCTTCACGTTTCCAAACGGCATGCTGGGCGCACAGCTCCAATATTGTCTCTTCGGCTTCGCCGATCGCAAAGGCGTCAAAAAAAACTTTAATCGGGGTGGGATTGAATGTCAGCGGTCCTCCGCCGATTACAAATGGATGGTCCATATTTCGTTCATTTGACGTGAGAGGAATTCTTCCAAGATCCAGCATTTGCAACACATTCGAAACACACAATTCGTATTGGAGAGAAAAGCCCACGATATCGAATTCATCGAGGGGAGTTCCCGTTTCCAAACTCCTCAACGGTTCATTCCGATTCCGCATCGCCGCTTCGGCGTCAATCCAAGGAGCAAAGGCCCGCTCGGCGTAGATTGAGTGATTTTCATTCAGTATGGAGTATAAAATTTTCAATCCCAAATGGGACATTCCGATTTCATAGACATCAGGGAAACAGAGAGCCACGCGTGTTTCAATTTCACACAAATTTTTCTTCTGTGAATTGATCTCTCCGCCCAAGTAACGTGTTGGTTTCTGAACCGTTACAATCAACCGATCCGAACCTTCCGGAACTGAAAAGGCTGATCTACTTTCGCTTCTCTTCATATTTTTAATAGCTGCTCCCTAGAACTGATTGATTGACATGCCAATCAATGATAGCATGCTTTCCATGGAGTGGAGACAAATCATACCCCTTACCATGGCGGCGGTTGTCACTTTTGTAAGTTTCATTGCGGGATTGCTGATCCTCATTTACGGAGATTTTTTTAAGCAAAACGAAATCCTCATATATGTATCCATTGCCATAGGGCCACTGGCCGTTTCCGCCACGGCAATAGGATATGCTGTCTGGTGGTTCGCCACCTTCATAATCACTCTCCTCGTCTCCGGAAAAGATTCCGATAACCACAATCCTTAAAATGATTTCTGTCAGGCCCGGTGTAATGCAGGAGGCAAATATGTCGGATTACACGAAAAACTCGCTACATAAAATGATGCACCCCAAGAGTATAGCACTTTGGGGAGCTTCAAATAACCCAATGGGAATGGGATCGGTTCAATTAACCCAAATTATAGACGGTGGTTACGAGGGCCGGATCTTCCCTATGCACCCAACGGAAAGTAACGTAAAAGGGCTTACAGCTTACGCAAAGGTGTCCGATTTACCGAGCGTTCCGGATTTAGGCATTCTGATTCTCCCGACGAAGGTAGTACCGGAGATACTCGAAGAATGTGGTCAAAGCGGTGTGACTCACGTAATTATCGTCTCCGCCGGTTTTGGAGAAGCAGGTGAAGAAGGCAAATTGCTTCAAGACAAAATTCTCACCATTGCGGATAGATACGGGATTCGATTTTTGGGTCCAAACTGCATTGGAATTGTAAATACGCAGCTAAAGCTCAATACTACTTTTTTCCCTTACGACGCAGGACCTGGATTCATCGGAATGGCTTCTCAAAGCGGAAGTTTTATAACTCAGATGTTCGTCCATTTAAAACAGTTCGGTTTGGGATTCAGTCAAGGTTTCAGCGTGGGCAATGAAGCCATGACCGACATCACTGATTGCATGGAGTATCTGAGTTTGTGTCCCGATACAAAGGTTATCGGTCTCTATGTAGAGGGAATAAGAAACGGGAGAAAATTTTTTGATACAGCCCGCAGAGTTTCCGAAAAAAAACCGATAGTAGCCTATTACATCGGCGGATCCGAATCAGGCAAGCGAGCCGGCAACTCGCATACCGGCGCTCTGGCGGGTCCAGACCAGCTATACGAGGGTCTATTTAAACAATGTGGGATCATCAGGGCATATTCTATCGAGGAGCTGTTCGATTTTTGCTACGTGTTGGGGACACAACCATTGCCTCTGAGCAATCAAACCGCCATCTTAACTCACTCAGGTGGACCTGGTGCAGCTGCAGCAGATACTGCGGAACGGAGCGGACTTAAGTTGGTAGACTTCTCACCCATCACCATAGAGGCGCTGACGCCTCTAGTTCCTCATACGGCAAGTCTCGCAAATCCGGTAGATTTAACGTTTAGTAAGAATCCTAGTGATTACACTGAAACTATCCCCAAGATTTTGCTGAGAGACGAACATGTGCACAATTTATTCATGTACATGTTGATGCCGGTTCAAAGGGTAGTCGAAACAATACGCAATTCGGGAGTGCCTCTTGATCAGGCAAAGCTCTTAGCACACGAGTATATAAAGACCCAGTGCGAGATCGTGGCGGGATTGAGCCGGGAATTCAAGAAGCCGGTAGTAGGGGGCTCGTTTTATTCCAGAGATGAACAATTCATTCGAAATTTGCAGGATCTTGGTGCGGCTGTATTACCGAGCCCGGAACGAGCGATGAAGGCACTCGCAGCTTTGGTCCGCTATGCTGAAGGCCGAGAGCGACTTCTGCGGATGT
>CAZTJA010000108.1:0-10188 GCA_964613745.1 uncultured Syntrophaceae bacterium
AAACGTAAGTTCTTCGCGGGACATTTCTAGGCCGTGTGAGGTACGGTTTACATGAATCAAACAAATGTTCCTGAAACGGTATATCATGTTCAAAAAGGTCCTGAGGGATCAATCCTGGAGATAGAGACATTCAATCTCTGGTACGGTCAAAGTCAGGCTTTATTCGATATAACGATGGGTGTAGAAAAAGGATTGGTCACGGCCTTAATTGGGCCGTCGGGATGCGGTAAATCCACCCTGCTTAGATCCATTAATCGCATGAATGACCTAATCGACGGTCTTACGACACGAGGCAAAATTTCACTCGACAAAGCTGATATCTACAGTCCCGACATTGATGTCATTGGTCTGAGGAAAGTTATGGGGATGGTCTTTCAAAAACCAAATCCATTCCCCATGTCAATAGCAAAAAATGTCTGTTATCCCCTTTGGGTTGACGGTATACGGGACAAAAGAATATTAAAAGAAACCGTAGAAACCGCGTTGGTCTCAGCAGCTCTCTGGGATGAGGTAAAAGACAGGTTGGAGGACAATGCTCTTGGGCTTTCCGGTGGTCAGCAGCAACGATTATGTATTGCCAGAGCGATTGCCGGTGAACCGGAAGTTCTCTTGATGGATGAACCGTGTTCGGCTTTGGATCCTGTTGCAACTGCCAAAATTGAGGATCTCATCGACGAACTTCGTGGCCGATACACAATCGTAATTGTTACGCACAACATGCAACAGGCTGCGAGAGTTTCCGACAACACCGCTTTCATGTATCTCGGTAAACTGATCGAATACGGCGAGACCTCCAGAATTTTTACCAATCCAAAAGTGGAAAAGACAATGGAATACGTGACCGGACGTTTCGGATAATTCGAGGCGTCAGTACCGGATTTACTGAGACAAATGTTTGAACGATTCTAAGGAATGATACTCCTGGATGGTACGTATTCTTTCAATTTGACTATGCCTAACTACTGGGATATTCTCAACCTACCTCATAGACGGACACGTCCGAATCCCAGGATGCAATTCAAATTAGATCATGGAGGAGATCATGTCGGAATTCTTGGCCGTTGAATTTGATGACCGTTATAAAGCCGATGCTCTGTTGTTCTCCGTATCAGAGCTAAAAAAATCCGCGTACTTGGATTTTGAGGGCTCCGCAATGATCTCGAAAAATGATTTTGGAAAAGTTGAAGTCGACAAATCTTTCGACATGGCTGCACAATACTCGTTGGCAGGCACATTGTATTTTGGGTTTTTTGTGGCCGTCGTGGGCTGGATCCTTACTGGAGGATCACTTGGCGGGGTGCTGATGGGATTCCAAGTGGGAGCACTGTTTGGATGGATTTCCGGTGCAATTGCTTCACATTATTCAGAGTTCAATTTTTCGGATAACTACATATCCGATCTGACTGGTCGAGTGAAGCCCGGCTATACTGCCGTGGCCTTGGTTCTTAGAGATGGAAATCCCCTTGGTCAAATACAGCAGGAAGTGCAGCGATTGGGCGGTAGCATAATTGACATCAAAGTAGCCGCATAATCAAAAAGCCAAATTACCGCACACATTAATTTAGTGGATTCTGAAGAAATTAGAAATCGTTAATGCTGAATCATACGTTCTGTCATATTCCCGGCGTGGGACTGAAAACTGAAAGACGCTTGTGGGACAAGGGAATTCTGTGTTGGAATGACCTGACGAATGCTCATGAGATTGATCTACCTCGAAATAAAGGTTTGTGGCTGAAAAATTGGGTTCTTCAATCCCAAGCGGCATTAAATTCTCGAAATATCATGTTTTTCCAAACGAAACTTACTTCAGATAGTATTTGGCGAATATTTCCTGAGTTTCGAGATTCGACGGTTTACCTCGATATAGAAACAAATGGAGGTTCAGGGCTTTCGACCCACATTACAGCGATAAGCCTTTATAACGGAAAATCGGTGCACACTTTCGTTCGCGGCAACAACCTCGCTGATTTTGTTTCCGAAATTATGAAATATTCAGTTATTGTATCCTACAATGGTAAATGTTTTGACATTCCCGTAATAGAAAATTACTTCGGCATACGACTGCATCATGCACACATTGATCTTAGGTTCGTGCTTCACAGCCTTGGGTATAGAGGGGGGCTTAAAGGTTGTGAGAAGTCATTAGGACTGACCAGAGAAGAGCTGGATGGGGTAGATGGGTATTTCGCCGTTCTGTTGTGGAGAGATTATCGAGCGCGAGGCAATACGAGAGCACTGGAAACTCTTCTGGCCTATAATGTTTTGGACACAATCAATCTCGAATACCTCCTGGTGAAAGCCTACAATGAAAAAGTTTGTGCTACTCCTTTCGCAGCAGAAAAAATCCTGCCAATGCCTAGTTTGATCCGAAACCCATACAAACCCGACCTGGAGACAATTGATCGGCTGAAAGATTATATACAATTCAGACAGCACGCAGCTCACTACTAAACTACTTTATATTTTCCCAATAAATTCTGATTTTTCTTGCCATTTTTTGTTCGGTTTGATATAAAACTCGCATCGTCCCACGCGAGGTAAATAAGATGAACAACACTCAGACCAACCACAGAACAATTAAAGTCAAGGAATTTCTCGATGATTTTAGATCGGGAATGTTTGATGACGAAATTCTAAAAGCGTATAACCTCACTCCACTGGGATTAGAAAAATTTTATTCGATGCTGGTCGACCGTAACATCCTCACGGAAGACGAACTGAAGGAGCATTACGAGAGAGAACTTATAAGGGAAAAAGAAATAGCTGCGCAAGACGCAGAAAAGGTCGGATTTATTTGTCCTTGCTGCCTGGAATCGCAGGACAAGATGTTTGACATTTGTCCCAATTGCGGTGTGTCGTTTCAAGAATTTGTAAGTCGTGAATCTTGTAATCCAAGCCAAATTGAAGAAACCGTAATTGCAGCGCAACCGATTTCAGAAATATCCGCCAACAAGGAAACGCCTCCTGCCGGGGAAATTAAGGCTGAACCCCATAAAGCTCCTGCACCGGCCGATCTATTTAAAGATGATTTCATACGTCCCGAAGATTTTCGCAGAACCGGAAACGTTTTTGATGATTCTGACGATGATGTCGTCCCGGGAATGCCGCTTGATTACATCGATGACATTGGTGATATGAATTCCACTCCAGTGCTCTGCGAGAGTTGTGGAGACCAAACCGATGCGATTACACGCAAAATATTCGATAAATCAAGTTTTTATCAGGCATTAACGGGCTCGGTATTGTTGATACTGCTGGGTTTTCTGGGTGCAGTAGTTCTCAGTTTTTTCGAGGCTTTTTCCTTTGGAAAACTTGTGCTCCTATACGGAACGGGAACTCTGTTGGTATTGGGTTCCGTGTTGTCCGCCTTGTCCGTCTTCATGTTTTTGGCAAAAGAACGAGTATATTCTTGCCCGAAATGCAAGAGAGCCTATGCACGACTTCAATGATAGGAACAGATTTTCATAAATGGAGTCCGGGAAAATAGGATAATAATTGTTCATAGGGAGGTCTCATGGAACCCGGACTACTGGCATCCATTTGGCGCAAATTAATAGAAGCATTGAAATTTGGTGGTCCCACCAAGGCACCTCGAACTGATCTCCCATCTCTTCGGGAAAATGAATCGTTCAAAGTTATTTCCGACGGTATACAAATTCGCGGCACATTATACTTTCCAACCGCTCACCCGGCGAGACAATATCCCGTTGTGATAATCTGTCATGGGATCCCAAGCGGCAATCCAACAGCTCCAAACGAACCTACGTACGGTGACTTAGCCCTGCGGTTCACATCATTGGGATTGGCTGCGGCAACCTTTAACTTCAGAGGTTGCGGTGATTCAGGAGGAGATTTCGACATACAGGGATGGGTGCGAGATCTCGGCGCGGTGTTTGAGAAAATACTCGACACCCCACATGTTGACCCTACCCGTCTCATCTTACTTGGCTTCAGCGGCGGCGGAGCTGCAGCAATCAAATTTTCCGCGGAGGACTCAAGAGTTTACGGCCTTTCTGTTGTTGGGACTCCAGCGACATTTGAAATTTTTGATAAGGATCCACAGGAATTAATAGAAGACCTTCGAACAAGAGGGATTATCAGATCACACAATTTTCCTGCTGATGTTAGTAGGTGGATGAATGAATTTCGAGAAATTGAGCCTGCAAAGTGGATTTCACAATTACAGGCAAAACATTTGCTGATAATCCACGGTGATCAAGACGAAGTTGTTCCGGTAGAACACGCTGATATCTTGTTCCGAAATGCTCCTGCCGGAATTGGTGAGTTAAAAATCCTGCCCGGAGGGGTTCATCGTTTAAGGACTGACGAACGCTGCATTGAATTATTGAGTCAATGGTTCATGAATATATTGAGTTGGAAAAGACCCTAATCGTAGATCAGACTTGATAAAATTTCATCTTTGGAAGCTCTACGGCAGTTAATTTGTTTCCATATACAGCCCCCGTATCTATTCCGATTTTTCCCGGAGTCACGAACGGAGTCTCCAGAGCAGTGTGCCCGAATATTACTCGTTTGTTCCAATCATAAGCCGAATAAATAAACTCTTCCCGAATCCAAAGTATGTCTTCTTCGGTTTGATCACTCAGAGGCACTCCGTCTCTTAGCCCTGCATGAACAAAAATGTAATCGTCCGTCTGGAAGGATATCTGCAACGAATAAAAAAAGTCTACATGATCTTCGGGAAGCCGGAATTCCTTTTTCCCTATTGCACCTTCAACATAACTTGCAATCGTCTCGGCTCCACCGTTTGCAACGTAAAGCATTTGATCCTTTTGTTCAAAATAATATCTCATGAGCATTTGCTCATGATTGCCCTTCAAAAAAACAATTTCACCTCCGTGCTGTTTTAATTTGACGAGATAATCTACTACATCCTTGGACTTAGGACCCCGGTCTATGTAATCACCAATGAAGAGCAAAAGATCACCTTGTTGCGGGTCCCATGGAAGAATTTTCATCATTTGAACTAATTTTTCGTACATTCCATGAATGTCGCCAACTGCAAATATCCGTCTACTCATAGCCCGTATGATGCCTCTTTTTTTGCGCCGTTTTAAAACCTAAATTAAAATCAGGAGTCTAGCATAGATTATATTCGCCGACTATTTCAGTCAAAAGATCATACGTCTTTTTTTGAAAATTTCCTAACTTATAAGACGACAAGGATTGAAAAGGTACATCACCTCTGTCAACATACTACCCGTTTTTAGGGGATGAAGATGAAAGGTTACCGACGCCTGATATCAATTACTGGAATTCTTCTCGTTATCGCAATTATATCAATGATAGCAGCGTTTATGCTTCTGCCTAAAACGGAGTTCGTTAGAACATCCATCGAGAAGCAACTCAGTGCCGCTACAGGTCATGACGTAAAAATAGGAGAGATCATTGCCGGCCCATCTATAACTCGATTGGTCTCCATTACTATTAAGAATGCCTCGCTGACATCACACCAGGGAGAAAAACTACTCTCGGTTGCAGAGATAGTGCTTAAACCTCAGATTTTTCCGCTTCTTAAGAGAGAGCTGGTTGTAGATGCAATTAAATTGACGAACCTGCAGACTTTTGTCACCCGAAATGCATCCGGAAACTTTGAAAACTTTCTCATTCCTGTTCCGGTATCCAGTCAGAACCTTACGCCGGCGGTTCCGGAAGGGGCTCCGTTAAATGAAAGTAATGAAGCGAAACAGCAGGATCAGAACGTAAAGTGGTCCATCAATTCCGTCGAGCTTCTGAATTCAAACATAACCTATTACGATTATTCAGTTTACAAAGATAGACCGATCACATTGTCATTAGATCAAGTGAAGCTTCTGCTGACGGCGGATAAAGATCCGGCTTCTTTTGTTCTGGACCTAAGCGGAGTTCCAACCAATGCCTCGTCCGAACCCATAGGTTTAGTGAAGGCATCCGGAAGGTTTGCTTTGTCAAGAGAAATGGATAGGTTGGAGCATGGATCCATAGACACATCTGCGGAGATAAGCTCGCTCCAATCAATTCGCCAATACACCCCGCATCCGGAGTATTTGAAATCATTCTCATCTGCTGCGATCAATGCCCGTTTAACGTATGAACAAAATGTCCAATCTGAATTTAATATTGAACTGAAAAAGGGGCTTCATCCGGAATCGTTGCTAAAGATTACCGGCAGGATTGAAGGCGACCCGAAATCAAACACGATTACCTCTGCAAAGGTGGATTTGAACGGCAAGGAATTAGTTCTTGATGATTTTCCAATTAAAGGTGCAGGGGAATTTCTTAATCTAGAAAAAAGTTTCGTGAATGTCTCGGTTCAATCCGATTGGAAGGATTTGAATTCCTGGAGGGCTGCCGGAACTATCGAATCCAAAAATCTTGAATTTTCCGGAAGTCCGGCAAAGCTCTTGCGACAACCTTCGGTGAACGTAGTTTTTGACGTGGATCCCGGTCGAGCAGAGATAAAAAAGCTGACTGTTGTAGAAAAGGAGCTGAGTCTAGATGTATCCGGATCCGTCAAAGATCCGTTCTCATCGACTCCTTACTTGGACTTAACAGTTCAGTCGTCCTTTCACTCTTGGTTTCTAAAGAATCTTGGGATAAAGCTGCCACAGAACATAAGTCTGAACGGGTCTGCTCCGGTAACTATGTTCCTTAAAGGCTCTCTGCCGGATTCCACTGTGAAGGCCAACCTCGATCTGAAGTCATTGGGTGTAAGAGTGGACTCTTTCGAAAAGCCCATCGGCTCAAAAGGCAATGCATCCGTCACGGGAACTTTGACGTCTCTTTTGGGAAACTCGAAAAATAAGCAAAACATGGTTCAATTTAATGTTTCCGGGATCAAGCTCAAATCGGAACGCAACGCATCAACTGAACTGTCTGTCGGATTTGCTTCAACACTTACCCTTTCCAAGAACGACCTTGACCTTACTCAAATCGATCTGAAGATCAATCAACCGGGTTCTGAGTTGTTGCATGCCAAAGGAGATGCTCTGAATCTGGGAACCGGGAAGGAGAAGCTCAGCGGATCAGCCGGCATTCATGTTTCCCCTGAGATTCTCTCTATTTTGGGTTCCCCGCCTCCCGGTCTCGAAATAAGTGGAAACTCCGTCGCAAAATTAAAGTTCTCAGGATCCGCTTCAGATTTGAGCTGGTCAGGAGACCTACCTCTTACGAATGTTGATGTACGTTTCCAAGATGATTTTCGGAAACCCAAGGGTATGAATTCCAATCTGACGGCTTCAGGTAAATTAGTGTCCGGTAACACGCAAATCAGAGAGGCGGCACTCACACTCCAGAACTCGAGACTGATCGTTAAAGATGTAAATTTTGACTCAAAAGGTAACCTGGGTGACCTTAATGTCACTATAGGAAAATTGGACTTAAAGGATGCAGCAGGTGTAATTCCCCAGTTCGCGCCTTTGAGACCCACTGGAACTCTGGATGGAGCAATCACCCTGAAAAGCAGGAATGCTCGCCTGCTTCCTTTTGGTTCGATCCGCATTCATTCCGTTGATTTGAAACCGCAGAATGCCGGCTGGATTGCGGAAAAAGTTTCCGGCGAAATTACTTTGGCGGGCGAAGCGGTAAAAGTTCCGGAGCTGACGGGTAAGATCAATGGCGGTGTCGAAACGACCGTCAAAATTTCAGCGGATCTCGCTAGAGTATTTGATACGAAGACTTTATCGGGAGAAGTGCGCATTCAGTCAGGCTCCGGCACAATCAAAGCTCCAAAACTCCGAAATGCTCTAATGAAAACGGAGAACCTTGTCTCGATCCTGCTCGATTCAGACAAAGACTCTAAAAACAGGGACCCCCTACAATTTGAGAAAATTACGGGCGACTTAGCTATAAACTCAGGGATAGTAACTACGGAAAATGTGCGTCTAAAGGCTCCCAAATTCGGCTCAGGGGCAATCGGCAGTTATAATCTGACAAGTAACAATTTGGATATCCTCTTCCTATTCAGAACGGAAACAAACATCGGCCAAGCTATTGGCAAGATTCCGGGAGTTCAGGATGTGTTGAAACGTCATGGAGATTTGTTGAAGATTACCGGGCTGGACAAGGAACTCAAGAAACTCGGCATTGACAATACCCCGCCCCCTGAAGATAAGCCCCAGGAAGAAAACAAACAGAAAAAAACGCCCCTGATTTGGATTTTTCAAATAAAAGGTCCATCCACAGCTCCGGAGATTTCGCCTGTCCTCGAATCGACTCTCGGCAAGCCGGTTTTGACGAAGCTCAAAGACTTGGCGGATTAAAGTCCGATGTCCGTTGATGGTCGATCTCTCTGAGATCTCGAATTTTGTTACTAATGCGAAAACCGCGTATTTATATTCAATTCAGCCTAATGAATGATATGCCACATCCTTGATTTGGAATTCCCCGTCGAATCCCCGTTCCTTTTGTCTTGACAGAAAAGGTATATTTTCCTAAATATTAGGTCAGTAAAGCCTTTCCTCGCCCACAACATTGCCGCAAAAACAATCGTCATCTCTGAGGAGGAACTTAATGTCAAGGAAGTTTTGGGACGAAAAGTTCGAAACCATGAACGACAGCTCCATTAGATCTTTTCAACTTGGAAAACTCAAAGAAACCATCACCTGGGTTTATGAGAAAATTCCTTTTTACAAAGAGTCTTTTGATAAGGCGGGTGTTAAACCAGGTGATCTGCAAAAGATCGAAGACATTGCCAAGTTCCCCTTCACTGTAAAGACCGACTTAAGAGACAATTATCCATTCGGCTTATGCGCGGTTCCAATGTCTGACGTCGTCCGCATTCATGCATCTTCAGGCACAACGGGCAAACCGATTACCGGACCATATACACAGGATGATCTGCAGCAGTGGACGGATTGTATGGCGCGCGGATTGTGGGCTCAAGAAGTGAGGCCCGATAGTGTATTGCAGAATGCTTACGGAATGGGGCTTTTCACTGGTGGACTTGGCTTCCTCCAGGGAGCCATGAGAATCGGGTGTGCCGTAGTCCCATCCGGCGCCGGCATGACTGAGCGACAGATTATGCTAATCCAGGACTTTGGAACAACCGCACTCTGTTGTACGCCGTCCTATTGTCTCACAATCATTGAAAAAGCAGAAAAAATGGGAATTGATCTGGAGAAAACGAAACTTCGGACGGGACACTTCGGAGCGGAACCCTGGACGGTGGAGATGCGGCACGATATCGAATCGCGTGGTGGAATACACGCCTACGAGCATTATGGCTTAACCGAGCTCATGGGCCCCGGAGTTTCTTTTACATGCGAGTATTACAACATCCACATTAATGAAGATCATGTGTATCCGGAGATTGTTGATCCAGGAACACTCGAACCGGTAGAAATGGGTGAAGAAGGAGAATTGATCTTCACCGCGCTCCAGAGACGTGCAATGCCGATGATTCGTTATCGCACAAGAGACATATGTGCACTTAGACGAGAAAAATGCGAGTGCGGCAGAACACTTATGACCATGGACAAAATCCTTGGTAGATCCGACGACATGATGATTATCAGCGGCGTAAATGTGTTCCCCTCGCAGGTGGAAGCGGTCTTAATGGAATTCGACCAGGTCGAACCTCTCTATCAAATCAGACTATCCAAAAAGGGATACATAGATCACATTACCGTTGAAACGGAAGTGAAAACGGCAATTTACCAGGCGGGTCAATCAGCGATGGACGATCTAACCAAGAAGATCTCCAATAGAATTCAGCAGGTAATAGGAATTCATGTGCCGGTTATTATTCTTCCCCAGGAAACAATCGAGCGCAGCATAGGTAAAGCAAAAAGAATAATTGACGAAAGATAAGTAAGTTAGGGCGGGATCTTAGATCCCGCTCATTCCCTACCTATGCGCGAAAACCCGTGCCTTCCAGCTATCTTGCCTTGCAGCCTCAGTTTCTCCCAATATCTCGTGACATTTCGCTCTCAAAGAATACACTTCTCCGCTATATGGGTTGACCTTGGCGGCTCTTTCCAAATCGCTGAGAGCACTGGAAAAATGGTTGAGTTCGATCTGAAGTTTTGCCCTTTTTACCAGTGCTTCAAAATGGTCGGGATCAACATTTAAGGCATGTGAATACGCTTCCAGAGCCCTCTCCATGTGCCCTTCGCCTAAATTGATATCTCCCATAGATACATAAGCAGGCGCGTAGGTAGAATCTTTCTGAAGTGCTGTTTCAAGCTG
>CAZTJA010000109.1:0-10098 GCA_964613745.1 uncultured Syntrophaceae bacterium
ATGGGCAAATTGATACATCTTTATTTTTCTACCATAAAATTAAAAATCATGACCGGGATCGTCCTATTCCTGAGCATTGTTATGCTTTTCCTCTTCTACAAAATGAACGGTTATCAAACGGAGATCGCCCAGTTGCAACAGCGAATAACCGTGTGTGAGCGTGGCGATAAAGAAGCGAATTACGGACTTGAGGGGCAGGTCCCCAGTATAATTCAAAACAACAAGATACACACGATTTCGTTTTGACGAATTTGCACATAGAGTGATCAGATTCGGGGCCGTGATGGCAAGTCGCTCATCACGGCAAAGCTCGGATCAGTTTGACTGATTCCGAAAAGTTAATATGCAGTTATTATCCTGATTGACCCGTTTTTTCAGCTGAAATATAATAGAGCAACGTTGCTGTAAAAAGCCTATTTGTGTATGTACGCTGGTCGGAATAGTCGAAATTTTCATTGCGCTCCGACGGCCTGCTAATTGATAGAAACTTAACCAAATTCCCTCAGATACCAGATACAAGAATGACTTTTTTGAAAAAGAATGTCCCGATGTATTGGCCCGTGATCGCAATCCCTGCTATTATGGCGGCACTCTATTGGATAAGTATTTACAGCTACTTGCTGTTTCACAGTCTGGTTGAAGTTTTTAGTATACTGATCTGCTACGCAGTTTTTCTCATAACTTGGAATGTTCGCGGTTTCTTAAAAAACGATTATTTCCTTTTCATAGGAGTCGCTTATCTTTTCGTCGGTGGTATCGACCTACTCCATACCCTTGCGTATAAAGGAATGGGCGTTTTTCCGACTCATGGAGCAAATCTCGCTACCCAGCTTTGGATATCCGCTCGTTACTTTGAAAGTTTTTCGCTTCTAATAGCTCCTGTTTTCATGTACCGCAGAATAGGCGCAGGGATTTTATTCGCTGCATGTTCGGGTCTGCTTTTCGCGTTATTAACTTCGATATTTTACTTCGAGGTTTTCCCTGATTCATATCTTGAAGGATTAGGCCAGACTCGTTTCAAATTGGTAAGCGAGTATGTGATTTGTCTTATTCTGACGTTCGCTCTTATAACTAATATTGCTCAACGCCAAAATTTCGATGCCCGGGTACTCAAGTTAATTATCGCATCAATTGTCACGACTATAATTTCGGAACTCTCTTTTACGCTTTATTATGACGTGTACGGCATGTTCAACTTTATCGGACATACGCTAAAGGTTGTATCTTTTTATCTGATGTATAGAGCGATAATCGAAACGGGTTTGAGAAAACCATATTCGCTTCTTTTCCGAGAGTTGCAACACGAGAAAATTGCATTGCGGGATGCAATGTCCGAGTATCGGAATTTAGTGGAAAACCTAAATGAGGTAATTTTCAAGACTGACAGGCTAGGCACTATAGAGTATATAAGCCCGCAAGTTGAAAACATGCTTGGGTATAGTCCGGCTGAACTAATCGGTCTGAAATTCTCTTCTATTTTGAGCGAAGATTGTTCGGATGAATTCACTCATTTGCTCAATGAGACCACGTTCAAGAGCCGCAACGAAACGGTTCTTCGGGTCCGAACACGATCAGGATCTTTTAAATGGATACAAAGCAATACCAGATGCATTCCTGGAAACAATGAAGTGATCGGTGTACAGGGCATCATTACCGACATCACAAAACGAAAACAAGAAGATGCAATTAATTCGGCTCGACTGCATTTAATGGAATTTGCGGTGGATCACAGTCTGGATGAGCTGCTTGAGGAAACTATAAATGAGGCCGAGAAGGTCACCGATAGCTCAATAGGGTTTTATCATTGCATCGATGATGATCAAAAGACTATTTCTCTCCAAAATTGGTCCACACAAACTAAGGCCAGGTTCTGTAAAGCTCAAGGCAAAGGCCTCCATTACGACATAGATCAAGCCGGCGTATGGGTAGAATGTGCTCGCAGATTTGAACCGGTAATCCATAACGATTACAAATCACTTGCTGATCGTAAGAGCCTGCCTGAGAACCATGCCGAGGTAAACCGTGAGTTGGTGGTTCCCGTGTTGCGGGGTGGAAAAGTTAAAGCGATGCTGGGTGTAGGTAATAAATCCACTGAATACACGAAGGATGATGCGGAATCCGTTGCTCTAATTGCCGATGTAGGCTGGGAAATCTCGGAACGTAAACGTACTGAGCTGGCTCTCAAGGAACATGAACAAACACTCAGCTTGTTCATTCGACATGCTCCGACCGCTTTGGCTATGTTCGACACCGAAATGCGCTACTTGTCGGTCAGCAATCGGTGGCTAACCGATTATCATTTAGGCGGTAAAAAGATAATCGGCAGATCCCATTACGAAATCTTCCCCGAAATTACGGATACATGGAAGGCAATCCACAAGAGAGCTTTAGAAGGCGAAACAATCAAAGCTGAAGAAGACAGATTTGAACGTCAAGACGGCACCGTGCAGTGGCTTCGCTGGGAAGCGAGGCCGTGGTATACCGCTCAAGACGATATTGGCGGTATCGTTATATTTTCAGAAGACATTTCAGCACGGAAGAAAGCCGAAGAAGCGTTGAGACAAAGTGAACAACGATTGCAGCTGGCTCTTAATGCCGCAAACGCGGGAACCTGGGAATGGAATCCAAAGGACAACACAAGCTTCTGGTCTGAGCGCCTCTGGAATCTGTATGGATTGGAAAAGAAAGACTGCAATGCTTCTCTTGAGGCTTGGCTGCAAACAATTTACCCTGAAGATCGGGTATCAGCCGAAAAATCAGTCCTCGATGCCGCTTTCAAAGGGGCCGAACTCGACGCAGAGTGGAGAACAAAGGACCACAACGGGAGTCAGCGCTGGTTAATGGCTCGAGGCAGACCTATTTTGGGTGCCGACGGTAAGGCGTCAAGCTACATTGGCATCGTTATGGATATTACCGACAGAAAAATGGCCGAAGAAGCGGTAAAGCTGGCTCGGGATAATTTGGAAATTCGTGTTCAGGAGCGGACTGCAGATCTTGTTCGCATGAATGCGGAATTGATGGCTGAGATTCATAAGCGAGAAAGGGCCGAAGCAGACCTGAAACAAACGCTCTCGGACCTGAGCAGGTCAAATAAGGACCTTCAGCACTATGCCTATGTCGCTTCACATGACCTACAGGAGCCCTTGCGAAGCGTGGCGGCAGCTTTACAACTTTTCGCGAAAAAGAATCTGGGCAAATTTGATAAGGATTCCGACAAGCTTATTGGTTATGCAGTCGAAGGCTCAAAAAGAATGAAAGCCCTTATTGAAGACTTGCTTTCCTATTCACGACTCACTGCTCGGACGGACTCATTTACCGATGTAGACACCCAGCAAATAGTAGAACAGGCCATCCGTAATGTTCAAAGCATCATAGACGAAAAAGAAGCAAAGGTTACTCTGGATGGTCTGCCTCGAGTCCGAGGTGACTCAATTCAGTTGCTTCAGATTTTTCAAAATCTTATACACAATGCCGTCAAGTTTGGGCCGTCAGAAACTTCAATGGTCCATATTTCAGCTGAACGCAATGGGGAGGAATGGATTTTCTCAGTGAAAGATAACGGAATCGGCATTGAGAAGGAATACTTTGACCGCATATTTGTAATTTTTCAACAGCTGAACAAGAAAGGTCCTTTTCACGGCACTGGAATCGGATTGGCCATCGTTAAGAAAGTAGTCGAACGCCATCGTGGTAGAGTTTGGGTTGAATCCGAACCGAATAAAGGATCAACCTTCTATTTTACCGTTCCCGACTAATTTGATATGACCAGAGTTCAACAAGTTTCAGCAGATCAGGTAATTCCCATGGTGCGTGAAGTAAAGACCTTTTTCAGCCACTTTTATCCCGGTTATACGTTCCCAAATCTCGGCATATTTTTCCACTTGTCCCCGGTACATGTCCACTAAATCGGGAATCTTCTCCTTGGGCGGGCTGTCCGTCTTGTAATCAACGATAACCCACTCATCATTTTCAAGAAATACCAAGTCAATCGAGCCTCGTAGAATGGTCTGCTTCTGGTTTCCGTGCTCATCCATAAATTGGTCCGATACTGCGAAAGGCGCCTCGATGAAGCGCTTGGAACTCTGAACAGCTCGCTTCCATATTTCCGATTTCATTATTGATTTGATCGAAAGAACGGCATCGTCAACCAAGTTGTTTGTCGGCTCCATTTCGGCGGCAGCGATGGCTAATTTTGCTATTCCGTCTAGGTTGCTTACGGATTGATCAGTCATCACCGTCGCAAGCATAGAATGAATTGCACTGCCCCACTTCATTCCTCTACCTTTTTCTGAACCGAAAAAATGAGAATGGTCCACCGTCAAGTGCTTGATTCCCTGGATGCGGTATGAAGGCGACGACACTTGTTTCCATCTGTTTTCAATGGCGGTTTGTGCATCAACAACTAAGTTGGCCGGTATGTCGATCAAAAGACCGGATGTCGGATGAAGATCATTAGGAACGTGGAACTCTTTACAATCATCTAGGAAATTCCCAAAACTCCTCCAAGGATTTGCACTATTCCGACTTTCGCGTTGGGTAACAATGAGCTGCCTGCCCGCCCTTGTGGCGGCAACATACAGCAGTCTCGTACCCTCAGTTTTCAGGAACTCACGTTCATTCTCTTCATAGCGCTCCCATTCGGCCGGCATTGCCATGAATGGAGCATATTTGGAATTCTTGAAATTTATGTTTTTTAAGGCCAAATATCCTAGAGGTTCTTTCCCGGACCGATCAACATGGCAAGTTATCGGTTTCTCATCCCCATCGCCGCAAGGCGCAGCCAAGAAAACGACCGGCGCTTCAAGTCCTTTTGCTTTATGCAGGTTCATTATCCGGACGCTGGGACTGTCTTGTTCCAGTGCGGGCATTCCGTCCTGCTCTTCTTTGTTGTTCATAATAAGTTCAAGCTGGTCGAGGAGATCCGAAACAGTCAAGATCGATTGCTGCATGGGCCTCAAGACTTCCAAAACTTTCAACAGGCTACCTGCGCGGGAATTCCCTTCCGGATCTGCCCCTGCACGAGCACTCAGGCCCATTCGCGAAATCATGTTTTCCGCAGCAACAATCGGAGGCAAAGCTTTGAACAGTGACAAGCAATCTCTGAGACGTGCAAATGCGTCGGCAATAGAGGCCCGTTCCTCGTGTATAAAAGTGACGGGTAGTTCCGTCAAAAAACAGAACTGTCCACCCGATTGCTTAAAATGATAAAGTGCGTCATCACTGATTCCAAACAACTCACTGCGGAGTGCCGAGACCAAGGCCACTGGATCGGCAGGCTGAATTACGGCACGTAATAATTTTTTCAGTAAGGAAATCTCTGTTGTGTCCGAAAGAGCGTTTCCGCCGGTAATCTGATAGGGTATCCCGTATCGTTGCATTGCATTGCCATAAGCCGTCAAAACG
Source organism: uncultured Syntrophaceae bacterium (assembly GCA_964613745.1). Classification (GTDB taxonomy): domain Bacteria; phylum Desulfobacterota; class Desulfomonilia; order Desulfomonilales; family Desulfomonilaceae; genus CAZTJA01. The sequence continues at coordinate 5,404 of CAZTJA010000109.1, forward strand.
TCCTTGCTTTTGCTGATTACAAGAAAATCATCAAACCTGGCCCAAGGAGGCCATCCAAGATCCAGTTGTTCTTTTTTCCTTGGGATCGGCGTTTTATCTTGAACCTGCTGCAAAATATAACGAGCTATACGATCGGCTTCATGTTCGACAATGAGTTCCTTGTTACGGTAGATCTTGGGAATGAAATGTTTGAACACTCCGTCGGTATGTGACTGGTTCAAGTTGCCGCACTCAAGCTTCACGTATTCCGGTTCATACTCGGAAGGTCCTTGAAATCTGGTTTCAAAGATTTTGTTAACCCATTCAATAACTGCATTACATGATCTGAAATTGCTCTGCAGATGTACGATTTCACCACCGGCCGATTGAATGATCTCCTTTACCTTATTGTAAGTAAGAATATCTGCACGGCGGAATCGATAGATTGATTGTTTGGGATCTCCCACCACAAACAGTGAGCCGGGTTCAGGGCGGCAGTTTTCCCAATTCGTCTCTTGCGTGTCGACGGATGTCAATAGCATCATCACTTCGGCTTGTATGGGATCGGTATCCTGAAATTCGTCAACGAGCAATCTCGTAAATCGCTGTTTAAAGTACGACCGGATATGTGGTTTGTTTCGGAGCAATTCTGCTGCTTTCACCAGCAAATCTTGATAATTGAGGACGCATTTTTCGGATTTACGGTTTTCGTAAAGCGCAGCGGCAGGCTGGAGAGCTTTAATCACAGATGGATAGACTGCTTTGCTGACCTGATCTAACCATGAATTTGCCTGGTCATAATAATCTTGCCATCGTTCAAGTTCTTCCTTTGCCTGTTTCTTACCACCAAGCCACTTGTCGATCTCTTTGTTTTGAGTTTTCTTCTTCGTGAACTGTATCAATATGTCAATTAATTCTCTTTGTTCGTCGAGATTCGAGCATTCGATTTTTCGGGTTATCAGAGCATAGGACCTCATCAATTCATCTTGCTCGTCGTACGTAATACCTGCTGTGATTTGTTTAGCATGGGTCTTCGCTTCATCAATCATTCTTCTAATGGCTGCGAAATCAACTGCGACGGCGGGTCCGGATGGCCACTGTTTGACATCGGAAAAACCCGCAAAGATACGAAATGCTTGCCGTAGATCTTGTATGTGAACTCCGAGATCTTTCAATTGATCCAGGATGGGGTCGTTCGCAGCCAAGAGGCCGGCAGAGTAATCGTCCCATGTCTCATTCTGAATAAGCTGATCTTCATTTCCATCGATTTCCCTGAAGGAGATATCGACCCGTGCTTCAATGGGTCTCTCTCTAAGGAGTCGAGCACAGAACGAATGAATGGTTCCGATGAAACATTTCTCTATATTAGTGAGCGCATTCTGAAGTGAACGATTGCCGGAAAAGTTAGGCTGTCGAAGCCTTTCTTCCAGCTTGAGTTGAAATCGTGACCGGAGTTCGGCGGCCGCTTTTCGGGTGAAGGTCACAGCCGCAAGCTCATGAATGCGACATTCCGATTTTTCAAGAAGCGCAATCATTCGGTCGACCATCATAGTGGTCTTACCGGTACCTGCCGCAGCCTCAACCAACATGCATTTTCGCAGATCCTCGCGAATCGCTATTCGGGCATTCTCATCAGGAAGGCTATTTTTTGGATTGTTTGGGTTCACGGCTCCTCAACTCCTTCATGTAATGCAGCACGGGCTCGACGCTCTCGAGTTTTAGAGCCGTACGTTTTTGCTCAACGGATTCCGAATCGCACATACTTGTATATGGACAACACGTGCAATCTTTGTTGGGGGTTTCCGTGCTCAGGAATGCCCCGTTACCCGCAATTTGACATAGCAGCTCAATTACTTTCCGTGATTCCGCCAATTGATTGGGCGTGTACTTGATGGACAGACCATCTTCTTTGATCCCGGGGAAAAAATATTCAAATAAAACTACCTTGGCATCGGAAATTCCCTCCCTAAGAACTGATTCGACCAGGTGAATGTAAACCCCGTGCTGGATGGAACGCCCGCACCCGAAAATGTCCTTGGAAGCATATTTGTAGGCAGACCCTGTCTTATAATCGAGGATTACAAACTCCGGCGGTGAAGTTCCCTTAATCTTGTCTATGCGGTCAATGCGGCCTCCGATGCGAATCCTCTTTCCGTTCGAAAGATCCAACATGATCTTGTTGGATCCGATTGCACCGTGATTTTTATGTCCCAACCCGATCACTGCCTCGAGAAAAAGCGGTTCTCGGTCACTCTCTCTAGATGCGTTTCTGAGAAAAGTCGTGCAAGCTCGAGAAAGCTCCTGCATCGAACGATTGTACGCCGCTTCCGTCGGCGACGGATGATGTTTTAGATGCTCGTCGCTTTTTCGAGATAAGATTGCAGACAACAAACCGGAATCAGCCGGATAATTAGGCGGCCAATCTTTCATCTTCTCTTGGACGAATTCATTAAACACTTCGTGAGCCAACGTACCAAAGTCTTTGCTGTCCAGCCAGACATCTTTGTCGATTACAACTTCTTCCATGGGGGTAATGCCGAGGACACACTCGAAAAAATATTTTCGTGGGCAAGCTCCTAGGATTTCGAGACGACGAACTGAGAGTCTTGGTCCTTGAGAGTTCATTGGATCAAGAGCTTGGTCGGACGCAGAGACGCGACCATCGTACTTCGTGAAATCGGCGGAATCACGTGCAGCCTGTGCCTTCTTCCCCTTAGCCAAATGGGGAAAGTGCGCCCCGAGCAGTTGATCGGCATCGACCATCGTTCCCGGAGTACAGAGTTGATTCAACCACCATTCCTGAATCGTGAGACTCTTAGCGGGTTCAGTGGGGCAGAAGGAGACGGGAGGCTGCAGCGAACGGACAAGATTGTTTATATCGATCGTGCGGTTTTGCGAAACAATCCGGTAAGCCGCTAATAAAAGAGGACTTGGGAAACTTTCTCGATCATCCGAAACGCTTTTTGAGGCATAGCTCAATGTGACTGAACCGGATAATCGAGACAGCAAATAACTGAAATTCTGAAGTTGGAGAGAAAGTCTGCCGCGAGAGGTCGGTATTTGGGCCGCTGAGCCGGACAGCTTTTCCCTTTCATTGTCCAAAAGTACCGGATCCTGCATTCCGCTGGAGGGAAATCGAGCGTCATCCAGTCCCACAATGAAGGTGTACTTTCGGCCTGAATGACCGCCGTTTTCTATTCCTGTAACATACATGGCCCCAGGTAAGGGCCCACTTGACATAATACGAACTTCCCGGAACAGATTTTCAACCCAACTGAGCATATTGATGCTCAATGGACCCCACCGCTCAACCATTGACTTGATTTCGTGAAGCCTTGCGACAAGGGCATCGTGAGCTGACCGGTCCAGATCTTTATCAAAAGACTCAAAGGCCTGGAGGAATGATACTGCCTTTTCCAAAATTTCAAGCTGAGATGCCTTATTCAATTGTTCGTCATCTATATTTGTGATTGACGAAACCTGGGGCAGGGCTAAATTAACCAGCTTCTCTACAACGTCAAAAAGCAATCGAGCAGCAGCCGCTTCGTCCTCCAACATGTTGAACTGAACTTCGTCATCATCCCTCAGTCCATTTGATTGCATTTTTGCCAAAGCGGCATCGCGTTCACTTCTTATGGTGTCCAGCGGCTCAAGGTACCTGTCCGAACCTGAACCGATTTTGACTGATCTCAGGAGTTTTGCTGCCAACAGGCGATGAGACTCACTGAAAGACGAGTCAATAGGGAGGAGGTTTGCTTCGAGCAGCCTAACGAGAGTAGATTGCAAAAAGCCGTCCCGGTTTAATAACGCCCAACCGCTCAGTGCCTTTCCGGGCAGGGAATATGTTGCGGGAATCCCTTCATCGAAATGAACGAGAGGTTTGTCGGTCGAGTACTCGTGATTCAGGAGAGCTGCCGTTTCATATATGAGAGGAATGTAGGTATTTCCATCGGTATAGAGAAGCTCAACCTCATCGAGTGGTATCCCGTTCGAGAGACATCTTCGAAACACCTCCCGAACTTCATTGATCTCGCCTGCAGCACTATAAATCGCGACCGACTGATCATTCTCGAAAGCATTGGGGGCTTTGGAAGGTTCAAGAACCCATCGCAGAAGTTGAGAGTTTGTTGGATGATCATCAATAGGTGCAGTGGAAGGAGAGTCGATTTGAAGCCTAATTTTTCTGTCCCTGGGAATAGCTTCCCAAAAAGCTTTCTCTTTAAAGGTGAGCCCTTCGTAACTATCCTCAGCTATGATCACCAAAACATCATTGCCGAAAAGCTCGGGATGATCTCGTGCGCTCTGCGCCGCCAAATCAACCTCATCTGAGTAATCCACCAAGCGTTGGGTTCGTAATTCTTCGGTATATGACTTCAGTATCCGGACAATTTCCTGTCCTTTGTGAATGGACTCAAATGCCTCATATTTGAGGTCATCATGGGTCAATCCTGCAAGCCTGAGATCCCGTACGGAATAGTAAATCCTTTCCGAGAGGGAAAAGGAACGTTGACCACCGAAGTAGCCTGTATCAGGCTGATTTGATGCATTGAAGATCCGGTCAACCAGGCATATGGCTTCTTCGCTTTTCAAGCGTTTACAACCTATTAGATCGAGCTTTGACGAGGACAGTTTTATGACCAGTCCACTTAGGGTTTGGACATGCACATTGACAACCGCCTGGCCTGTCCTTACAACCGAATCGATCCATTGGTAACC
>CAZTJA010000110.1:0-10002 GCA_964613745.1 uncultured Syntrophaceae bacterium
TGGATCCGGATCTTACCGCTCGAGATTTCGACCCGACCGGGATTCCGGCTGAATTCAGAGAAAATTATAGATTCCTATCACAGCTCATTTGTTGCAAATCAAAGAACAGCACGGCAATTTCACCTTTAAACGAGCTTTGTAATAAACACCTGCAAGCACTTCGCGGAAAACTTAATCGTAGGCAACTGAAAATAATCAAAGACTTCCTTCTGAATCCTGATTCCGAGGGATTCGAACCGCCTGTTCCCGAGGAGCTGGAAGCCTCAATACGGATAAAGAATAAATCCAGGCTGTTGCCCTGGGAAGAAGAGGCAATTGATAAGATCGATAAATGGAGATCGGACCTTGAATGTATAAGCCGTAAATGGAGCAAGAACGGGATGGGACCCGCCGATTTAAACAGCAAACGTTGTACGAAGACTCGTTAATTGGAGTAACTTAGCGGGATTTTAGGGCGGCCTATCGGCAGAAAGTAATGAAGAGATATCTTAGCCTTTTAGCTTGTTCCAAAATGAATGCAATCGTCCTATCGTACAGAACTCACCCGTGTTCACAGCATCTTCACCGTACAATTTCTTGACCTCGCTCAATCCAAGTTTCCTAGGTTCATGGTAATGGCATGTTCCGGATAATGGAGAGAATTGGACATCGGAAACAACTGCCAGACCATAGGGGCAGTTGTCCATTTTAGAGCATTCCAAACAACCCCACAGATCATCGAATTCGGTAAATTTGAATGTGCTCATTTGATTCTCCTTGCGAGTTCGGGTCGGTCACTCGCCGTAAACAGCCAAAACCGAGTAGATTTGCAACTGTGTCGGAATCGTGTTCCTCTTAATGCATCATAACGTACCCTACTAGATCTGTCGAGATTGAATTTCTAGGCATTTAGTGCGCATCGCTCAAAGCAAAGTACAATGCTCGGGTGCGATGATTTGAGATAACTTACGTTATCCCATCACTCTGTTTGATCCACCGGGATCAATTCAATTTCCTGAGCGTTCATAACCTTCTTGAATACTTCGGGAGATTGAGAGACTTTGCCGATGATGTTCACAGCTGATGCCGGAATTATCTTACCTGGTGTGCTCATTGGAGTGGGTCCAAAAAAAATGCAAAAACAATCTCCTTCAGGCCAATAGCCCAAATCGCCCAGTTCAACTTCTTCTCTGGCCGTTTCGTCCAACTCACAATGAACGGGAATTGAAAAGTAGATTTCGTCGCCCCAGGTATTGAAACCCGTCTTGAACGGCAGTAAGCCGAAGATCGCTTCTGCGGTTTTGGAATTGTTCAGCACTGCGGGAATTGTCAATTGGCCAATGCGTATTTCAATGTTCATGAATTTCTCCTCAGAGTGCACTGCCGATCGTCAAAGCTCTTTTGACTTTTCTGTTAGGCAATACTAAACTGGGTTGAGAAACATTGGAACAAATTTTCGTGATTACGGGCAGATATCATTCGGTCTAACGATTTTAAGTACGAGGACCCGGCCCCAGTGCTCCGGTATCAATAATGAATTGGTTCTTCATTGCTTTGAGTTGCGCCGTTTTTACCGCTTGCTGCGATGCAGTTTCGAAGCGCCTAATGCAAACATACGATGAGTGGGTTACCGGGACGGCGGTACTGGGAATTTCCTCCATCATGCTCATTCCGATTTTCCTGAATGCCCAGGCACACCCGATCACGACAGACTTTATCATTCTGTTGATGATTGCTTTGCCGTTGGAAATATTCGCTTACTACTTGTTCTTATCCGCTATACGACAAGCGCCGTTGTCATTAACCGTTCCGCTGCTTGCGTTTACTCCGGTTCTTTCAATTCCTTGCGCTTATCTGGTTCTAGGAGAAGTCATCAGTATTTCGGGGGCGGTTGGAATCGCATTGGTTACCATCGGCGCCTACATCCTTAATGCACATCTTATTTCCGCGAACTTCTTTGCTCCGATCAAGGCGGTCTTTTCTAACCCGGGTTCACGTCGAATGCTCGCAGTGGCAATCATTTGGGCACTCACATCGACCCTGGGCAAGAAAGGTGTAGACCTTTATGGGGCCATTCCTTTCGGATGTGTAATTCTATTTGGTGATTTTATAGGGTTTTTGGCGATTGTTGCCTATCAATCCCGAAAAAAAACCTGGAACTTGGACATCTCAAAAAGGGCGTCGCTGCTGTTCCTGTTTGCCGGGTTACTCATGTCCTTTGCCGAATTGACCCACTTTATTTCCCTCAGTATGGCACCAGTAGCATATATGATTTCCGTTAAGCGTCTCAGCATGGTATTCGGGGTGATATTGGGTTGGATGTTCTTTAATGAACAAAATCTCCGGTACAGATTGGCGGGCGCTTCTGCCATGTCTTTAGGTATATTCTTTATCAATTTTCGATAATCGATTTCGTTTTAAGCTATTGCAATTGAATTTTTGTGACGCGGGTAATAGAATCGGTGCGTTTGAGACCGATTCTTCTCTCACTATTATCCGAGAATACATATGGACAGATCATTTGAATATTGTTCTCTTGTTCTTTCCATGTTGGACGAATCCGCCGCTACCCCACAATCTCTTGAAATTGTCGGTAAACTCACCAAAAAATCCCCTGATGCCGCCCTCGAAATATTGCGTACCGGAAAAATCAAACTGAACAAAGTTAATCTCAATAAGGAGATATTGAAGGCGATTACTATTATGGATCAGGGCGGTGTGACAGTGGAAATCCACAAGTCGCCCGAAAAATTTCCGGCTCATGAATTGGAAAAAACAACACCGACCCGAAAAGCCTTCTCGCCGGAGTACTCCGGACAAATTTCTTCAGAATGTGGCTGGAAAATCGGGGATACAATCGAAAATACTTATCAGGTGTTTGGGTTGGCCGCAGGCGGAATGGGCAAAGTCTACTTTGTCTTCCATAAGTATTGGAAGATGCGGTTGGCGATTAAGACTCCCCAGCAAAAGGCAATCAAGAATGAATTAAATATACTGCGTTTCCTCCGAGAGGCTGAGTTATGGGTGAATTTGGGCGTACATCCAAACATTGCAGTTTGTTATTACGCCCGAGTGATTGATCGGCTACCGAGGCTTTTCATCGAGTACGTAGATGGAGGCAGTCTCGACGAACGCTTGAAAAAAGGACTACTGAAAGATTACCGTCTAATTGCCGATTTGATGCTGCAATTTTGCCATGGAATGACCTATGCCTTCGAAAAAGGGATGGTGCACAGAGACATAAAACCGGCAAATTGCCTCATAACGAAAGACGGTATTCTCAAGATAACGGACTTCGGGCTGGTTAAACGCATCGAGGATGATACCGTTCCTGAAGAATCAGATAATGAGATTACCGGTGATACGGGACAGGCGAGCCTTCTTGCAAATCTCACCATGTTGGAAGCAGGAATCATGGGTTCACCATGGTATATGGCTCCTGAAAGGTTGAAAAACAAAGGCAAAGACGATATCCGTTCGGATATATACTCTTTCGGGGTTATGCTCTATGAATTATCTACGGGTAAAATGCCTTTTGCCTTTCCTCAAGAATTTTCCCTAAAGCTCCTTGCCAAGAGCCACGCTAAAAAGCCCCCAATTGATCCTTACAGCATAAAATCCGATCTCCCTAGAGTTCTTGCCGACGTGATGATGACATGTCTTCAAAAAAAGCCGGAAGATCGGTTCCAATCTTTCGACGAAGTCGCCGGCGCTCTCGAAAAAGTATGCAGTGCTTTGGCTCCTGGAATGCGGACCCGAAAAAAACCTAATTTATTGGATCTGAAGGCGGATTCTCTCAATAACCAAGCCGTATCTCTGATCGATTTAGGTAGGGAACAAGAAGCAAGAACTCTCCTTGAAGACGCACATTCAGCTCATCCGGAACACCTGCAGGCCGTCTACAATCTCCATGTGTTGAGATGGAGTAAAGGCGAAATTTCAGATCGTGAACTCATAAACCGCATGGAATCCCTTAGAATCGAAGTCAGAGATTCTCCGGATTACGCTCATTTCATGGGCTTGATTGCTTTGCAAAGAGGTGATCCGGGGCGAGCATCGGCATTGCTTAGAAAATCGTGCTTAGAGGGAAGCCTGTATTCGGAACGCTGGAACGAATATGGCGGTGACCCAAAGAATTACATAACCGGCATACCATTTAAGCCAATTTCAGAGTATGCACTATTTGCAGGTCACATAAAGAATATTCGTGCGCTTACGTTCTCGGAAGGTGATTCACGACTTTTATCCATGGGTGAGGACCGCTCCATCAGAGTCTGGGATTTCCAGAGCGGACGATGTCTCAAAAACATCCGAACTTTTTCCATGGCCCCGGTTGCAGGCGCTTTTTCTCCGGACGGTTCATTGGCAGCTACGTGTTACGGCGAAGCATTTAAAACGGTAGACATCTGGAATATTGCTGCCGGGAACCTGTTGAGAAAATACGGAGGATTACCTTTAGACGGGTTAATTTTTGCTCCTAATTCTGAAATCCTTGCCGGGTATATGAAAGAAGGGCTCCTGACGATCATCCACAAAGCGAAGGATGTTCCGATTGTCCGTGATATGAAAGTCGGCGGAAGAATTTGTTCGGCGGTCTTTATATCAAATGATGAACTGGCTTTAGGAATGGATACCGGAACGATTCGTGTCCTTCGCATCTCGGACCGGCAATTCATTCACTCCATTCCCGTCCACGACGCAGCGGTGACTTGCCTGATTTGTGAACCGAGAAGTTCGAATCTTATCTCGGGTAGTGTTGATGAATCCATCTGCGTACTTGACCGGAAATCTTTCGATGTCGTTTCACGTCTGAAGGGGCATAGGGGTACAATTTCTGCGGTCTCCAAGATAGCGGAGACGGAATATCTCTTGTCCGCCTCAGAGGATCATACACTCAAAATATGGCACAGTTCTTCGGGCCGGTGTTTACGAACTATTCCTTGTAGAGAAGATGAAGTTGCTCGTTTGGCGGTCGACCAACGGGGAAAGAGCTTTGTCACCGGCGGAGAAAAAGGGTCACTCAAGGTTTGGTCAATCGATACCGGCTGGTTCGAGATGAATTTTCTCGAACCGGCAATTTGCCGTCCGAAGACGTTTAAAGAATTGGCCGGGATGCATAAGGCATTCACTTCCGCTTTAAATGACTTCAGTCGAGAATGGCGAAACGGCGAAACCGCAGATGCTCTTAAGTCCTTTGATCGTATCCGCAACCTCTCAGGTTTTTCTTGGTCCAAAGAATCTATTCTTGTACGAAACACTGTTTCAAAAGTAACGAAACGCCTAGAACTCAAAGCAGGTTTTTTTATTCGGTCATTGAGGGGCCACAAAGGGGAGATCACATCGCTGGCTGCTACTTTGGACAATCTCTTCCTACTGACGGGAAGTTCCGACGGTACTGCCATAATGTGGGATGTTGTGACCGGGAAATCGGTGAGGAAATATGATACAGGCAGCCCCATCGTTCACGTATGTTCTACGCCGAGAAATATGGGAATACTAACCTTCAGTAAGGATAACTGTATCCGGTTGTGGGATGGCGAGGGAAAGCTGACAACCGAGTTCTTTGATATATGTGAACCCATAAAGATTTGTGATGCGGCAGCACGGGCTATAGCTCTGAACCTGAATGGCGAACCCGTGAGCGTCAATTTGGAATCCGGAGATTCAGAAGTCCTGGGTCCGGCATTGATTGGCGGTAAGATCATGTGTTTTTCGGAAGATGGAGAAACAGCTTATGGATGCAAAAGCGATAGATTAATACAGCGACGCAATATATCAACCAGTCGCATAACATCTGTTTTCCGTGATTTAGGTCAAAACATAACGGCGATCCGGCCCTTTATAAATAATGAAACCGTAGTTGCCGGGACTCAGAACGGCGAACTAGCACTTTACATGGGCGGCTCAGGTATGAACATAGCCTCTATGAAAGGACACTCTGAAGCAGTACTTTCCCTCGCTTCAATGGAAGACGAGATGTGGGCCTCAGGGTCCGGCGATAACTCCATAAGACTTTGGGACTGGTCTGCGGAAAAATGTCTCATTGTGCTCGAAGGACACTTGGCTGCAGTCACTTCGGTTATGTTTTTCAAAAATGGATTTATGTTGGCCAGTGGGAGTTCCGATGGTTCAACCCGATTGTGGGGCTTGGAATGGAATTTGAAAATGGTCTGACCCAAAATAAAAAAAGACAACCATTCAACAAAAACAAATCCGACGACTGCATGATCCTTCAACTTCCGAACTTTTCGAGATACAAGTACGTATGACCAAAGGGCGGAAGCATCAGGCGTCTGGAAGCCAATGAAGAATCAAATCAGAAAAAATTTGTGGCAAGTAGCCGGAAACGGTCTCACTGATTCGGCGGATGCCGCTGCTTATCTCGTTAGCTTCGGAAATGGAGCTGCTTTGGTGGATTCAGGCACTGGTCGAAACGGGGCAAGTCTGATCAGCAATATTCATGAATGTCTTGCGAAGGATTCCGTGCTGGAATATCTGTTACTCACTCACTGCCATTTTGACCATTCTGGAGGAGCCGCCGACGTACGATCAGAATTCGGATGCAGGGTAGTTGCACACGAACTTGATGCGGTTTACCTGGAGACCGGAAACGATCAAGTTACTGCAGCCTCCTGGTATGGCGGTAATTTGGATCCTTTGCCGATTGACGAAAAACTTTCCGGTTCAAAAAACACGCTCCTCGTTGGAATAGGTTCGATTGTTGCCCATCATTGGCCGGGACATTCGCCTGGTTCAGTGGTATACAGCACACGAATGGGCGAGGAGCTTGTAATTTTCGGGCAAGATGTTCATGGCCCGATTCATCCTTCTTTGCTGTCAAATGGGCAGCTTTATCAAGAGTCACTCAGGTATTTGCATGATATGAATGCCGATCTCCTTCTTGAAGGACATTTCGGCATCATAGAACCGAAGGAAAAGGTTAAGGAATTTATTAGATCTTTCATGATTTGAAAGGAGAAACGATGTCGTGGATCTCAGATTTTTTCAAAGCTCTTGCCGGAATTTGTAAGACTTCTCCGTTGGACAGTCAGCATTGGAAACTCGAAAATTCCCGGATTACTGTAGAATTAGACAAAGTTCCTGAGCTGAAGAAATCGGGAGGAGCAGTGTATTTGTCGGGAAATGGCCTATCCCGGCCAATACTCATAGTGAAGGATAATAACGGCAACTTCTTGTGTGTCGAAAATAAGTGTACCCATATGGGACGAAAGCTTGATCCCGATTTAACCGGTTCCGTCCTGCGCTGCTGCAGCGTGAGTCATTCGACATTCGGTTTAGACGGACAGAAGCTTTCAGGACCTGCGAAAGGCCCGATCAAAATTTTTCCCCACCGGGAGCACGAAGAAAGATTGTACATAGAGGTTGTTTAATCAAAAGAATGTCCAAGCGAAAATTGAAACTAAAATATTCGTGTCTAATCTAATGGATAATGTTATGTTGCTAGCGGGGAAGAAAAATGGATCTGGAAACAGCCGTTTATGCTTTGGCTTGGATACTGGGGTTTGTTATCCTCCTATTGCGTTTCGGGAAGATGTACAAATAAGCTGGTCTATTCAGCGGAGTGTACGTGCGCAAGGTCTATTACGACCAAAATCTGAAAAGACAATTAGGCTTCAGAGGCGGAGCTATGGCTTATTGGTTCAAAAACCGATCAGCTGAGTTCTGGGACGATTGTTTCGGTGAATTTGTTATCTCCGAGCCGCTTTATTGGGCATTGTTCCAATTGGATATTTTGGATCAATTCAACGAATTACGTCACAGTGGAATCATTGCTGCGTATGAGGAATGTATCTTATTTTCATCATCTCTAGAGCAAGCCGCCATTTTGATGAGAGAAATCGCCGACACATTAACTTCCGACGAGTATGATTGGCCGTGTGGAAAACAGGTCAGCCCGGAACTGGTAGATTTTAGAATTTTGGTCAAAACCTCTGATCTTCGAAGAGATTTGATCGATATGGCCGAGTTCATGGAAAAGGCTCAAGAGCATGGCTTCGATGTCCAATTAGTTCTTTGATGCTTTATTATTCTCAATTGAAAAAAATTGATTGAGCTGTAGCAAACATTGTGCAATCTAATTGTTCCAAACCTAAAATTGATCTTGCAGGTAGACGAGCATGGGGAACCGAAAGAATAGATTTAAGTTTCTATTTTTCTGGCTGGTTGCTCTCATTCCTCTCATTTTTTTAATTGAGTTGACGTCTTACATTGTAATCCAGAAGTGCATTCCGTCTCGAATTCGGGGAAGACTCGCACAAATCGGCATCAAGTCTGATCTGAAACAAAATAACAATATCAAGATACAACAATCCGGTGTGGTTGTAACACAAACCGGAAATTTGAACACGTCGGAGAATTCTCCAGCTGGTTTCAGAATGTTTCATCCTGATTTGGGTTGGGATTATCCACCTGGCATTAAGTACACTGATCTGGACCACATAACATATGTGCATGGTGAACTAGGGGAGCGTCTTACGTGCACACACTTTGACTCTACGCTCATAAGCAGCTATGGAGACTCTTTCACCTATTGCGCAAATGTTCCCAATGATCAAACCTGGCAGACTTTTCTCGCCCGGAAGCTGGGAACAAACGTGTTAAATTTCGGAGTGGGAGGTTACGGAACCGATCAAGCGGTCCTCAAACACGATTCCCACAACACAGTGAAAGCCTCAATAACTTTCCTTGGTATTCTGCCGGAAAACATCAACCGAATTGTTAATATTTACCGTCCCTTTTACATGTACAATGATTCTTTGCGATTGACCAAACCCATGTTTATGAAGCAAGCATCGGGAATTCAATTGATCCCCAACCCAATACAACGAGCCTCAGATATTGCTAAGCTCCACGACTTGGGATTTTTGGAAAAACTAGGAGATCTCGACTACTGGTTTCAGTTTGACAAGAAACTCCCTCCGTTGGGATTTCCATGGACATTTTCTTTACTAAATTGGAGCGAGCCGGTGCTGAATCAGTTAATGCTACATGTTCCGGCATCTCTTTCCGGCGACACGAAACGCCGATATCATTGGAATCTTTTTGAAGAACCCGGACCCTGTGAAATTATGGCCCATGTGGTGGACCTCTTTGTTTCAAATTGTCGCAAAAGAAACTCTATTCCCATTGTGATTTTCATGCCCCACAAAGATTACATTTCCGAACTCCGGTCATATGGGTTGAATAGAATTGAACCCATAAAGCAATTCATGGTGAAACGAGAATATCTGTTCATTGACGCTATTGAGGCAATGGCCGAATTGAAACCATCCAGGGCGGAGCTGGATGGATGGTATGAAGGTCACGCCACTTCCGAGGGAAACCGAATTCTTGCCGACATATTGGCAGATTATCTCTTGAGCCACCGTAGACAGGTATTTCAAGAGAAGTTCTCTCATGATAATGGATTCTGATTTTATTCGGTATCCAGCTTCCCTTTTACCAATTTGTTCAGTTCTGCGAAGGGTTTGTAATCTGTAAAACGTTCCTGTTCATGAAGTCTGCCACCGTTATCTTCAGCCTCCAAATATTTCTGATGCTCCATGTCATGACAATAAATGCACAATAGTTCCCAGTTGCTACCGTCTGAGGGATTATTATCGTGGTTGTGGTCTTTGTGGTGGACCGTAAGGTCTTTGAGATTTTTGCCTTCGAACTCGCGACCGCATCTACCGCAAACATGTGGAAATAGCTTTAAAGCACGATCTCGATACCCGACTTGCCGCAATTCCTGATTTCTTTTAGCTTCTGCAAGCACCTGGTCTAGGTTGCCTGTTTTTTTTCTTTTTACTGTCCTTGGAGACATTGTGTCTTTCTCCTTATCCCAATCGAAAGAGTCTATGAATCACATAGCCGTCAAATAGGGAGCCGAGATGCTCTCACAATTGAATATCCCAAAAAGATGAATAATTTATGGGAACTATAATTATTATACCCGGAGTTTTGACATGGGCAAATTGATACATCTTTATTTTTCTACCATAAAATTAAAAATCATGACCG
>CAZTJA010000111.1:0-9988 GCA_964613745.1 uncultured Syntrophaceae bacterium
TGCGTGCCCTATGAGACGACTTATGTCGTATAAGACTTTGAGTTCCAGCTGATTTATTCTTGCGTCCATCTTTTCACCTATCTTATGGCTTCTGCAGGAATCCGGTTTTATTTCCGGCAGAGCTCGACGATTTCCTTGTCCGAAAGATTGCGCTTTATAATTGTACTAAGGTTGCGGATTTTGGATAATATTTGATCCAGCTCGATATCGGTTGCTGTTATCCCAAGAGAGAAAAGCTTATGAGTCAACGAGCGTCGGCCGGTATGCTTACCAACGGGAATGTCTCGCTCAAGTCCAAGTATGCAGGGTGAATAAGGTTCATAATTGGTGGGATCTTTTAGTATTCCGGCAGCGTGAATTTCGGATTCATGGGAAAAGATTTTTGCCCCGACTACCGGCTTACCCGGGTAAATCTGTCGGTTGGCCGCTGCCGAAGTATAATGACAAAGTCTTGGTAGCACCTCCAGGCGCAATCCCGTCTTTACGCCGACAAGATGCTCCATGGCTAAGGCTACTTCTTCGAGACATGCATTACCGGCCCTTTCGCCTAGCCCGAGCACCGAAACACTGATGTATTCGGCTCCGGCTTTAAAACCGGCCAATGCGTTCGCTACCGCGAGTCCGTAATCATTGTGGGTATGTATTTCCAGCGGAATAGAAATTGAGTTTTTGAGCTTGCGTACTTTTTCATACATAGAGAAGGGTTCCATGATGCCCAGAGTGTCCGAAATCCTGAGGCGATCAGCACCAGCCTCAGTTGCCGTTTTAACAAACAGGGCGAGAAATGCTTCGTCAGCACGCGTGCTGTCTTCAGCTCCAACACAAACATACAAGCCCTGGGATTTCGCAAAATCGACGGTCGCAAACAATTGCTCTAAAACCCAGCTACGGCTCTTTTCAAGTTTTCGGAGGATGTGGATGTCCGAAGCGGGAATAGAAATCGCTACGGATTCGATGCAGCAATCGATGGATGCCCGAATATCCTCTTTCACTGCTCTGTTCCAGGTTATTAAGCGAGCCTTTGGATTCGACTTCGCAATCGCTCGGATGGAATCAGCTTCGCTGCCCCCCATAGCTGCAATGCCACAGTCTATTTCCGCCACTCCCAATTCATCAAGAAGTTCGGCGATGTGAATCTTTTCGTCTTTGGAGAATGCAACGCCTGGGGACTGTTCACCGTCTCTTAACGTCGAATCCGAAAAATGTACCTTGGAAGTCATTGAAGAATCCTGATCGAAATTTCCATTTTGTGGAATGCTAGGACTATGCCGAAATTCACGAGTTCCTAAAGTGGCTTTAGTAAAGTGGTTCTGGGTTTCTTAGAGAGGGCAGTCAAGATTATCTGTTACGAAAACGTAGTATGAACGCAAAAAGGCTACCTGATGGTAGGGAAGTTTGGTCGGAATAAGCCTGGAAAAAGGAACCCGAAATTAGGGGCAACAGGTCGAGAGACAAGGCTTTCTATTGCGAACTGCATGTTGAGTGACATTTCCACAAAGTAAGTGGCGAATCTGTGTTTATGGAACCACTTCTCTCCAAAAGTGACCGGCATAGCAGCTTAGCGAATCCCATTTCCCCTAGGTTTCGGTGATCTTTTGCATCTGAGCATCAAGCATTAGACTGGAGCATCAAATCATGCGCTAAACAAGCTGGTTGAAGAGCCGACGTGAGTCTGACTACAACCGAAAAGCATTTGCCGAAAGGCTCTAGAGTGGGTTGAGCCCGGATCGACAAAACCTGGATTGATGATCCGCTCCCTTCTATTCGAAGTAAATCGTGCAACATTGATGATGGTTCATGCAATCCAAACCGACTGAATGTATGTCCCACTTGGATCAACAACTACTTTCGGCTGATTCGACTCTAAATCCCACGAGACGAAGAAGCTGAATTGTTCCAAGATTTCATGCAGATCCTCGCAGACGCGAGCCTTGACCCATTGGCGACTCCTCGCAATCGTGCTTTTCACAAGCTTGTCCAATCCAAGCGTTCTATTCAATGCTTTCAGATGCTCCGCGGACTGAAGCTGTTGAATAGCTTCTTCCCAGTGAATGCCGACAACCTTCTTTCGTATAATGTATGCGTTTCCGCGATCTCCGATGATGAGGAGCGGTGGATTGATTAAGAGCTGAGCACTTTTTACTTTCTTACCGATAACTACGTCGGCAAATTCATTCAAAAACACTTTTTTGCGCTCCACCTCAGGTAACAAACGGGATTGCATTCGTTCAACAATATAAGGTTCATTATTTATGGTGAATTCTTTCAACCTTGTAGGATCAAAACCGAGATCCAACAAGTCACCTATGGTAAAGGGGTCGGAGATTGGTTTTCCGGTTTCTTCAAGCCAGGACAAAAGGCTCGGACGTCTGTAATTGGGCAGCATCTCAATTGTTCTTGCCGGATCATTCTTGAAATCTTCATTGAGCTGTAACCAAATCTTTTTGTCGCCCCGTAAAAACAGAGGCTTTCCCGTGAGTTCTCGGGGAGCATAAGATTGAATTCTTAAATTACGGATGCTCTGATCCAAGACAATCTGCTCCATTGATTCACCACCGGTATATCCTATAAGTGACGCAATGCGGCGTTTGAACCCGATGAGCTTGGTAACGAATCGAGTGAACATATAGCGCATAACGGGGCTGTTCGGATCCGTGGCAATGGTATCGGCAAAATACGTCAACAGAGCCTTATAGATTTCTTTGAACTCATCTATGGTTCTCTTGACCATGAGTTCATTGTCCCTCATATCGATGACGGCTCTACGCCTTTTCAGGTGATGGACGAGCTTCAGGAGCGGGTCTCTCAAATCCCGGCCCCGCAGAGAAGGAGGCACGAATGCCATATATAGGGAGCCTGATCCGTTGATGGGGCCACCAACAAGGGATTCGACCCGAACCCAGTCCATTTTACGGTAAATGTCGTATGTGGGATCACTTTCAGGAATGATGTTATCCAGAAATCCCAGAGCATTCTTCTCTATGAGAAATTCTCTGAAGGCCTTGAGAACCAGATTTCCTAGTCCTTTGTTGCGGAAGGGAGCCGAAACTTCAACATAGACGAGGTAATAACACGGAAGGGGTTTTTTCAAATAAAGCATATTGAGTCTGCCAAGATTCTCTCCGCTCTCAGCATTGATTTCGAAGACTTTGAAGCCGTTGCTGGTTTCCCTCGTCTTGAGAAAATCCACTTTAGCTCCGGATACGGTATTACCCACCAGTTTCCAAAGATTCGAGAATAGGTCTGCTACCACGGGAGATTCAGAGGATTCATAATTGACGACTTCATCAACTAGACCCAGGAGAGCAAGCTTTTCATGTACTCCAAGATCCGTTGCAAGTTCATTTTCGTTGATAATTTGTGATGTGTTCATCATAGTTCTCTGTAGAAAAAAATAAAAAAAGCGGAGTCGCTGCTCCGCTTTTGCTGTTCCGTTTAGTTGTATACGGGCACTTAGCGCAGCAGCACACCTCCGGAATCGGTAAAGCAAAAATAAAAAAATGCACTGCTTGTAATAGGCACGCTAGTCTCCATGGAAATTATTATTCACTCATTCGGTTCACAAGTCAACACTGTAATGCTCGTCTGATGAAAAATCCGAATTTTCACGTCGCACTACCCCACTATGTATGCTAGGCAAAACGAGAGGCTCGTGGTCGCATTGGTAAGTATCCCGAGACCACACATGAGTTCAAGACGGTTGGCATCCTTCCAGCTCCCTTTTAGGAATTCTCTGACCAGGAACACTGAAAGACCGAATGGGACAAAATAGAACAAGATAAATACTTTGGGAACTCCGTATAACACTGATCCTATCGCGCCGGCCCAACCGATTACTGAAGCAGTAACGTAGATACGTGCCCCTTTTTCCTTCCCGACTCGTATCAACAAGTTTCGTTTTCCAGTCTGTCGATCGGCTATGTAGTCAGGGTATTCATTTGCAAGAATTACGTTGAATATGGTTGCTGCAATCGGTATGGCAATAATAAATAGGATTGGTTCAAAGTACCCCGCCGGTAAATAGAAGCCAATGACCGGAGGGAGGAATCCAAAGCACAAGCCTATCCATAACTCTCCGATACCTGTTTTGGCCCAACGAATCGGAGGAGTAGAATAAAGAAATCCACCGATCATGCCGATCATTCCAAGGGGAATTGTCCACGGCCCGGTGTTATAGTGATACCTGAGCAACAGTCCGATGAACCCTGCGGAAATCAAAGCTGCAACTGAGGCCTTGAATGACTGCCTTCTCGAAATTATACCGGTCTGAAGTACTCCCGTGCCACCGGCGAATTTGCTGCGCCCCAGAATCCCGGATATTACGTCTTCATCATAATCGTAACATTCCCCGGACATATGAGTACTGATCAAAATCAGAGCTGCAGCACAGATGCCCCATCCCCACAATGTCCAATCGAAAGTTCCCGTCACATGCCAGGCGATAATAAAACCTAACGTGAACGGTATGAGTACCACTGTGTGAAATGGCGGTCTTGTGAGTGAAATCCATGCCTTGGCTTTTTCGGAAGTCGTCCAAGTGGTTACGGCGCTCACTCTTGCCTCCCTATGTCACCCAAGTAAGTATGGCTGCGTCTCAAAAATACGCAGTCAAACCCTGAATCGCATGGCCCTTTGGTCAGCGAAGTCTTGTCTTCTTCTAGGATTGACCCAAAACCTTAATGGCCTCAGTGGGACATTTCTTTTTACATTCGAGGCAGGAGATACATTCTTCCGCTCGATCATCGTAGACCCCGAATCTTCCTTTAACCTTGCGAGTCTCCATCGGGCACACCCGGTTACACGCTCCACAGTCGATGCAATTTGTATTACGATACGGGAATATGGCTGAAAACCGGTTGAAAAGTGATAAACCGGCTCCCAATGGACAGAGGACTTTGCAAAAGAAACGATGATGGCCCATTACCAATGCTATTATTGTGAACAGTATGCCGAGCCTGATCGATAAGGACACGAGATCTGTTGAACCATTTATAATTGCCCATGGGATAGCTGATTCGATGGTTGCAACAGGGCACAATCTACAAAAATAAATGGGTGATTCGGTTCCCCAGATCATGGGGACGGCGATAACTAGACCCCCGAGTACTCCATATTTTATAAATCGAGTCCATGCGGGTAGTTTGTATTTAATGTATGGAACTTTATAGAGCAGATCCTGTACAAAACCAAAAGGACAAGCCCAGCCGCAAAGAATTCTGCCTGCCAGTAATCCCGCCAATGCAAAAAGGCCGATTACGGACAACGGCACCAATCCTATCGATACGAATTGACCGAGCACCCCCATAGGACACGCAAAAATGGAAGTCGGACAGGAATGGCAATTAAGCACCGGAAAACAAACAGAATGCCATTGAAAAAGGCCTATATTGAAAAGTACCGCAAATGCGGCTTGAACCTTAAATCTAATTCTCTCCACAAATTATCCTTTTGTCGTGATTCCGCGTCCGCGGAAATGGCTATACTCAGGTAGGACAAGGGCGTCTTCCCTTAAGCATTCTCAAATCAGGGTAGTTGCTCATGAGACGCCCGTCTTTATATCGTCCAACTCCGTCAAATGTTGCCGCATTCACTATTTCCGGTTCGGTAAAGATTTGTGATTGAGCCGCAAACTCTTCCGTTTGCTGTTCATAGCCCGGGATCTTTATGCTTATTCCAACATTCTTGAGGCGATCAAATTTTTCCAGATTATCGTACACTGTTAATGTCCGATAAAAACCCCCATAAACAAGAGAACTCAGCGCAAGAATGATAAGTACGAAGAGCAATAACTTTCTGATCATAGTATTCACCTATGATGGAATTTCAAAGGAGGAGTTGTTGCAGAAACCGAATCCGACGTCAGAGCTGATCATCGAATCCGAAACAGTGCCGATATTGCGTGGCCCCCGCTCTCGATATCTAAATCAAGATTGGCGCGATTTTTATTGTTAAAAGGTCTCCAGGTGCGTGAATGTATAAGACCTGATACTGTAAATAGCTACGATTCACTTGTAACGTTTGGGATTCCGCTCTGCTCTTAGCCTGAAAATGCAATTTTGAAAAACTCAAGTCAAATTAAAACAATTTGACCGGCTTTGCAATCCATGGCATGAATCAATTTTCGGTCCAACATTGATTAAAGAGTAATCTTTCATGAACGGCAAACTTTTCGTTATTTCGGCTCCGTCCGGAGCGGGCAAATCCAGCATTTTGGCGAAACTCAAACCACTTTTCCCCGGTATTCGCTACTCGGTATCGTGTACCACAAGACAGCCAAGAATAAACGAAGTCAACGGCAAGGATTACTACTTCATCACGCAAGAAGAATTCAACAAAATGATAGCAGCGGGTAAGTTTTTCGAGTGGAAAAAGGTCCACACGAACTATTACGGAACACCCGTTGATGCGATTCAGTCCATGCTGGAAGAGGGTCTTAGCGTATTACTTGATATTGATGTTCAGGGCGCAATTGATGTCTTTGCGAAATCATCGGATGCGGTAGGGATATTCGTGAATGCCCCAAATAGAGGTGAATTGGAGCGAAGACTCCGTTTAAGGGCGACCGATTCCGATGAGGAGATTAGGATCAGATTGGAAAATGCAGATGGAGAAATGGATCAGGCGAACCGCTTTAAATACCAAGTTACAAACGATGATTTAGAGCGGGCCGTAAAAGAAATTGCCGAGATCATCACGGTGGAACTGAGCTGATCCTCACTCAGGTGATTTGCCGATAATTACATCCACCTCGCGCAAGGACTTGCCTCTCTGTATTTTCATTTTCAATGAATCACCGGGTTTGGCCGCTGCCAGAATTCTTGAAAGATGCCGCCCATTTTTTACCATTTTGCCGTCTGCATCCAAAATCAGATCCCCTTTTCTTAATCCGGCATTGGATGCGGGTGCGCCAGCCAACACTTCATCGACGAATGCTCCTTTGGGGCCCGACAAATTCAGTTTTCGAGATTGTTCGATTGTCATGTCTTCGACGTAAATGCCGAGCCATCCTCTTTCGATATGATCACCCGTCTCCGGCAACTTCAGCAATTCATTCAAGTAATTTGACGGTATGGAAAAGCCGATTCCTTTTCCTGACGCTATAATTGCAGTGTTCACACCGATTACTTCCCCGGCCATGTTAAACAAGGGGCCACCCGAATTACCGGGATTTATGGATGCATCCGTTTGGATAAAATTGTCATCCGGTCCAAGTCCCAAGAAACGGCCTTTTCCGCTGACAATACCTACTGTAACGGTACGACCCAGACCGAATGGATTACCGACCGCTAATACCCATTCTCCTACTTGAACCCCGGTGGAATCCCCGATCTTAGCTTTCTTTTGGAGCGTGGTGGGCGCAACTTTCAGGAGAGCCAAGTCCACTTTTGGATGCACTGCAACAAGCTTGGCTGTTTCAACTTTTCCAGAGGAAAGGGTTACGAGAATTTTTCCTGCGCCTTCTACCACGTGAGCATTGGTCACGATATGCCCTTGATTATCGCAGAAAAAACCACTGCCTAAGCTATCAGCTTGAAAACGGTCCTTGCCCTTGGAATATTCTTCAAAGTAACCTGGTTTTGACCGAAATAACGGAGGAGGCTCCGTTGAGCTATTTTGAAGAACATGCCTTTCGATTGAGATGTTAACTACGCATGGCGTTATATCTTTGATCAAATCGATGAGATCGGGGCAACCATTGCGAGGCACGGATACATTACGGGCGGTATCATCTGCAATAACCGGTGAAAAGATCAGGAGAATGATTAAAGCGCTCAGACGCAATGAACGCATATTTTACCTCGGCGGAAAGACCAGAGCAGACTGCTATCTTTTATCATGAATTGGTATGTATCAGCCGGCAGTTTAAGTGTCAACTTTAACCAATACGGACGTGCCCCTTAGTTTTCTTTGTTTTTGCCGAGGAGAAGCAAAATTTCTCTAACTATTTTTGCCGATGCGATGGTTCCGATTTGTGATGGATCAAGTCCCGGATTCAGTTCTACCACGTCAGCTCCAATGACTCTAATCGTTTCGGCAAATCTCATAAACCTTTCGAAATCGGACCAAAACCAACCACCGGGTTCGGGATTTCCGGTTGCAGGCATTAATGACGGGTCAAAGACGTCCACATCGACGGTGAGATAAACAGGGCGTTCCCCTATCTTTCTCCTTAACGCTTTTTCCATTCCGGGCACCCACTCCATCAGCGTAGAGTGTTGACGCATGAACTGAAATTCTTCTTTGGTACCCGACCTGATACCCATCTGAACAATTCGTTCAGGTGAAATGAGATCGACAATTCGTCTGATTACCGTCGCGTGGCTCAACGGATTGCCGTCATAATCATCACGTAAGTCCGTGTGAGCATCCAGATGAATGAGGAAAAGGTCAGGATGAAAATCCAAGAATGCTGATATGACGGGCAGGGTGATGAGGTGCTCTCCGCCGAGACATAGCGGGATAGCACCTCGTCTTAAGACGTTGTGAACGGTATGCACTATCTCTTCCAGCGAATCCTCAAGCGTTAACCCCTGGAATTCAATATTCCCAAGATCTGAGAACTGAATGTCTTCCAGATCACGATCCAGCAATGGAGAATACGTTTCGATAGAATCCGAAGCCTCTCTGATTGCTACAGGAGCGTTATTTGAACCTTGTCTATACGTTGAGGTCAGATCGAGTGGACATCCCACAATAACCGGCCTGCCCGAAAGAATGTCGGTAGAAGATGTTGATAAAAAGTGCACAGCTTGTTTGTGATCTGTTCTTAAATCCATGTCCGTACCTGAAAGAGGATCTTGCCTAAATAGGATAGGCCATCCTTATCGAAACGTGATTTGGACAATACCGATTGCATTGAAATTCGACTACTCTCAAACATCACGCTTTTCTCAAGAATCCGGAAAAGACGGATGAAATTACGTTACCGGATCCGCTATTTTATGAGTTTAGAAGCAAATGGAGGTAAGGCGAAAGCTCCTTTGTGTACAGCCTCAGTGTAAAACGAAAGTCCGGAAGGTGCGGATCCTGCGTTATTTTGATTCAATGGGTTAACGGTTTCCGAGCAAAAAGTAAAAGACCACATGGCTCCCGGATAAGTCGGGATTACGGTAACATACGGAGTGGCATTGGCAAGGCCGAATACGCTTCTCAAATCCGAAACGGCTTTTGCATAAACATTGGCCATAAACAGAGGGCTTTCCGTCTGAAAAACCGCCACACCTTTTTGTGTCAGAGCGGATTTTATGGATTCAAAAAAGCTGGTTCTGAATAAAGCTTCACCGGGACCTACGGGATCTGTTGAATCCACGAAAATTGCATCGAAATGGTTCCTGAATTCACTTACAAAGGCAGCACCGTCTCTTGTGACGATCGTCACTCTTGGATCATTCAGACCTTTCGAGACTTCCGGAAAGTATTCTCGGCAGGTGTCTATCACCATAGGATCAATTTCACACAATGTCAGTGATTCAAGCCCCGGGTACTTTGCCAACTCAGTAATTGCGCCACCGTCTCCACCGCCAATAACGAGAGCATGCTTGGGGGACCTGAGACAAGACATTGCCGGATGAACGAGCATTTCATGGTAAATGAAATGATCCTTTTCGGTGACCATGAAACAACCACCTAGAATCAACACCTTGCCGAGGACAGGAGTATCGAATACTTCGACTCTTTGGAACTCGCTTTCCCGGTCAAATAATTTCCCGGAATATTTCACGGAAAATGCCGTCGATCCGTCATAAATTTCCGTCAGCCATGAAGATTCATTCAGGGACATAATACCACCGCCGCAAATACAGATCCTATTCTCTTTACCGTCAACGAGGTTGATATGCTCTTGATTTCTTTAATCTTGTTGCCTCTAATTGTTTCCATACCCTCTCGAACCATCCGGCGCACCGTTTCTTCACACACATCAGCGGTTCCAATTCTGGAACATTCCATTATCAGGCCTGCTTTTTGATCGTCCTCCGGAATTCCTACT
>CAZTJA010000112.1:0-8523 GCA_964613745.1 uncultured Syntrophaceae bacterium
ATAAGCGGGATCCGTATCCGGAAAATGCATTCCAATGTCGCCCAAACCTGCTGCACCCAATAGAGCGTCTATTACGGCGTGAGTCACTACGTCCGCATCGGAGTGACCTTCCAACCCGAGCGGAAATTCAATATTTTCCCCACCCAGTATCAGAGGTCTACCTTGAACAAATCTGTGGATGTCGAATCCCTGGCCTACTTTCACGATCTTCCCCTGTTTATCGGAAACCGAAACTCATCCGGTTTGCAGCCAACCTTTGATGCATGGATTGGACCCGATTCTTGACGCATGCATATTATTCGGCATACACTCGGAAAACGTCACATTCGTCTTGCACACAGACTTGATGCACAAAACAAGAAAAATAAACTCCTTCGGCGGCATCCTTATTTGGATGGGAATAGGTTTGCCTATTTTCCTTTTGCTTGCTGTTTCAACGGCGGTTTTGGGGCTGCTTCTCGGTTCCTATCTGTATTTTTCGGCCGATTTGCCGAACATCCCGGATCTCAAATCGTACCGTTCAAAGACAGTTTCGACATTCTACGCTGAGGACGGCACCCCAATCGGGGTTTTCTACCGAGAAAAACGTTTTCCGGTCAGGCTCGACTCTTTACCGGCTCAGGTCATCAATTCATTTCTTGCCGCTGAAGACGCACGCTTTTTCTCTCATCCGGGAATCGATGTGTATGGAGTTGCTCGGGCCATAGCAAAAAACTTCCAAACCGGCAATTTTGCACAGGGCGGAAGTACCATAACTCAGCAGGTTACACGTAATTTCCTTCTTTCCAAAGAAAAAAAGATCTCCAGAAAAATTCGCGAAGTCATACTCTCGTTCAGGCTTGAAAAGACGCTTTCAAAAAATGAAATACTTGAGCTATACGTGAACGAGATCTATCTCGGTAAAGGTGCCTACGGCATCGAATCAGCAGCTAAGACCTACTTTTCCAAAAATGCCTCGGAACTCACATTGTCTGAGGCTGCGATGCTTGCTGGAATCGTGGCAAATCCAAACAGGTATTCTCCTTCAAAGAATTTCGATTCCGCTGTGAAGCGAAGAGACTTCGTGCTTAGCGGAATGTTGAAGAATGAATTCATCACCGAAGAGCAATATCAAGCCGCAATGCTTGACATTCCCGTGCTCAAAGAAACCGTATCTAATCCGCATGAACGAGCCCCGTATTTTACCGAAGCTGTACGTCAATATGTCATGGCCAAATATGGAGAAAACCGACTCTATAATGAGGGCTTGCAGGTATGGACGACATGTGATGTGGATTTTCAAAACAAAGCTTCGGAAGCTTTGGTCAAAGGAGCCAAAAACTGGGAGCGCAGACAAGGGCGTCCGATAGGTCTCATCAAGAGGCTCAAGGCTGCAGAGGTGCGAGAGTTTCTCAACACCGCTTCAGATACTCAGCTTAGTGTGGGAGATAGAGTTCAGGCTTTGGTTCTGACTAATAACACACCCAAACAGACGAAAGGGAAGAAGAACCAGGAGCAAAGTCAAGACTGCACTTTGGCGCTTCAGGGAAACAGACAGTTCAGAATAGAATTACCCGGCCGAATTGCTTACAAACCGAATGACCTTCTTGAATTCAGAATTGTTGATATGGAAGGCACTAAACTGATACTTGAGCATTACGACATGCCCCAGGTGCAAGGGGCTGTTGTTTGTATCGAAAACAATACGGGTTATGTGAAAGCGTTGGTAGGTGGATTGGATTTCGAGAAGTCGAGCTTTAATAGAGCAATACAGTCACTGAGGCAACCGGGCAGTGCCTTCAAACCTTTTATCTATGCAACGGCCTTGGAAAACGCAGATTACGGCCCGAACTCACTTGTCGTGGATGACCCAATAGCGGTTAAAATTGATGCGAATGCCCCGGATTGGCTTCCACTTAATTCGGACGGGCGCTTTGCCGGCCCAATGACTCTGAGACAGGCTCTTGCTCAATCCCGAAACATTGCATCCATAAAGATTCTCATGGACACAGGAATAGCTCCGGTTATCGCTAATGCCCGCAATATGGGAATCAAATCCAATTTGGCAAAAAACTTATCTCTGTCTCTCGGGTCTTCTGAAGTTACGCCTCTTGAATTGACGTCTGCTTATACAGTTTTCGGAAATCTCGGCACGAGAATAGAACCGGTCTTCGTAAAACGAATCGTGGATAGATTCGGTAATGTGATTGAAGACAATACCATGACTCCGATCAGTCCGGCGAAGGAAATTGAAAAGTATTCAGCCGAATCGGTTAACGTGCGGAATGACCTGGATCCTGAAGAGAATCCAAGTGGTAACCCGAGATTTCAAGACCAAGCTGCAGTTTCGTCTCCGGTAGAGGAATTGCTCAAATCAGGATCACCCCTGGATAAGATGACCACTCGTGATTTGCCGTACAGAGCCCTTACTCCAAGAACGTCCTATGCGATGCTGGGAATGATGAGGGATGTTGTCGTAAATGGAACAGCATCTTCCGCCCGTAAGATGAATAGGAATGACATAGTGGGTAAAACGGGAACAACCGACGATTATACGGACGCATGGTTCATCGGTCTCAATCCGGACTTCACCACGGGCGTTTGGATGGGCCATGAAACGAAAGTATCCCTCGGTCGCGGTGAACAGGGAGCAGCTGCCGCACTGCCCATCTGGATGGATTTTATGGGTGAAATTCTCAAGGGCAAAACGCAACAGGGGTTCCCTGTGCCCGCAGATGTCGTATTTACTCATGAAACACCCGTTCGGGATTCAAAAAGGACGGCCATGTTGTTGGAATCCGGGCCGGATTTTGTGCCTACGCCAAATCTCAAACCCATTTGCCCCGTAGACATTATTCCAGCAGATACAGGGTTGTCCTTCACTAATTCAGTTTTCATGCAAGATCCTTTAAGCGTTCCTGCCGCGAGCACTGAATCGGTGCGTATTCTTTCCGCCTCCGGAGAAACTTTGGGCTACGGAATATACACCCATGATGCTAAAGGCAAATTGACGGTATATCCTTACGCTCAGGTTCAGACCGAACCTGAAGTCCCGAATGAATCAATTCGTCCGCCGCAAAGACAAGCTGAGGAATCCGGGTTTCCCTTCGGAGCCGATTTTCTCAGAGAGTTGCCCAAGTATTTACCCTTTTCGACGCATGGATGGTTTCAATGAACAGCCAAAGAAGATGGTCCGTTTTCATTACAATTATCGTGATTTTTGGTTTCGGGCTTATATTCGGCATGTGGCTGAAACAAAGATCAACTCCTACCATCATTCAACCGGTGCTACCTCCACCAAAATACCAGGCACTTGAATCAGGCGAATCGGTAGTCATGCGTGTTTACCAGTCGATAAGCCCTGCAGTGGTAAACATAGTGGCAACCAGTTTGTCGATGAATTTCTGGATGCAGATCGTTCCACAAAGCGGCCAGGGAAGTGGATTCGTTATTGATCCCAGAGGATATATTCTGACAAACAACCACGTGGTTTCGAATGCAGAAGTTCTGGAAGTAACCTTCGTGAATCAAAAACGGTTGCAAGCCAAGCTTGTGGGTAGAGACCCCATCAGCGATCTTGCAGTCATCAAAGTGGATCCGTTTCCTGAAATGCAAGTTGCTCCAATGGGAGATTCAGAGGTCCTCTCTGTCGGCCAACGAGTGGTGGCTATTGGAAACCCATTCGGATTTCAGCACACGGTGACGGCAGGATTCATAAGCGCTCTAAATCGAGACCTCACGATCGGGCAGCGCACAATGATGGGGCTCATTCAGACCGACGCAGCAATAAATCCAGGAAACAGCGGTGGTCCCTTGATGAATTCCAGGGGAGAGGTAATAGGGATAAATACGGCCATTTACAGTCAGACCGGCGGCTTTATGGGCATCGGTTTAGCGGTTCCGATCAATAGGGTCAAAAAAGTGGCCGAACAGATCATAAAGTTCGGACGTGCAATCTATCCCTGGGTTGGCGTGAAAACATCGATGGATATAGATCCTCAATTGGCTGTTCAAATGAACTTGCCGCGCATAAGCGGCATTCTGGTCTTCCAAGTTGCCCAGGGAAGCCCCGCTGAAATGGCGGGTTTGCGAGGCGGCAATCAACTGGCCTATTATCATGGCCGCCCGGTTTTGTTGGGTGGCGATGTGATTCTCGGACTTGATGGTCAGCCAACTCCCACTTATGAGGAATTCCAAGCAATACTCTATAGAAAAAACGTTGGAGACAAAGTGCAACTGAGGATTCTTCGCAATAAAGCCGAATACTCAATGGAGATTCAATTATCCGAAGACCCGAGCAGCAAATAAAAAAACTTTAAGGACGAGCCTTCGGCATAGGCGTTTTAGGAGTAGGATCCTTGGGATTGTTGGGCCTTGATTTTCGAACTGCCGTATTTTCCGAAACTTCCTTGCCGGATGGTGATTTAGGTGTGACCGGATCGTTTATAGATTGAATCGGGACCAGATTACTCTTAGTCTTGGCTGAAGCTGGAATAGCCGCAGGGTGTGTTGTGTAGCTATGTCTATCCGGTGAGATCCCGGGCCCATACGTCGGGGCGGCCGGAACAACTTGTTGAGGCGTGGGACCCGTACCGACGGGAGTTGCCGGAACAGCAACCGGTGTTTGATATTGGGCTGAGTTGTCTTGCTGAACATAGGGAATCACAATTCCTCTATACTGAGCTAGTGTCTGCGGCGTGTCGAGAGGGCTCAGCTCCAACGTTTTTCCCACAAACGGAGTATAAACCGGTTCTCGGACGGTTTTTGCCGAGTAACCCGTGCTCGGAGTTCCCACGAAAGTAGCCATGTCCTTAAACGTGATTTCAGGAGGCACAGGAAAGTCTCGTTCAGGCTTATTCTGGAGCACTTCCTTCATGTAATAGCCCCAAATTGGAAGAGCTGCTCTGGACCCTTCTTCCCGTCCGCCTAGCGGTCTCTTTTCGTCATACCCTACCCAAACGCCGGTTGTGAATTCCGGATTAAAACCGATAAACCATGTATCTGCAGCTCGATTGGTAGTGCCCGTTTTTCCGGCCAAGTCTTTACGTTTGACGTAATTCGCAACCCTTGCACCTGTGCCTTGTCGAACTCCACCTTGAAGTAATGAAGTCATAACATATGCTGTCTGCGGGGATAGGGCAGCTTTAACTTGGCGTTTATGCAGCGCATCGGAACTTGATTCGTCAACAGCATTCTTTTGTTTTGTAGGCCCCGGTTTCAACTTGTCTTGTACAGTTTTCTTCGTAGGGGGAACTGATTTTATTTCGTCGGAAAACTCTTCTCTTGGAGTGGGCTTCGGGATCTGGGACTCGTCTAATAATGGGATATCGGAGTTGTCTTCGAGGACATGCCCGAATCGGTCCTCAATTCTCTTGACCAGTACGGGATCTAAATGAACGCCGCTATTCGGAAATACCGTATATGCAGAAGTCATTTCGAAAAGACTTAACTCTGAAGTTCCCAGGCTCAAAGAGAGATTGCGTCCAAGATCCGAGGTTACTCCCATTTTTCGGGCTATTTGAATAACGGGATCAAACCCTACATCCATCAGAATTTTGATTGTGCATATATTCCTTGAGAGTTCGAGTGCGCGCCTGAACGTGAGGGGACCCATGAAATCACCGCCTGAATTTCGTGGCTCCCATTCAACTTCATCACTGTCAAGATCAACAATTATGGGTTCATCGACGATGAGCGTAGCGGGCGTATAACTTTTCTGCTCAAGCGCCGTAGCATAGATGAAAGGTTTAAAAGAACTGCCGGGTTGGCGCTTTGCTTGAGTTGCTCGATTGAACTGAAAATGATCGGATGACGCTCCACCGATGAGTGCTCTTACATAACCTGTACGGTTTTCAATGGAAACCAGTGCTCCCTGCAATTTTGCATCATTGTCCAGCTCAAAGATTGGAGTATCCTGTGAGAATTTCATGAACCGCAACGCAAGCACATTTCCGACCTTGAAATGCGGTGCAAGGGCAAGATCGATATAAACTTGTCCATTGACGGCCTTACTAAGCCCGACTTCCATTACAAAGTCTTTTCCCTTTTTATAAGCTTTGGTTACTACACCTTCGTATAATTTTCCCTCTTGCAAATCGGAAATGCTTCGTTTTTGTAATATTTCTTTGATTTCCGCTTGCGGGACAGTGTTAAGGATTGCCGGAGTCTTTTGGCGCTTCTTAATTTCCTCCAGACCCTTCTCCATAGATTCGGCAGCGTGTTTCTGATAGTCGATTCTCACAGTCGTAAAGACTTTCAGGCCTTCATTGTACAGTTTGTCTTCACCGTATTTCTTAATCACATATCTTCGTACCGCTTCCGAAAAGTCCGGAACGATGTCGAATGGTCTCACCTGCTCTTTCCTGAATTGCAAAGAGTGGTTCTTGGCAGCTTCGTATTGGTCATGATTAATGAAACCGGCTTTTTCCATACGCTGCAAAACCGTCACTTGCTTTTGACGTGCCAGCTCCTCGCTCTTGAAAGGATTGAATCGAGCGGGACCGGCAACCAACCCGGCCAGCAATGCTGCCTCTGAGACGCTAAGGTGTTCTACCGGTTTATCGAAATAGCCTCTTGCAGCGGCTTCTATGCCGTAACAACCTTCTCCCAAATAGATCTCGTTGAGATACACGTGAAGAATTTTCTCTTTGCCCCAAGCCTTTTCCAGCTTGCCCGCCAAAACAACTTCTTTTATTTTGCGTGAAGCCCGCCTCTCTCTGCTCAGCATGAAATTACGAGTCACTTGCATTGTGATTGTGCTTCCGCCTTGCGTTATCCGGCCTGCTTTAATATTGCGAAGTGCTGCACCTGCTATCCGAATCCAGTCTATACCGTTGTGTTCAAAGTAACGGGCATCTTCAGCAGCCAGAAAAGCATCAATCACGTGCTGCGGTATTTGTTCGAGTTCAACCACAAAGCGTTTTTGTTTATAGAAAATGCCGATAACAGTGCCGTCATCAGAATAAAAAGTGGAAACAGTCCTCGGTTGGTACGATGCCATCTCAGGGATTTCCGGCAGGTCCTTTGAAAATACTACCAGAGCACCCAACCCAGCTCCTGCTAGAAAGACGGGTATTTCTAGAATCAGTACAAGGGGAATAAGAAATAGTCCATAAAAAGCGAATTTTCCTGCTATGCCTGTAAAAACCGACTTCATTGTATAGTGATCTTTCCCGTTTTGAACATTTAAGCTTACAAGCGGTAAGTTCAAAAGTCCATTAGAGTTTTATTACCATGAGATCCTGGGCCTTGATTATTTCTCCACTAAAAAATCTTGATGCCTGGTTAACTACATCGGTTTCGTGAGCCGCCGGATAAAAATGTGTCAAAATGAGCTTCTTGACTCCGGCTTTCTGGGCAATCTTAGCTGCTTCAGACGGGGTGAGGTGACCTTCTCTTTTCATACCGTCCGGGAAAGAAGTCTCACAGACAAATGCGTCTGCACCTGACGCAATTTCGATCAAGAAATCCGAATGATCAGTGTCTCCGGATACGGCGAGACTTTTGTTCTCTGCTTCCAAACGATACGACAAACTTGGATTGGAATGATTCGAAGGAGCCGATCGGATCAGAAGCGAACTAATCTGTAACGAATCAAGAGCTTTTTCGTCCAACTCGTGCCCGATTCTTCGATTTCCTGAAGGAATTATCCAATGACCGTAAGCACTGACCATGATTTCAAAAAAATGTTCTAATCCTCTGGGCCCGACGGTATGAAATGGTTCCAATCTTGGGTTTTCATATGCATAGTTTGAGGCAAAAAGAAATGGGACCAAATCTGAAACGTGATCCGGATGAAAGTGAGTAATTAAAACTATATCGATCAGTTTCCAATCGATCTTTGCCTCACATAATCGCCGTAATGTTCCCGGACCCAAATCAATCAGGATGATCAAATCTTGGGTCCGCAAGACCATGCCGGATGGATTCCTGTCCACGGAGGGGGCTATTGTGCCGCTTCCAAGAATTGTAAGTTGCATATCGAATTCCGAAATTGCTCAATTGGGCTGTTGTGCAAGCCTACGCCATTTGACACCCAAAACGAAGTGTTGATCGATTTTAATATGTACGGAGTGGAAATAGAAGGGTGGAGGGAGGCACAAAGCCTCCCTAATTTCTAGTCGTCGAAATTGCCGGCTGGGCCTTTGTCGGTCGACATACCCTCAGCCTTTTTCAGGATATTTTCTCTGGTCCATTCAGAAGGGTCTTCTATTCTCGTAGCTTTTGGGCCAAGATCATGGGAACCGGCCTTCAGAATCGCATCTATTGCCAATCCGGCCGTGTCGGCTCCGTTGAAGACCTCAGTAATTAAGAGATAGATAAAATCTTCAACCCCTTTGACCATTCGCTCGCGTTCCTTCGCATCAAGACCAAGCAAGCGATTTTCAAAAGGTCGGTTCAGCTTCTTGTAGTCACCTTTTTTCCAACCCTTCTCTTCGGCATACTTGACCATCTGCCCCCACATTTTGTCGGATGGACCGAGGTCGCTCAATTTCACAAAATTGCCGTTTTCATCAAGTTGTGCATTGCCGTATTCATTGACTA
>CAZTJA010000112.1:8623-9976 GCA_964613745.1 uncultured Syntrophaceae bacterium
ATCCAATCAGGAAAGATGTTGTTTGCATTCAGGCCCTGAACCAAGAAAAGAGCCTCTTCAACCGTTGACAATCCTTCTTTTCCCTTTATTTCTCCAACTTCGGTTTCGTAACCGGACCATTTTGGAAAGTAATTGTTCAAGTGGATGTTTGTGAGAAGGTTCTCAGCATCCGGCAAATGCGATGCATCGATAGCTATGGAGGTAATTCCGGCATCAAAAAGGCTCGGTATTTCCGTTTCAGCCGACTCAATGTCTTTTTCTTTTTTTATACCATAGTGATCCGCATGAATGGCTACGGGCACGGTAATACCGAGCTCGTTGCAAATCGAATCAACTAATCGCGCCATATTCCAGAGACTAACATCGCAATAGGCATCAGCGCCGCCTTCCGATTTCGCGATTTCGATTAGTATTGCCGCATTAGCTCGCTGTGCTGCTCGAAGGGCTCCTCTTGCAACAAACGAATTTCTGACACTTGCCGCTATGGCCATGGCATTGCCTTTGGCCAGCATGGCTCTATCGATAACTTTACCGCTGACGAGAAATGCCTTTGAATTAGGAAATAGTTTTACGACGTTGGGCGGACGCCCAATGTCCATTGCTCTTTGATATTCGGATTGTGAAATGCCGGACGGGACCTGCATAATTCCCTCCCATGTATTGACTGTGGTAAAGCGTTTGTACTCATTGTGATTCGCTAATTATATGCCGATACCAACTTATTAACAATGACGAACATTCATTGAGAGAAGCTTACAAGTATTGGAGTTCTTATTATGATGCGAAATTTCCGTTGAACGACACCTAATATTATTTGATCAATAATTCAGACACATATCTCGTATTAATTTCGCCTCGGAGAACCCTTAGCTTCTCCCGCAATTTTGTTAACTGTCTTTTCCCACTCTATCTCTGCAGGAGGGTAGCCTGACGCTTTAAGAACCTGAAGATCATATTCAATTTGATCGGATTTTGCGGGCTTCTTCTTCAATGGACACCGGACAGCGCCGAAGTGCAAAGGGCGAAACGCATCGCTTTCTTTGAGAGAGTACTTTACTCCGTCGAATTCAAATTCGAGCTTTTTAATCCACCAAAGAGTTCCGTTATGCAGTTCTATCTTTAAATAAGAAGTTCCGTCATCTTCCCTGAATCTGAGATACCCTGTGGCGAAGACACGTTTCAGGTCACTATCGCTCAGAGTTTCATATGGTGGAGTAGAAATCGAATTCTTGAGCGTAAATGCAACAACAGCCATTGCAGAAACAAATACAAAACCGATTATGGTTGTCACGACGACTATTTCGTTTCTGCGAAAAGCCGCAATCAATCTCTTTTTCATCCAGCCTCGTCCTG
>CAZTJA010000113.1:0-8087 GCA_964613745.1 uncultured Syntrophaceae bacterium
CTCTCTTACATTTTGGAGGTTATCTTTAAGCAGGGAAAATACCGACAAGGTGAGTTTGTCGTTAATTATATTGACCGTACAGCCGTGTTTGTTCTGCAACACGGAGTTAATTTTACTTATTAGCAAATTTGAAGTTAATTCATTCATATTTTTTCCCGCCTTACAGATTAATTTAATAACTTATTTGTTGAACATTGCAATTTAGCTCATTGTCCACCGTTATCATTATCCGGTACAATTTCCATAATATCCGCAATATCGCAATTTAACGCCTTACATATCTTTTCGAGCGTTTCGGTTGTTACCGTATCCCCCTTCGATAGCTTCGCAAGTGAAGCTGGTGCAATTCCGGACATCTTTCGCAAATCTTGTTTTTTCATATCCTTGTCGATTAATAAATGCCACAATTTCTTGTAACTTACCGCCATAATACTATCCTCCATTTCGCCAATATGCTTGACGAGTATCCGTTGTTATTATTCGTCAGCGGTTTCGTTATCTTCTTCATTTTCTGCTTCACTATCGTCAATTCCTTCTGTGGTTTCGGTGTCAAACAATGTCATTTGAACGTGAATTTGTTCTTCTTTCGAGTTCCAAGACTTTCCAAACAGCACATCTTCATCTATGCCTGTCAACGTTAGAACCGTGGATTTTTCCAGTAATGTTTTAATAGGTTCAGTGTATGTTTCAATTTCATCCAAAGCAATAAAGACCTGTTTGTCCATTAGTTTTGAATAATATTTAAAAATGTTTTCGCGGTGAGATAATTCAATCTGACTTAGCATAACAAAGTCATGAGCTATTGCCGGGAGCTTTGTCAACGAAAGAACAGCTAAATCAAAAATAGCTAATCCACGATATGATGCACTCGTACCGCCGTCTTGAAATGTATTAAATGTATAGTTTGTAAGTGAATTAAACCGTATGCTCGGTGCAGATAACTTATCGCCGCAAAGAATTTCATTTATCCTCCACATCTCATCTGTAATTTTATTCGACACCTCGCACAGTACAGCTTGTTTTTGTTCTTCAATCAACTTCAATCGTTCTGTTTGTGCTTTAACTGTATTTTCAAGGTCAAGAAACAGTTCAAATGCCCCGTTTTGTTTTTTCAAGCGGTCAATATCGGTTTGTATAGCATAATAATTCCGTGCAAAATCCTCAGCCACCTTGTCCTTTTTGCCAAGCTCGGTTATTTGAGCTTCTATATTGGAGATTTCTCCGTTAGCAATGGCAAACATTTCTTCAAGTCGGTTCTTCGCTACTTCAAATTCTTCTAATAACATTCCAGCCAGTTTATAATGAAATGCTTCTATTTCTGTAATCAGCGGAAGATTTACGTTTGGGAAAAACTCCAATAAATCCTCAAACGAGTTAGCAAAATGCTCGTTTCGCTGAAACTCTGCGTTGCGCTTGATTACAGTTATTTCTGATTCAATTTGTCCGCGGCGTTGTCTTGCAAACGATAATTTGCTTCGCAATCCGGCAAGGGCACGTTCGTTGTCACGAGCAATATTCAATGCCTCAAGCTGTGACGGCTCACGGTCAATAAGTTTCGTTAATTCCTCTTGAAGTCTTCGTATCTCTTCTTTGTTGTAAGCTACATCGTCTGCGGTCACGCCACCGGGTATAAAATTAAATGCTGTCGCTTTGTTATACACGCGCAATCGCTCTTTGCTTTTGTTTAATTCACTTTTCTCATATACAAATGATGGTTCACCTAATAATTGAAGTATGCAATCTATGGCTTCGGTTTTGCCTCCACTCGTAAAAGAAAGGGGGCGTTTTTCATTTGTATTTCCTCGATGGTAAACACGAAAAAAGCGGCTTATATGTTCTCTCATTTCAGGGTTATCGGTCGGTAAGGAATACATAGCAAACAACCAGTCGCGGAATTTTTGGATAGTCCACGGCTTTGGTTCTTTAGGAGCGTGATTTTCATCATATATATAAACGCTTTCGCTTTCTTGAGTGGAACGCATAAAATGATACTGCTCATTGCCAAACTCAAAAGTGAATGTAATACAGTGAAACGGCACATATTTATGAATTATGTCTTTTAATTTTTTAATGTAATCATCGCCGCCGAAAACAAAGTCTATAACCATTAAAAAAGTGGATTTTCCAACTGAGCCGCTCGAACCAAGATGCCCTGTAACAGCATTAAGACCTTTGGTAAAAAACACGAAAGGACGTGGTTTGCCGTTTTTATCTTTAAAATCCGAACATTTAAGTTTTATCAACAAAATACAGCACCACCTTTCCGTTTTTGATATTTATCTTACCAAGGGCATACAGGCAATCAAGTATATTAACGAATTCTGCAATATCGCTCACTTTATCAGCAACAACGTTATATAGTTCTGTTGCAGTTAATCCCTTATTCTTCAATGAACGCAATACAACAGGAAACTTTGATAACACACTTTCACTATACGAAACGTTTTTACTCGGAAGGTTCATTGTCTACCTCCTTGCACTGTTTTAACGGTTTAAATACGTTACACAGCCTTACATAATAAGCAATAACTATGCGGCAGATAGTGGTGTCTGTAGAATCGGTTTTTTCTTTCAACCAATCAGATAATTTATCGAATATTTCTCCTTGCGAATAATCAGCTCGATTTATACTTTCAAATGCCAAAGTAATCTGTGCTCCGAATGAATTAGCAGAAAATCCACTCATTTCTCGTTCTAAGCTCTTAATGACCCCACCGATTGATTTAAAATGAAGTGCGACATACTCATTAATTTCCTCATAAAGTGCCGACTTGGTGTCTGCTATTTTTTCTTCGGTTTTAACTATAGTGTAATCGCGACTGCGCGGTGTATTCCTTCTCTCTAAGTCAAATTTCATCAAAAGATGTCGCACTTCAGCATCTAAATCGAGTTTATCAAGCCGGTCGCGAACAGCACGGCGTTTTTTCCAACGTGACTTAATCTCTTGTAACATTTTAGCTTGTTCTTCGGTAGGATTTTCGTACATACTGCCATGTTCGATGCAAAGTGCAAGATATGACGCATTTACAGGGTTGCCAATTATTGATGCGTTATTTTGGTTAAATATTTTAACAATTTTATAATGGTGACGTGTTTGCCCTGATTCATAATATCGAATACGCACATTGCACCCCGGTATACGGCATTTGTTTTCTACTTCCTCAAGCAATTCATTTACATCAATTCCTACCGTAAGAACAGGTGTCAATTCAGAGCTTGCTTCAACCAGAAATTGTTCGTTTATCTTATGGCTTGGAGCAAAACGATTTTGGGCATCAGGAATTGTTTGTTCATAATCTTTTGATTCCGAAGTGTCTTTTTCCTCAGCATCTATAATTTTTATAAAACTAAAAATATATTCATCAGTTATTGTTCTTACCTCAGCCACGTCAGATTCGACCTTGGCATTTTTGTTAATATCATTATCTACCGCTGTAATAGTGTATAAAAATATTCCTGTCAAAAAGTCAACAAACTCAAAATCGCCCTGTTCATTTAGCAGGGCTTTTTTAGTTATGCCATTGACAACATCAACAACTACATCATACCCAATCGTGTCACGCTGGATTATATCTTTTATAGCTAAAACAATGATTTTCTTGGTTCTCTCATCAGTTTTAATGAAATTAGGCTTTATGACATTATTATTAAAATTCGATACTACTTCTTGCAACTTGCCATCCGCTATCATTTTTCGAGCGGCATCACGTACGCTCGGAGAAACAGGTTGTGTGCAATTCAACAATTTAGTTGAATCTGTATCTTGTATTCCGGCGCTGACATAGAGGGGATAAACAGACGACAGCATCGCATTAATTAAATTGCG
The DNA here is from genome assembly GCA_964613745.1 of uncultured Syntrophaceae bacterium. GTDB lineage: Bacteria > Desulfobacterota > Desulfomonilia > Desulfomonilales > Desulfomonilaceae > CAZTJA01. Next base: position 3,827 of record CAZTJA010000113.1, read on the forward strand.
TTGCGTAGGATTTTTTTTGCTCGGTTTACAGCTATTCAATATTTTAGCAAAAGTACCAAAACATAACGTCATTTTTTATCCCTCCAAGTAAAATCCAAGTTCGCAAATTAAAACCAAGTTACAGCTTATAGGTTGTCCAAGACACCATCAGTACCCTTAAATCAAGGGTTTACTGGTGGTTTTTTTATTGTCTTTGGTTGTGTAACTACTCAACTATAGCCAGTTTTCGACAACGACAGGCGACAACATATCCCAACCCTTTCCATTATACGCCATTTTTCTCGGAATATCAATACATTTTATTAACTTTAGCGAATATTCCATTCACCAAAATCTATCAAAAATTCATTACGCCAATAAGCGCGGAAAGGAAAAAACAATGTCAACATTCCAAATTCAAAACAGTAACGGAACATTTAAGACAATCAACCACAAGGAGTTTTACGAAACTCTCAACAGAGAGGACGGCTACCTCTATTACAAACAAGGCGGTACGCACCTCGCCCTGTTACCAACCTCAGAAAATCTGGAAACAATCCGTACTTGTCGCCAAGCAGAAAATGTAGAGAACCGTGACTTCGCCGTGAACAGTCGTTGTAGAAACACAAAAGGGAGTTTGTGCCGTTATCAGCACGATGAATGCGGAAGCATTATACGCGATAAGGACGGCAAACCGGTCGTAGCGAAGTGCGGTAATTGTCCGCGTAACGGCTGGACGGCGGGTAATCGGGCGAATTGCTGTATACGCAACTATTGCAAAGCCCCGGACTGCAATCGCTGCCCTAACCCTCGCGAATACCACGTTCCGCTTAGTCTTGAACGATTTATGGAGGACGAATATGACGGAAGCGATGCGCACGGCGGAGAATTTGGTTTTGCCGACCCGAACGCAGACATTGTATTCAATTTGATAAGCGAAGAACTTGACACAGCGTTACATACAGCACTTAATCGGCTCCCGCAAGATGAACAGGCTGTCATTAAAGCTATCTTTTGGGACAAGCTCTCGCAACGTGCTTATTCCTCTAAAAGTGGATTGAGCAGAAGCGTGGTAAAACGGCTTTACGAACGTGCTTTATTTTCTCTCAAAAATATTTTGAAAAATTTTCAATAAAAATCGAGCCACCAACCCCGGATTGATAAGAAGAAAAGTAGAGGGGTCTTTTCTTCCCTCACTGTACCTTGACAAACACGGGCAACCGCTCGTCATAAACCACCAACACCAAGTCACAGGCGCGTCACCAATCGCAAGGACGCCTAAGAGCAGAGCGTTTCCCACGGTTTCTGCAATAGTAGGAACTGTAAGGAAAAACGGTGATGCGCCGGAATGACTTCCCCATAACGCTGGCTGGTAACGGGGTGCGCGATGCAGAACGAGCGTAGGTTGCGTGTGAAAGCTGAAAGAGGCTGAAGGCGCAATCGAAAAGGTGTTATGCAATAAAAAAATTATTACTAACATTACTAACCGTTCGACGGTTGTTCATGGGCTGTGGCTACGGTGACAGCCCACCATAGAGCCGTCGAGCAAAAGAGGAGGCTTTTTATGCCGACAGAAATCAAACAAACACCGGAGAGCCTACTCTCCGAAATCACATTCGATTGCCCCGAAGTGTTCATAGGTAAAGAGGGTTTTGCATTTCAAGCATTCGAGTGTGCTGTATTTGAAAAAGCAATCAACGATTGCAAATACGAATACACCGCATACAACATTCACAGCGGTAAATCGGTATTGATTGACCGTAAACGAACACCATTGAAACACACCCACTCAGATAAAACAGCTATACTCCGCAAGCTATGTACTTCAAAAATAGCCGGTAGAGGACGTATTGAGATTGATGGTGATACTCCAATTCGTATTGAAAAAATCCGCAAGGTTATGTATGAAGTGTTCAATAAAATTCTGCCGCATTATGGCTACGTTGTTCGTAACGGACAGTTACAGCTTGCAGAAAAATTACTCGATACAATGGCGGCGCGCGGAACGCTCCTTGCAGAAGCGGCAGTCGGAATCGGAAAAACGCTTGCCTACATTATAATAGCGGCTCTTGTTAAGCGAAGCCGTCTAAATGAGCATTGGAACACAGCATATTTTCCTGAGATGAGCATGGTTGAATGGAAGCGTATGCCGGTTATTGTTAGTACAGCCTCAATAGCCTTGCAAAGGGCTATTCTAAAAGATGCTATCCCTGAAATATCACGAATACTCCTTGAAAACGGCGTTATTAGTAAACCTATTAAAGCTGTATTGGTTAAAGGCAAGTCGCATTACATATGCGAATACAATCTGCGGACATATCTCCCATTTGAGAAAAAGTCCGACATAGCAAGAATTCTTGAACACCTTACTCTTGATGGACGTATTATTGACCTTGCGGAAGTTGCGGGACTAACAGCACATGTCAAGAAAAAAATATGCGTACCGGGGAAATGCTACCAAAACTGTCCATACACCGAGAGTTGCCGTTTTAAGGATTTTCGGGAATCTGTCAAAAAGGAAGAAGCGGACATTCTCATCTGCAACCACAATCTGTTATTGGCAGATGCAAAATACCGAGCAGAGGAAAGCAAATCGGTACTACCGCCTTATCAAATGATAGTGTTTGATGAAGCCCACGAAATCTTGCAAGCAGCACGTTCCATATATGGAACGTCATTTGACAGTGAAGCTGTTCATGGCATATCCAAAGCTGTACTTGGTTTGAACTTTTCGCCATACACAACTATAAATACAGAAGATTGGCGTGACACTCGTGACATAGCCCAAAGGCTTGCTGAAAAGCTAAGCGGTCAAAACAAGAGGTTATTCGCAAAGAACGAAATCGGAACAGAGTGTGACCGATATTTGACCAATATACGCAATATGGCAAGCGAACTACACTATGTTTTGAGAAAGGCTTATCCATTCAAAAACAAACAAGATGAAAAACGCAGAAACTCCTTGTTATGGGAATTGGAACTGCTTGCAAAACTCATAACCATTATTTCAAACAGTAGCGGAAATATCAGGTGGTTTGAATCAAATGCAAAAGGCTCCTCATCGCTTTGCTCGCTTCCAAAAAATATGAATGAAATTATCTTCTCCGACCTCTGGAAACGTGGCGTTCCTACAATGCTTACATCGGGTACGTTATCTGTCGGGGGCGATTTCAACGCATTAAAGCAATCACTTGGATTGACCGGAGTTAAGCGTATTTACGAAACCACACAGCCATCACCCTATGACTACAAGCACAACTGTATGTTGTACATTCCTGAACACATGCCGTTCCCGGAACAGTCGAACAAGACGTATCTTTCAGCTTTAACAGATGAGATAGAGCGACTAATCCGCATGTCCAACGGACATGCTGCGGTTTTATTCACAAGCTATTATGTGATGGGAATTGTTTATAGCGAACTTGAAAAACGTAAGCTGCCGTTCCCTCTGTTTAAGTTGGAACGTAGTACATCAAGTGCTATTGAGCAATTTAAGAAAAGCGACAATGGAGTTTTGATGGCGTCGGGGAGTTTATGGCAAGGAATTGATATTCCCGGTGACCTGCTATCAATGCTTATCATTGCGAAACTCCCATTTCAGCAGCCGGATGCTATTAGCGAATTTGAGCGTACACTTTACCCGGATTTTCGCTCATACCTCGACGGCGTAATCATACCCGAAATGCTTATCAAGCTAAAACAAGGTTTTGGGAGGCTCATACGCACAGAAACAGACACAGGTGTAGTCGCCATACTTGACAGCCGTGTAAATAAACGTGGCTCATATCGGAGATGTGTATTAAATGCTCTGCCGAATTGTTCCGTTAGTTGCGATATATCAGAAACAGAAAATTTTCTGCGGTCAGTTAAACCGCTCGAATACTGGAATTAAGTATTTTACCCCTACCTTTTATCAACTTGAAAAAAGGTTTTGTTCTCTCTGATAACGGGGACAGGCGACAAAATTTGGCATTTTAGACAAGCAAACGACCATAAACATATAAAGTAAGATTATTTTGATAGTTACAACCCCGACCTTTTTTCAACTTGAAAAAAGGTCGGGCTGTCTAAGGAGGTAAACTGTATGAATATAGGTATAGCAACCGACGAATTGGTGGACATTCGCAGTGTTCATGTGGACGCAAACCTACCTAAACTGGAGCGAATCACTGAGTATATTCGGCAAATTAAAGACCCATACCACTTCAAGTGCGGGGAATTTACCGTCAGCGTGAAGTACGCCGAAAACGGTGTTAGCTTAGAAGATTGTCTTGAAAGGATA
>CAZTJA010000113.1:8191-9833 GCA_964613745.1 uncultured Syntrophaceae bacterium
TCTGAGAATGATAATAAGGAGTGGCATTATGCAACCAATAAAATATAAAGCAATCATATACATCAGGCTTTCGAGTGCAGATGATAAAAACGCCACTAAAGGTGGCGCAAGCGAGTCGGATAGCGTTGTGAACCAACGAAAACTCATCAACGAGTGGCTAAAAAATCACCCGGAGATTGAAGTTGTAGCCGAAAAAGTGGACGATGGCTGGTCGGGTATTTTGTTTGACCGTCCTGCGTTCAAGGAAATGATGGAAGAAATCGAAGCAGGTCGTGTAAATTGTTGTATCTGCAAGGATTTGTCGCGCCTCGGCCGCGAGTACATTGAAACAGGACGGTATCTGCGTCGTATATTTCCCGCCTATGGTGTTCGTTTCGTCGCAATAAACGATAACATCGATACGCTTAATGACAGCGGTGACGACATTTCGGTCAGTTTGAAAAGCATCATAAACGACGCTTATTGCCGTGATATTTCAATCAAGACACGCTCTGCACTAAACATCAAAAGAGCAGGCGGTGATTTCGTCGGTGCGTGTTGCGTTTACGGATACAGGAAGTCGGAAAAAAACAAAAACAAACTTGAACTTGACGAATATGCTTCTAAAATCGTCCGCGACATCTTCACGATGAAGCTTGGTGGTTACAGCGCCGCACGAATCGCAGACAGTTTGAACGCTCTTGGTGTGCTTTCACCGTACCAGTATAAAAAAGACAGAGGACTTCCGCACCCTACCGGTAATTATTGCGACAAGGACGACGCTAAGTGGTCGCCCCATACGATTATCAGAATTTTACAGGACGAAACCTATACAGGAACGCTTATACAAGGCAAAACTGGGACGCCTAACTACAAGCTGAAGGATTTACAGCTCAAACCCGAAGCAGAATGGCACAGGCATGAAAACGCTCATGAAGCTATTATTTCAAAGGCAAACTTCGAGCTTGTACAGCGGCTTATGCGGCTTGATACCCGTACTTCACCGACAGATGATAAGGTGTATGTGTTCTCCGGTTTGTTAATTTGCGGTTGTTGCGGCAACCGTATGATACGGAAGTCTGCGCCGGGTAACGGCAAACGCTATTACAATTACTGGTGTCCCACGACGAAAAAAGGCGGTTGTACCCGTTCAGTAATGATGAAAGAAAACGAGTTAATATCATGTGTCCTCGACAGCGTAAAGGCACACATCGCCAATATCGCGTCGCTTGAAACACTTATCGCTAATCTTGATTCGGACAGAATAGGACGTGAGCTTGCTGATAAACTGACAGAGCAGCTCAACGAAAACGAACGACGGCTTGAAAAAATCCGTGAGTTCAAAGCCGGATTGTATGAGAATATGATAAGCGGCAACCTCTCCAAAGATGAGTACAAAGCACTTAAAGCCAAGTATACCGACGATGCGGACGTTCTTATTGCCGCAAGCGAGCGGCTTCCCCGTGAAATCGACGATGCGTTATCCTGCAAGCACGAAAGGCTTGCGTGGATGGAGCATTTCAAACAATTTGCTAACCTTGATGTTATCGACCGCAAGACTGTGGCAATTCTGATTAAGTGTATAAAAATCATCGGTAAGCGTGAAATTGAGATTGAGTTCAATTACCAAGCGGAATACGAAACTGCACTTGCGCTTTTGGCA
>CAZTJA010000114.1:0-9668 GCA_964613745.1 uncultured Syntrophaceae bacterium
ATACGTATTAGTTGAAGCGCTTGCGTTTCCTGCATCGAGGCAAGCCGGGAAGTAGGGGACTCCTTATGCAAGTGTGCTCACCTATGATAATGAACAAATAGGTGAATGAATCGAATAACTCTCCAGAATTACTGGGGAATAGTCCCACTCTTTTCCGGCAACATCTACATAATGCGGGGCGATTTCCTTTTGTTCTGCTGAACTATGATATTATATGACTTGCTTGCGCTTATTATTGGTGCACGAGACTTCCGAATTTTGTGATATGAGAGTTTAATGAGTTATCAAGATCCGACGACTCTTCTCCAGGATGCCGGCCTAAATTTTGCGATCTTTAATAGTTACAACTACATTCAATCAAATCAAACATGTTCCTGACATTTGCCAATCGCCCGGGCTCCTGTTACAAAACATTTCTCTAAATCCGGAATATCCAAAAGTACGACAATTTCCCGAATATGATTGAAATGCTAGACGTGTGATGGAATGATCTAATTACGTATGTCATTGAGGTTTGATTTGGCCAAACAAAGTCATGAAATTCGCGACCCGATCCACGTTTTTGTGCGATTGGATTCTGCTGAAAGAGATGTTTTGGATTCGCGACCTTTTCAGCGCCTGCGTCACATACACCAGCTTGGAATGACTTATTTGTTGTATCCGGGTGCAACGCATAGGCGCTTTGAGCACTCACTAGGAGTGATGGAGCTGGCTTCGAGAGTATTTGATGTTGTAACGCGGGCAGAAAAAATTACGGACGAAATAAGGAATCAGCTTCCGGAAATAGACGATCAAATGAAGAAGGCATATTGGCGAAGGGTCCTCAGAATGGCTGCGCTTTGTCATGATCTTGGTCACTTACCCTTTTCCCACACTGCAGAAAGAGAACTGTTGCCAACGGGTTGGGATCATGAGCGTCTGACTCAGCAGATTATCAGCGATCCTGAAATGCAGGAGATTTGGAACGGCATTACTCCGCCCCTGCGGACTGAAGATTTGACCAAGATAGCTATTGGTCCCAAAAAAATGCCTGATGTTGCATTTAGCAGCTGGGAGGCAATTCTGGCAGAGATCATTGTTGGCGATGCTCTTGGTGTAGATCGCATGGATTATCTTCTTCGGGATTCGCATCACATCGGTGTGGCATACGGGCGTTTTGATCACTACCGGCTAATAGAAACCATCCGCATCTTACCTTCACCGCTTTCGGATGAATCAGAATCAGATTCGGACCTCCCCAGGGAACCATCATTAGGGGTGGAGGAAGGAGGACTTCAATCTGCGGAAGCATTACTGCTCGCAAGGTATTTCATGTACTCTCAAGTCTATTTACATCCTGTACGTCGTATTTACGACATTCATTTGCGAGATTTCCTGAGGCAATGGTTAAATGAAAAAACGTTTCCGACGATTGTCAAAGGTCACTTAGCTCTTACAGATAATGAGGTAAGCTCAGCATTTCTTAAAGCAGCCGATGATCCTTCTGCAAAGGGCCACAATCATGCTCAGCGAATAGTGTTTCACAACCATTTTAAGCGGCTTTACACCCCCTCAAAGGATGATCTGCGGGTCAACCCGGAGGCGGGAGCAAAAGTATTTTATGCTCTGAAAAACAAATTTGGATCTGAGAACACAAAATATGATAGGTACACTGAAAAAGGTCAGGTGTATGACTTCCCGGTAATTGCCAAAGATGGTGTTGTTATGTCGTCCACCTCAGTCTCTCAGGTATTAGGGTCAATACCATTGGCCTCAGTGGACTGCGTATTCGTGGAACGAGAGTTGGAAGAGGATGCTAAGAAATGGCTCAGACAGAAGATAACATCAGTTATTCAGCCGGAGGAAGAAACATAATGAAGAGACTTCAAAAAGCTGCCATCTTGGCTGAATTGACTAAGAAAATGAGAGAGCACGGAAGCTGGTGTGGGGAAACGCACATACAGAAAGCCGTGTACATTTTACAGGAACTTCTGTTAGTACCTTTTGGATTCACCTATATATTGTATAAACACGGTCCATTTTCATTTGATCTTCGCGATGAAATCACGGACTTACGTGCATATGAACTCTTTAAACTGGAAACCAGACCGATTCCATATGGACCGAGTTTGAGACCCACGACAAATGCGGAAGAGCTTAAGAAAAGATACGCAAAAACTATGCAAAGATACGCTAATCATATTAATTTTGTGGCCAAATGTTTGGAAGGTAAAGGAGTGGCGGATTTGGAGCGACTGGCAACAGCGCTATACGTAACCTTGCCTTTAGATAATGGAAACAGTGGGTCTGATGTTCAGACACGGGCTCAAAAAATTACTGCACTTAAGCCCCATGTGTCTTTACCTTTGGCATTAAAGGCCATAAATGAAATCGACCGATTAAGAAATCAAGCTAAAGAATCAAACCTATAGGGTCATGCGACTACAGAAAACACTCTCCGAAGTAGCAGTCTTCTTTTTTCAGATGATTTATTTCATGCTGGGGTGCCAGGTAATAATTCCTATGTGGACATGATCGTGCCGACGTGAAATGGTAAGACGATTAATGCCCTACCATTCCACAAATGTGCGTTCAACTATACAGGAATTCTACCTGACTCAAAATCAGTGAGTTTCAGTAGCCATCACATTCAATGAAGTTCTTTCCGCCCGCCTGAATGCGGTGTACGACGATATGACGTTGGCGATCCATCCCACCAAGCCGCCCGTGGCAATCCACAAGAATAGGCCTATAACAAACCATAGTATTCCCCTGCCGTAGTCGTGATTATAAATCTGACCCAGACCTGGGAAGAGAAAGCTTAGTCCAGCAGCAATTTCGGGTTCCATAGTAATTTCCTCTTTTGTTGATCTCTATTTAATTCACTATCTTGATTATCAGTATGTACTTCATATGGATGCGGGTAATCACATTAAGGTGCAGGCATTGCGGAGATTCGGGCGGAAATTGGAGCCGTAAAATCGATGGAGATCATGAAACAGAGCACCAGCATGGCCACAATGGAGAACACATACACGTTCTTCGCCCAGAGTTCCGGTTTCGGTGGATCATCTAGTGCGAGATAGAGCCATATAATTCCCAGAAGGGCTGCCATTGACAACGTGAGGTAACCCGTGTAGCCACAGAGCGTGAGAAGCAGCATGGAAGCGGTGAAGGCCAAGATATAGCAGATGGTGTGATGCCTTGTAACCAGTATGCCACGTTGGACCGGCAGCACCGGAACATCGGCGGCGGTGTAGTCATCGAAACGAAACACCGCAATGGCATAGCAATGAGGGATTTGCCACAAACTAAATACCAAAAAGAGCAGGATCGCTTCGCCGTCCAGAGATCCTGAAACCGTGCAATAGCCGGCTAAAGGCGGTGCAGCTCCGGCAAGGCTTCCAACAAGAGCGCTGTAGACGGATCTACGTTTCATGTACAGGCTATATATCCCGACATAAGCTACCCATCCGGCAAGTGCAATGGCTACCACAAGAGTCGTAGTCATTGCATAAAGCCAAACAGCTCCGATGATGCCTAATGTAGCAGCATACAGGAGAGCCGTATTTGTAGAAATGATGCCGCTGGGAATGGCTCGATGTTTGGTTCGCACCATTTTGGCGTCGATTCGTCGGTCGATGCAGTTGTTGAAAACGCATGCGGAAGCAATAACTAGTGAAATACCGATAAGCATCGTTGAAAGGAGCAGGGCATCAATATTGCCTTTGGAAGCAAAGAAGAACCCGGCCGATGTAGCAATCAGGTTGCCCAGTATGATCCACGGTTTGGTAAGGAGAAGATAATTCTTGATGATTCCGGTCATTCTCACATCATTCTGTGGTGAAGACTTTGCATTACCCAAATGCCGCCGCCGACGAAAAGAATCATGATCAATATGGTGAATATGAGAGCCATCAGATTCCACTCGGCATCTCGTGAACTCCTGAAATGGAGGAAATAGTGGAGGTGCACCAGGATCTGAATGATTCCGGCAATGAAAATGGAGGTAAGAACGAGCTTAGGAGACCAGCTCCCCATTGCAACAAGGGCAAATGGAATCGCAGTCAGAATGATTGAGAGAATGAAGCCGGTTACATAGGATCCCATTGTTATCCTGTGACCGGCGGTATGTTCACTGAGTGTGCGGCTCATTATAGGACTCCAAGTAGATAGACTACGCTGAAAATTCCGATCCATACGATATCCAGGAAGTGCCAGAACATCCCCAATCTCAAAAGGCGTGACTGCACCGGTGGGTTCAGACCTTTGGTCGCGACCTGGACAAGCATTGTGAGTATCCAAACGAGTCCGAAGGTAACGTGTATGCCATGCGTCCCCACGAGGGTAAAATAACTCGATAAAAAGGCACTCACCCAAGGCCCGTGTCCGTTGGAAATCATGGAGTGAAACTCATATATTTCCATGGCAACGAAAGAGAGTCCAAGCAGGAAAGTGATTGCAAGTCCGGTCAGGACACGATTTCTGTTTTGTTGAGGGATACCGGTTGTGACGAGACCAAATGCGAAACTACTGAATAAAAGCAGCAGCGTTTCAACAAACACGAAGGGTAAGTGAAACAAATCCTTTCCGGTTGGGCCTCCGGCGAAGTTTCCTCCCAGAACGGCATATGTGGCAAACAACGTACCAAATATTATGAGATCACTCATCAGGTAGAGCCAGAAACCTAACGCCTGAATGGAGAGGTTGTCCGGGTGTTCTAGAGTTTCATCTTTGACGAAGTAAAGTGATGAAGCGTCTGTAGTGGCCATAAGTATCTCCGGTGAATCTTTGTCGTCAAATCGGGATTATTTACTCCAAAATCGCTTCCAAGCGTTGATGGCGATTCTTCTCCATACGCTCTACTTCAGCGGCGGGAATTATGTAATGAATGTCATCATCCATGGATCTGGCGATTGCAGTAAAAATCATACCGAGAGCTGCAGCGATAGCCAGCCACCAAATGTACCAGATCATGGCAAAGCCGAACACTAAAGCAAATCCGCCGATTATGATGCCGTGAGGCGTGTTTTTCGGCATCTCAATACTGCTGAACCGCCCGCTAGGGCGGAGTTCGGCGCATTTTTCTTTCATGTCGGCAAGAGCGTCGATTTCATGTACCACGGGAAGTTTTGCGAAGTTGTAAACTGCCGGAGGAGAAGATGTGAGCCACTCCAAAGTTCGGCCGTCCCAAGGGTCGCCGGTGGGATCCTGGAGGGCACGCCGTTCTTTGATGCTGATCAGCAATTGAATTCCTTGAAATGCGATGCCGAGGAGTATTAAAAATGCGCCCAACGTTGCGACCAGTAAGTAAGGATGCCAGCTCAGGTTGGCGTAATAGGCCATTCTCCGCGGCATACCCATAAAACCGAGTATATAGAGCGGCATGAATGCAAGGTAAAATCCGATAATCCAGCACCAGAATGCTCGCCTGCCCCAATTCTCTTTCAAACGGAAGCCGAACACCTTGGGGAACCAGTAATAGTAGCCTGCAAAGTATCCGAACAATGCGCCGGCGATGATCACATTATGGAAATGAGCGACAAGAAAGAGGCTATTATGTAGCACGAAGTCAGCGGGAGGAATGGCCAGAAGGACTCCGGTAGCCCCGCCCACTACGAAGGTCACTATGAACCCAAGGGTCCAATACATGGGAGTGGTGAATCGTATGCGGCCTCGATACATTGTGAAAAGCCAGTTAAAAGTCTTAACTCCGGTGGGGACCGCTATGACCATAGTTGCAATGCCGAAAAAGAGATTCACGTTCGGGCTGGCTCCCATGGTAAAGAAATGATGTACCCAAACGGAAAACGACAACACCATGATGGCTGCGGTGGCGTAGACCATTGACGCGTAGCCGAATAGTCTTTTGCCGGAAAATGTTGCCACCACTTCTGAGAATATTCCGAAGGCGGGGAGAATCAGGATATAGACTTCGGGGTGTCCCCACGTCCAGAAGAGATTGGCATACATCATCATGTTGCCGCCGAAATCATTCGAGAAGAAATGCATGTCCAGATATCGGTCCAACGTCAGCATGCCGAGTGTCGCAGTCAGAACGGGAAATGCCCAGACCACAAGAACGTTTGTGCAGAAGATGCTCCATACGAACAGGGGCATACGCATGGCCGTCATTCCGGGCGCTCGCATTTTGATGATGGTCACAAGAAAGTTAATGCCGGTCAAAGTGGAGCCAAGCCCGGCAATCTGGAAGCTCCATATCCAGTAATCCACTCCGGTTCCTGGACTGTATTCCTTTTGCGTGAGCGGTGCGTATCCCGACCATCCTGCCTGGGAAAATTCACCGACCCCAAGAGAAACCATGATCAGTAACGCTCCGGCAACGGTCAGCCAAAAACTGAGAGAATTCATGAACGGAAAAGCCACATCTCGGGCTCCGATTTGCTGAGGCACTACAATATTCATTAACCCGGTCAAAAAGGGCATTGCTACAAAGATGATCATGATGGAGCCGTGAGCACTGAATATCTGATTGAAATGTTCAGGCGTTAGGAATCCAGAAGCACCTCCTACGGCAATTGCCTGCTGAGCACGCATCAGAACGGCATCCGCTACACCCCTGAGAAGCATTATCAGGGCGAGGATGATGTACATGATTCCTATATTCTTATGATCGACGCTCGTCAGCCATTCTCGATAGACATAAGGCCATTTTCCGTAGTAGGTCACCAGCCCCATTATTGCTATTCCCAAGAGAACTGCGCCCCCAACCGCGGCAATCGTAATGGGTTCATGGTATGGAATGGCGGATAGAGTCAATTTCCCAAACATATCAGTGTGCCTCCGAATGGTCGGTCGAATGTGTGTCTGAGTGGTCGGTCGAATGCGTTCCTGAATGATCCGTCGAATGCGTTCCTGAATGATCGGAAGGTTTCTCGGAATGATCCGGTGATTTGTGGCCGGAAACGTGGTCTTTGTTCGCGTGTTGGGTATGTTCGGCCCAGTTCGGTTCAAACTTGCGAATCACGTCTACGAAGAGGCCGGGCTGTACTGAAGCATAATACGTAATCGGAGTGCCCACACTTGGGTGGGCAATCTTGTCGTACGATGCCGTGTCCAGCTTCACTTCAGATTGCCTTACCTTTTGGACCCAGGATTCGAAGTCTTCGGCGGAAACAACATGCGTTTTAAAGTGCATGTCCGAATAGCCGCGTCCGCTGAATTGCTGGTTCTGACCGGCGTAAATACCCGGGGTATGAGCCAGAAGGTGCAATTTCGTCTGCATTCCCCCCATGGTGTAAATCTGGCTTCCCAATTGTGGAATAAAAAAGGAACTCATGACCGTATCGGAAGTAAGTTTAAAGCTTACGGGAGTATCCACAGGAAAAACCAATTCATTCACTGTTGCGATGTTATGATTCGGGTATATGAAGAGCCATTTCCAGTCCAGAGAGACGACTTCTACGTTGACGGGCGCTTTGGACGAATCGATGGGCTTGTAGGGATCCAATGAATGAGTAGTTTTCCAAGCCAAAACCGAAAGCACGAAGACAATGGCAAAGGGAACCGCCCACATGAAAAACTCGATGAGCCCGGAATGCCCCCACTTGGGCATGTATGGAGATCCGGAATTGGACGCTCTGTATTTTAAAGGAAACCAGACAGCCATAATGTAGACGGGAATGACGACGATGAGCATGAGTCCTATGGCTGCGATGATGAGATAACGTTCCGCTTCCCCCACCGGCCCTTTCGGATCGAACAAAACGATGGAACTGCAACCGCTCAGGAGAGTCGTTGCAATGAGCAATGACACGCCGGCACACGTAAACTTCTTGTTATTCATTTATTCCTCAAGTTTTTCTTGTTCTTGAGATTTGAAAGCCGAGCAAAAATTGAAAACAGCAGACATCACCATAAGCGGGTGCTCAGGATGCCATGCGCAAACTAAATTTTGAGTTAAGATTTGGTTCTATCGAGACTCAGATCCCGACATCATTACTCAATTGAAAAAGGATTATCTTGGAACCGATTACGGCCCAAGACCCTAAATTTACCGTTCTTAGTTTTTTCAAAACGTTAAAGGGTCAATTTACCGACATCGCTAATATTCAGTAGCTTCAAGCTGTGTTGTTAATTGTGAATTCATATTATTTGGGAGAACAGTTTACCGAATTTTGATGTGCCACTTTAATTTGTTTGTTGTTTCACAAAGAAAATAGTTCCCGAGATGCGGATTTTTTCGCCAAATCGGTGAAGATCTCGGAGACCGATAGACTGAAACGCATTGACTTAGTGATTCCTTAAAAAATCGGAATTGTATATGATGATGAGTTGGGATCATTATAGTGTTGTTTGCCACAATTGATTGCCGGGTGAACGCACATTACGCGCAGGAGAACAGATACAATGTCTGAATTTACTGAAACCCTCGTTCCCCTATATCTCAAATTATTCAATTGGGAATTTCGGGATCGCTACGGTTCGCCTTTTATCAAGATGCTTATGGAGGCCGAGGAGAACTGTGTGCGGTTCAAAGATTATACCGTTTTTCTGAACCCTGACGATAAGACGGCAACTGAACTATTTCTGACTCACGTCAATTCAGACGGTTGGATATGGGAATCTCATCAAATCTCGCTTTTTGTCGATTCGATCAGGAGAAATACAGGTTGTGCGGTTCTCGATATCGGCGCAAACTACGGAGCTTATTCGCTATCCGCGGCGAAGCTGGCCGAACAGGACATGTTGGAGACTTTGGTAGCCATCGAACCCAATCGCAACACGTTTGCGTGCCTAAAGAAATCGATTGAATTCAACGGTTTCGGTAATAAGGTCAAGCTCGTACATGCAGCCGTTTCGGACAATCACAATGTAATGTGCAATTTCTACGCGGATCCAAAATATTCGGCGATGAGTAAGAGCAAAGGAGAATCGGAAAAATCCAGCGACTCGGCAACTTATCAGGTCAAATGTGTACGGATGGACAACTTGCTGAGCGAATGCGGAATTGATAAGCGATCGAGATTCGTAATAAAAATAGATGTTGAAGGCAGTGAACCGTTGGTGTTTGCAGGTCTTGAGGAGACATTGAGTTCCGCGGAGGGTTATCAGATATATTTCGAATTCCACCCGACGGCGCTCCAGGATTCCGGTAATGATCCTTATGAGTTGGCCAAGATGATTTTGGCTCTGGAGCCGGAGCTAATTGCAGAAATAGACCATCACAACAGCACGGTTAAGCCGATTAAAGGCGCTGCGGATTTTGAGCGTCTGGTCAAAGAGCTTCTTAATCCCACTAAGATGTGGAGCGACTTCACCAATATATTTATTTCGCAGGGGATGATTCTTCCGGGAGGCATGTGATAATAGAGTCTTTGGATAGGTCGATAATTTGGAACAGCGTGGATCCCGCCCTTCGGCGGGATAACTTTTTCTGACCCTTCGGTTGTAGCACAAGACATTATTGGGCTTTGCGGTTTTAATTGGACCTTACAAAGCAAGGGCGCCCGCAAGGGACGCCCCTACAAGAAACATAGAGGGCTTGTTGCTGGTAGGGACAACTGTTGTGTGTTTTCGTTATTGAACGAACGACTGATTCATTGAATCGCCACGAATTTCAGAGCGGTCAAGCAGCGTGGATCCCGTCCAACGGCCGGATGACTTTTTCTGACCTTCGGTTGTAGCACAAGACATTATTGGGCTTTGCGGTTTTAATTGGACCTTAC
>CAZTJA010000115.1:0-9404 GCA_964613745.1 uncultured Syntrophaceae bacterium
ATTGTACCTGGTTGTTTGCATTCGGTCTTTTCAATGCATCTATGTTCGCGGCCGCCATCTTGCCCTTATCCACGGCATATACGGTTTGTGAAGCTTTTGGATGGGAATCGAGCCTCGACAAAAAATTTTCCGAAGCCCCTCAGTTTTATAGCCTTTATTGCTTCACGATTTTTTTCTCCGGTTTGTTGATCCTCATTCCCAGCTTACCGCTCGTTTCAATCATGTTTGCCTCTCAAGTTATAAACGGTATGGTTCTGCCAATTGTTCTGATATTTATGATTTCACTCGTGAATGACAAAACAATTATGAGAGGCAACGTGAACGGTCTCGCTTTGAATATTTTGTCCTGGGCCTTTATCGGGGTTCTCTCACTATTAAGTATTTACATGATCCTGAGAACAGTTGCCGATAATTTCGGCGTGCACGTGTTCTAATGTCCCGCCAATTGCTTCACGATAGATATTACCGCGTCATCTACTTCTGACTGCAAATTCTGCTCGTCGATTTCCTGAATCACAAACGTGTCATCTTTTTTGGGCAATCTTCCTCTGCTGTGACCCTGAATTGCGAACTTTCCTCCTTGCGGAAGTACCTGCAACGTAATTGTCAAATCGCCTTGGCTTGTCGCATCCTCTTGAGCTTTGTCAGGGGTCCCGTCTCTCTCGGATGGGCTCCAAGGGACTATATGATACCCGTTAATTATTGTAGGACCGGCGTATTTCAATTCTTTGAATTCGGAAATAATCGAAACCAGAATAGTTCCATGAACCTCGGCTCTTGACGGTTCTGGTTTTCCGGCCGCACGGAACCCTGTCCCTACTCTTCCTGCAGACACACGAGGTTCTCTCATATTCATTTGATCTTTAAGGTCGTGGCGATAACGCATTTTTTCCGATTGCCCAGAATCGAGCTCATCCGTGCTTCCCAAATGCTCTAGTTTCTTCTTTCTTGATAGTTCGGAATATTGTTCCGCTGGGAACCGGGCGGCAGGAGGACTTCCAGCTTCACGTGACCGCTCTCCTGAAGCATCCTCCTTGGGTTTTGCAACGATGTCTTTCTGCGAGTCTCGTGATTGCAGCTTTTTTTGCTCAGGCGCAGTATTCAAGGCTCCAGCGGAATCCGGCACTGCTCGAGTACTCGTTTCCGAATTGAGTTTTTCGGTTTCAATTCGTGATGCAGCTACACCGCTGGGTGGATAGCTGAGCGGCTCATGAGGTTTTTCAACCTGCTTTAATGCCTGCAATTCAGTTATTTGGCCCAAGTGACGATCGAAAACATTCACCAGCAATGCTCCGATCAACAACATTGCTGCTCCAGTTCCCAAGGCAAAAACAGGCCAACGATACGGCATGTGAAAAAACGACTTAATGCGTCCAAGTATTGAGGGTGCTTCTTCTGGATTGGTACGGGAATTCGTGAATCGACTATGGAATTCATCCTGCAGTCTTTTTGGCATCGCTCCAACTTTTCCGCTAGTGAATTCAGTGTTTAGCATTTCCCTGACAATTGCACTCATGGATGAACAATCGGGGCAGTGTTCCAGATGAGACATAATGTACTCGTCGCGAGACGCTGATTGTTCAAACTCGAACAACTCGTCGATTGTAGGGTGTAGAATTGTAGGATTCCTGCCTATTAAGGAGTGCATTTCTTGTAATAACTTGAGCTCAGCGGCACAATCCGGACATACGGATATGTGCTGCTCCCACAGTTTGCGAGCGTCGTCAGATAATTCATTCTCTAATAAATCGATCAGCCCCGTCTTATCCCAACCGTCGGGACAGTCCGATTCTCGTGAACCCATCTTCCACCAACTCTTTCCGAATAGATAATTCGGCGAATTTTTCCTCCAACGACAAAAGACACCTGCGCACTTTAACTCTTAATGTCACTTCTTTTTCGGCTAATTGGGATGAGATTTCCTTGTACGAAAAGCCACTGACATATCTTAATGAAAGCAATTTTCTGCAATTTATCGACAAGTAATTAAAAGCAGTTCGGAGCCTCCCGGTCTCTTCCGCTTTCAAAAAAGCATCCTCCTGATTGTCACCTTCACTCTTAATCTTTTCATCTGACACAAGTTCGTATCCGTGCTCCAGCCCCCCCCTTTTAAGAGCGTTCTTGCTTCTCAGCTGACTGATTGTAACGCGTCGCGCAATTTCCAGGATGTAAGTCTCCAAAGACCTGGCGGCATCGTAGTTCTGAAGAGCCCGGAATAATTGAATGAAAACCTCTTGGCAAATATCCTCCAGGTCAGGAATCGCCGTTGAACTTACCTTACGAATAACGGCTCTCACCATAGGGGCGTATTTCGAGTAGAGCTCTTCCCATGCTGATTTGTCACCTGAATTACACCTATTAACCAAGTTCCGCTGTTCCGGATTCACCTGTGTCTCTCAATTTTGTTGAATGATTCTATTCTATAACATTTTCAATTAATTCATCGCTTTAAACGATGTCCAAACCGGTAATCTCCAATCCTTAATTCGCAAACAAAACCGGATTGTTTCAAAGTATCTACAAAAACTATTGTGCAATATATTATTAGTTATATTAATAGATTAAAGAATATAGTTAAAGTATTTTATTGACTTTCCGAATACGTTCGCCTATAGTCCATACCTGTAAGGACGGCGGGTAAAACCAACGTTTTTACGCTTTGACCTCTTCCCTGGATGGACACCCTCCCTCCCCCATAACCCCCCCATTCAGGGGAAAGAGGTCGTTTCAATACTAAGGGCCTCTTATTTAGGTCCAAATACTACCTGAGCGGCGGCCTTAAGGGCTGCCGTTTTCATTTGAAACCATGCTTGAAAGCGTGGTTAGACATTGGTAAATTGAATGTGTGTTATGAAGATGAGCGGGAGGCTATCATGCGTCAGATACTGAGTTGGTTGGTAACGGCCCTCTTTGTAATCGTTTGTATATTCTTTTTTCGGTGGCTGGCTTTTATTTTCCCCAATTGAGCGATTTGAGGGTACAACATACCGCCATGCGCTAACTTTTCATCTATTAGCCCGCCGGTGAACGATCAACGTCCAAAAATATCAAATATATTCTTGATTCCATCATGAACCTGTTCAAGACCTTGTTGCACCGCGGACGCGAAGTTTGTGTTTTCCGCTATTTCCGGGTACGAGGAAGCAATGATAACTTCAACAGGTTTGTTCAGCCAGTGATAAGAACCCCGATCATTTCTCTTAAGGGGTCCGATACCTACATGTTTAATGATGGCTGCCTTTAACCGACAAGGATCCGGAACTCGGATGCATCCGGCTGAGATAGCTCCGAACGTCCCAGGTCTTGAGGAAACGGTTCTCGTCAATGGAGTTGACTTATAACCATGGAGTCCTAGGTCTCTATATCGCCGGCACTTGCCGTTACTGTCACACACTAAAATTGGAGCCATAAAACCATTATAAAGTCCCGGAATTGGTTCTGCAGATTCGGCGGCAAAATACATCACATCCGGATAACAATAAACATGATTGATCCAGAAATTTCCTTCCGGAGTTGGGGTATGGATATCTCCTAGAGCTACATGCGTATCATACACGAGGGTCGCCGAATCATTTTTTCCGATTGCCTCAAAACGTAAATCAAAGTTTGTTTTATCTATTACAATCCTGTACCGGATCCCGTTATTTCCGTAACCCGCCCCCTTCTCGTACGCTGCATACTCGGACCAATCCTTGAACAAAGGAGGTAAACATGGATCTTCGGGTGCTTTCAGAGCCGGAGAAAATTCCAGGGCCGGAGGCCACGGGATTTCAAATGTTACACTCTTTTTCTTTCCCGCAGCACTTTGATTAGGTAATGTCTGAAACGGCTTTAATTCGGGATCCGATCTGGTGGGATCCAACAACAAATCCCCGTTTGCCGCGAAACATGTAAGAAGAACCAGTATTGCTGAAGCAATTACACGAAGCATTTTACAACTCCACGGACGAGTGTCCGCGAATTGTATTGTTTTATTCTAGGGATGTCAATTTTTTCTAAACAAGTTGCCAGAAAATAACTAAAGACATACCATGTAAAGCTATGTTATAACTAATCTTTATTGCTATTGCTAAGACTTATACATGGCTCGTATCAAATCTGCATACTTTTCGTTTATGTACTTCCTTTTCACCTTCATAGTCGGAGTGACTTCGCCGTCCTCTTCGTACAACTTTTTCGGCACAATCGTGAATTTCTTGATTGTCTCAACATGTGCCAACGATTTATTCACCTCGTCCACCTGCTCGGATATGAGTTGAATAATTTCGGGGTTCGTTGCCAAGCTTTCGTAAGTAGTAAAGGGTATTTTTCGGTCTTGGGCAAACTGAATAACATTTTCCTCGTCAATTAAGATCAAAGCCGAGAGGAATTTCAATCGGTCACCAATAACAATAGCATCATTTATGTAAGGACTGAATTTGAGCTGATTTTCAATATTTTGTGGAGCAATGTTTTTTCCGCCTGCAGTAATAATGAGGTCTTTTTTTCGATCGGTAATGCGCAGAAAGCCTTTGGAATCGAGTTCTCCAACATCTCCGGAATGCAACCATCCAGCTTTCAAAGTGGATTCGGTATCTTCAGGGTTCCTATAGTAGCCCAGAAAAACATTTCCGCCCCTGACGAGAATTTCTCCATCATCAGCAATCTTAACCTCTACTCCTGGTAACGGAGGACCAACATTGGAAAGTTCTATTGATTCTCCCTGGTGAATACAGGTTGGACCGGAGCCTTCGGTCTGCCCATAAACCTCTCGCAACGGCAAGCCAATCCCGTGAAAGTAGCGCAACACATCAGGTGAAATCGGTGCAGCTCCGGAGACCGCCAGACGAACTCTCTCGAACCCGAGCCTTTCTCTCAACTTATAAAGCACCAAAAGATTGGCTAAAAACCTACCGCTTCTTAACCATAGCGGTATGGAATCGTATTCGAAACGGGCTTTTCCATACATTGTTGATATCTTTTCAGCAACTCTGAAAACCATTCTCTTGAACCAGGTGGCATTGGACATTTTTATGCGAACGGTGGAATAGTACTTCTCCCATATTCTAGGGACCGCAAATATGACGGTGGGCGAGATTTCCCTAAAATTATCGGTGATTGTATCAGGGCTTTCCGTGAAGTTGACGGTATATCCAAATCTGAGCGGGAGAAACACACTGAACATTCTCTCTGCTATATGGGAAAGCGGTAAAAATGAAAGCAGCTCATCATCTTCGTATAGCGGTATTGCTTCGCCTATTGACCATGTTGTCCAGACAATATTCCTGTGGGAAAGCATAGCTCCCTTAGGTGGGCCGGTAGTACCGGAAGTATAAATGATGAGAGACATTTGATTCGGCTTTGTACGAGCGGCCATTTCATAAAACAAATTGGGCTCTGTCTTTTCCAGGTCTGCGCCCATATCGAGTAGTTCGTCAAACGTTATCACCATCGGGTCGGAAAACCCGGAAAGTCCCTTCGGATCCATTACAATAATCTTCTTCAAATCAGGGGCTTTCTCACGAAACGTAAGAACCTTGTCCAACTGCTCTTCGTCTTCGGCAAAAAAGAACTTCGCTCCGGAGTGACATACAACATACTCACATTGAATCGCAGGACTCGTCGTGTATATACCAACAGTGACGGCACCGGAACAAATTGCCGCCATATCGGCGTATAACCACTCCGGACGGTTCTCACCAATTACGGCGACCTTGTCCCCCACATTCAACCCAAGTGCCGCCAGACCGAGAAAAGTTCTACGGACATTTATTTCGTATTCCGCCCATGATATATCGCGCCAGATACCCAGGTTCTTTCGTCTCAAAGCCGTCTTTTCCGGATTGCGACGAACGCGCTCCAAAAAAAGATTGGAAACCGTCCCAGAAGCTTCCGCCGATTCTTCTGAACCTTGAGATTTAACCCATGTCTTAGAATGTGCCGAAGTTGCTTTCATACGTTTAGCCCATATGCCGATGTATTCGATTTTCGATCAGCGCCATCTCTTCTTTCGCTTGTAACGCTGATATCCCTTGACTGAGGTCTCCGTTTGCATTCCTAAATAAAATTCCTGAACATCTTCGTTTTGCATCAATTTTTCCGGCGAGCCCTCAAGAACTATTCTTCCGGTTTCCATAATGAATGCGTGATCGGCAATGCTCAAGGCCTTTCTCGCGTTTTGTTCCACAAGTAGAATAGTGGTTCCTTCGGTATTAATTTGTTTTATTACGCTGAACATTTCGGTAACGAGCAAAGGGGAAAGACCCAGCGATGGTTCATCGAGAATCATGAGAGCGGGCCGAGACATTAGAGCCCGACCGATTGCCAGCATCTGCTGTTCACCGCCTGAAAGGGTACCCGCCAACTGTTTGAGGCGATCCCTGATGATAGGAAAGTACCCGAATACTCTCTCCAGATCATCTTTTACTCCGGAGTCCTTACGAGTGTAAGCTCCCATTTTTAGGTTTTCCCCAACGGTGAGTTCCGGAAACACCTCACGGCCTTCGGGAACATACGAGATCCCGAGTTGGACAATGTGTTCCGTCTCCATTCCATTAAGTAATTTGCCTTTGAACAGAAGGGTGCCTTTTTCCGGTTGATCATCTAAATAACCCATCACCGTTTTTAATACGGTGCTCTTGCCGGCACCATTGGCACCCAAAATTGTGCTTATACAGCCTTCCTGAACATTGAGGGACAACCCTCGGACCACCATTATCTTGCCGTAGTAGATTTCGATATTGCGAATTTCGAGCATAGACTTATGTTTGTCCTGATTTAGTGGTTCAACATAGTCCCTCGTGGGACAGTATGAGGGTTGTGGCGAGGTCAATCTTCGCCAAGGTATGCTTCCAAGACCTGCGGATGTCTTCGAACTTCATCAGGTAGTCCCTGGACCAGCTTGACGCCAAAATTTATCGCTAACACTTCGTCCGATATGTCCATGACCAGATTCATGTCATGTTCGATCATCATGATGGTAACTTTGAAGTCGTCACGAATATCTTTGATCCAGAACATCATGTCCCGTTTTTCTTCCTGATTCATTCCTGCCGTAGGCTCGTCCAAAAGCAACAGAGTCGGTTCCATGGCCAAAGCTCTTCCCAACTCCACCAGCTTTCTTGTCCCGTAAGGTAGGGCCGACACCGGTACGTTTCGAGCCGATTCTATTTCCAGAAACTCAATGATTTGCTCTACTCGTTCACGGTGAAGACATTCCTCTTTCCCGGCGGGAAGCTGTTTGAACAAACACGATGCTCCACCAAGTACTCCCGTCTTCATGTGTATGTGACGTCCGAGCAGAAGATTGTCCATTGTGGAAAGATGCGAAAAGAGTTCGATGTTCTGAAACGTCCTCGCTATTCCGAGGCGAGCGGCATGGTACGGTTTCGTTCCTGTGATATCGTTATTTTCAAAAACAACGGTGCCTTTGTTCGGTCTGTATATCCCGGTAATACAGTTGTAAATGGTTGTCTTACCGGCTCCGTTAGGTCCGATAATCGAGAAAATGGATCCTTTTTCGACGTTAAATGATATTCCGCTTAACGCGGCCAAACCGCCGAAAGATATCCACAAGTCTTTAATGGAGAGTATCGCCATGAAGTCTTGCAACCTGTTTGGGTTCCGATCTAAATCAAAATCGGAACCCGGAATCGCTATTTTTCTTTAAAAGTGAGCCAATCGGAAATTTTCACCGCCGTGCCGTCCGGACCGCATTTAGACAAGAAAACCGATTTCATGCCCTGATGATCTTCCGGGCTGAACGTACAGTCATGGCCGATCCAGTCGTTCCAGTTTTTGATTGATTCCATCGCTTTTACAAAAGTCTCAGGATTCAAGTCTTTTCCTGCCCGACGAAGCCCTTCCACCAACGGTTCGGCGAACACAAAACCTGCTAGGAAAAAAATCCCCGTATTCTGCTCATTCGGGGCATACTTCTTTTGAGCATCCAGATACTTTTTCACTAAAGGACTCTCGGTATTGAGGAAATTGGCAAAGATGACCCCTTCCCAGAGACCCTTCGTAAGTTTGTGCATCAGAGGGGCATCGGAAAGTGTGGAACAAGCGATCCATTGGGGTTGAAATCCAGCAGCCTTCGCCTGACCGACAATTGTCGCTGCGTGTTTCGGGAGCACCCAAAGAATAACTCCGTCTGCTCCGCTCTCTTTTAATTTCAAGGCATGGGATTTCAGATCCGTGTCGGTGACTTCCACAGGAACTTCCGCAGCGAGCTTGATCCCATGCTTATCAAGGTAATTCTTGGCTCCAATGAGGCCTTCTTTTCCATAGTCGTCATTCTGATAAAAAAAGGCTATTTTCTTCAGGTTCATTTTTTCCGTTGCATACTGGGCAAGCAAAAAAGCCTCATCTTTATACCTTGGATATAAGGCAAACAAGTACTTCTGTAGCGGTTCCGTCCAGTTGACCGACCCGGTAGCAGGTCCGACCCACGGTACTTTATTTTCCATAAGATAGTCGCGCACCGCCATACCCGTTGAGGTCCCTACCCCGACGGCCACTGCAAAGACACCGATTTCTTCGACGAATTCCTTGCCGATGGCCTTTGTTTTAGCAGGTTGGTAGCCGTCATCCCGCAGCACGTATTTGATTTTCCGGCCCGCGATACCGCCTTCTTCGTTAATTAGATCAAAGTAGACTCCGGTGCCGCGTGCTACGGCACCCCATAGGGCTGCAGGGCCGGTCTGAGGACCCCACTGGCCTATGATCACTTCAGTATCGGTGACACCTCTAACCTTGTCCGCCCCGATCGAAAACGGGGAGAACGAAAAACAAAAAACCACGATCCAGAACAGTGCAAACGCCGTTCGCATTTTCGACATTGCTACCTCCCTGAAATTTGAGTCGACTCGGTGTTTTTCATCAGCAGGTCGACTATGAAGCCACCGTCAAACCTTTCGTTCAAAATGTTTCACAAATAAACCTGACGGTTTAATGCAAAGAATGAGAACAATCACGGCAAAAGCAACGACCGACTTGAACTCCAGCGACACGTATCCACCAAAGAAATTCTCAAGAAGCCCGAGCATGTAACCACCCACCGCCGCGCCGGGTAGGCTTGTCATGCCGCCTAGCACGGCCCCTGCAAAACCTTTGAGCATAGGATCCATCATAAGATTGGGATCGAGGGTGGAAATAGGAGCTATCAACATACCTGCCACAGCTCCCGTTACGGAACTCAATGCCCAGGTAAATGTTAGAATGCGACGAGTGGGAATTCCCATGGCTTTTGCAGCAAATGGATTCTGCTGGACAGCTTTCATGGCCGTTCCGAGTTTCGTAAATCTAAAAAACAAAAACAGTAAAGCCATTATTATTACGCTCGTGACAAAGGTCCAGAAGTTGATTTCCGTTATCATCACGGATCCAATTTTGATGCCGCTATACTCGGAAAATGGAACGGGAAA
>CAZTJA010000116.1:0-9365 GCA_964613745.1 uncultured Syntrophaceae bacterium
CTCTCCACAGAGTCTTGTGGGTGAAATATTTTTTCTACTTGACGCCTATGTTGTTACTGGGACTTTTTCTCGTAATAATGACAAACAGGCTTCTCGGTCTTGGGTTCTTCATTTCGGCCGTGAGCACTGTTTCAATTTTCTTTATCACTTTGGCCGTGACTTCACTTTCAATAGGATTGGGCGTGCTCTATGCCGATCTGAAAGAGAGCGATCCCAGTGCCGTTTTCAGTGGATTCGGCGGATTGATGACAATGCTTTATTCGGGATTAACGGTTGCCGGAATAATTATTTTGGAAGCGTTTCCCGTCTATCGAATTGTTACTGCAAATTATTTTGGACGTCCCCTGAACCACACAGACCTCTTCATTATCACGACACTGATTATGTGTTCATTTGGGTTGGCGTTATTTGCCGCAATCTATCCCCTGAAGCTCGGGTTGAAACGAATTATGGATCTGCAAATATGAAAGGAATCTCTTCCGAAAACAGGATTGAGGTGACCATCCCCTGCGGGACGATTACCTTAGAAGGAATACTGGAATATCCTAACCAAACCGAGAACCTATTGCCGGCAGCCGTCATTTGCCATCCCCACCCTCTATACGGCGGTAATATGCACAACAATGTCGTCCGAGCATTAAAACGAGGGCTTCTCGACAAAAACTTCGTAGTTTTGAGGTTCAATTTTCGGGGGGTCGAAGGAAGCTGGGGAAAACATGGCAACGGAATTGACGAAATTCAAGATGTTCTATCAGCAATAGATTTCCTTGAAAGCTCTCGAGGCATTCGTCGCGACCAAATTCTTGTCGCGGGATATTCATTTGGTTGTTGGGTCGGTTTGAAAGCAGCCTCCAGTGATAAACGAGCAAATCTACTCGTGGGCATTTCCCCACCTGCCGACATGTATGACTTCAGTTTTCTGGAATCGGAACTTCGCCCGAAAATGTTGGTCGTCGGGGACAGAGATTTTGTATGCTCAGTTCCCAATTTCAATAAATTGGTTGACCAATTACCGGACCCCAAAATGACCAAGATACTTGCGAACACCGATCATTTACATTTCGGGAAGGAACAGGCTCTAGTCAAGGAACTCAACGCTTTTCTCGATGCATACGCGTCAACACGGAGTATTTAGATGGGTTTTATGTCGCGATCAGTCTCGATGATGCGCTACAGAGTCAAAGGAACAATTGAAGGAAATTTTTGGCAATCTGTAGAGGACGGAATACAAAAGGGAGTTTTCAAGGATATAGGCGATACCGGAGAACTCAGCCTTGGATGGACGTCGTTTGAAGATTTTACCGACACGGAATTCAGCCGGTCGTCATACGTCCGGAGCACATACATTGCACTAGGGTTTCGCATTGATACAATCAGAGTTCCCCCCAGAATACTGGAAATTCATCTCAAAAAACAGATTCAGAGCGTGCTTAAGACATCAGGGCGCACCCGACTAAGTTCAACTGAAAGACGCGAACTCAAGGAACGCGTTAAAGAATCGCTTCTGAAGCAGATACTCCCATCCATTCAAGTCATTGACGTGATTTGGGACACCGCTAAATCCACAATCTATTTGGGAACCTTGAGCGCAAAAACCAGGGAACGTTTTGAAGAGCATTTTAAACGTTGTTTCGGATTATCTATATTGCCGATTATTCCATTCATAAGGGCGGAAGAATTATTACAGATTAGAGGCAAAGCGGGTATTCTCGAAACAGTTAAATCAGCTTCTATGGTACCATAACAAGAGTCTTAAATCACTAAGATCTTGCCCTTAAAGGGAAGTCTTCACATTGGTTCAAGCCTATGATATAGAAGCCCCCTGTCGCGGTAATTTTATTTTGTATTTTGAACGAACTTATTCGCGCCACGTGAGTCAGAAATATTCAAATTTGGTCTGTCCTAAAGGAGAAAACTAGATGGTAAAAAGTTCCTTGCTGCGAAACGCTGGAGTTGCGTTCGCATTTTTGTGTCTCATTGGGTCTGCCTCCATTCTGCCCGCTTTTGCAGAAATTCCTCCCATTCTAAAGCAGCTCGATGAAGCTTTTGTTCAGGTGGCCGAAAAGGTAACTCCGGCTGTCGTGAATATCAGCTCTTCTAAGAAAGAAGGTGTGGCAGGCCTAGGTGGTGGCGGTGGTGATTTGGAACCTTTTTTTAAAAATCACCCGTTTAGAGAATTTTTCGGAGATGAATTTTTTAAAAAATTTCGTAAGGGCCCCAAAGATGATGGCGGCGGCGGACTCCGACAACAGGGTCTCGGTTCCGGTGTGATCATATCTCCGGACGGAATAATCCTGACAAATTCTCATGTGGTTAAAGATGCCGATGAAATCAAGGTTAGCCTCTCGGACAAAAGAAGCTTTACCGCCAAAGTCATTGGTACCGATGCGGAAAGCGACATAGCGGTAATCAAGATTGAAGCGACCAACTTACCTATCGCAAAGCTGGGCGATTCCTCTAAGCTCAAAGTGGGTGAAATGGTTTTCGCGATCGGCAACCCCTTTGGTCTGAACAGAACGGTAACATCCGGAATCATCAGTGCAACCGGTAGAACAAATGTAGGAATCATCGGTTATGAAGATTTTATTCAGACCGATGCGGCAATCAATCCCGGGAATTCAGGTGGCCCTCTGGTGAACATCTCGGGGGAAGTCATAGGAATCAACACTGCCATTGCAAGTCGAAGCGGCGGGTACCAGGGTATAGGCTTTGCCATCCCATCATCTTCCGCTCAGATAATTATGCAGGAATTGATCAAGGACGGGAAAGTTAAACGCGGACTCCTCGGTGTTAACATTCAGGACGTCAACGAGTCATTGGCAAAATCGTTCGGTCGAGCGGACACCGAAGGGGCTCTTGTGTCCCAGGTGATCGAAGGCAGTCCAGCTGAAAAAGCCGGAGTCAAAGCGGGAGACATTATCCTCAAGTTCAATGATCACGCGGTAACCGGCGCAGCCAATCTAAAGAACATTGTTGGTCTTGAAAAGCCCGGGTCAAAAGCCAAACTCACGATCTGGAGAGACGGCAAAACCCAGGATGTAAACGTTACCATCGCAGAACGCACCGACAAGATGGCTTCAGCAGGGAATCCGATATCGCCTGCGGAGACTTCGAATGAGTTAGGGATAGAAATAGAGAAAGTCCCTGCAGCAGCGGCAGAGCAGATGGGACTCAAAGAAGGTGAAGGCGTCAGAGTGAAAGAAGTGTCCGATGGAGTAGGCGGCAGAATGGGCCTGCGTTCGGGCGACGTGATTCTTGAAGTCGACGGCAAGCCTGTTAACGACATCAGCGAGTTCAATTCAGCAGTAAAACAGTCCGTTAAAAATAAGCTGATTCGCCTGAAAGTCCAACGCGGAACATCCAAACTCTTTCTGGCTTCTGCAATAGGCTAATCTCTTTTTGGGCTGAGGCTAAGGCCTCAGCCTTCGACTCACTTCCATAAGTTCAGGTAAACTCTACCCTAACTTCATACCCATGTGGTTCCAAGTCCTTCAAAAGCGCAAATGCAGCTTGGCGAAAAAGGGTTCTGTGATCCCGCCCCGTGCCCATCCTCCTCATTTCACCCGGCAAACTGCTGCCCTTTGAATCAAAAAGCCCGTCATTAAAATATTTGTCCAGAGCCGCTTCCCAAGTTCCAAGAAGTTTAGCGTTTTCCGAATACTTTAAGTCAATATTAATTTCTTCAGCGACAAACTCGGAAGTAACCTGAATTTCAACGTGGAGCCCCGGCTTGTAAGTAATTACCGCAACGGGAATGCCACAGTACATCAGCTTTGCGATGATCACCGTTACCTCACGTATCTCAAAGAATTAGTAAAAAACGCTAAAATCGTATCAGTTTGCAAAAGTACTGTCCAGAGGTCGATGTCGGCAAATCAAGTCACTTGCCATTTTGGTCCTCAAAGATCATTATGTAAGGAATTGCCCTTGAGCTTTCCCTCTTCCCCGGAACTTCTCCATTGTCCAATTGAATTTTCGGATTCGGCCTTTCTCCTTGACAGACCCTCACTGCTCTATTAATATTGGTCGATTATGATGATAGTTATCATCAATACGAACGGAGGTCGCTCGATTAATGGCCGTTAAAATAAGATTAGCTCGATACGGCGCCAAGAAAAAACCATTTTACAGAGTTGTTGCTGCAGACTCGATCTATCCTAGAGATGGAAGATTTCTTGAAGTCTTGGGCACTTACGATCCAAGAGATAAAGAGAAGGGTATCAAGATCGACCAGCAGGCAGTACAGGCCTGGATTGCCAAAGGTGCCGTTCCAACCGACACGGTGAAAAAAATTGTTAAATTGGCCGCAAAGATAGCGCAGTGATTCCGGAAAAGGTTCAATTGGTGACCCCGGACAACAGGAGTTGATACGGATGAAAGAGCTCGTCGAATACATGGCTAAATCTCTCGTAGATAATCCGGAGGAAGTGTCCGTTTCGGAAGTCGAAGGCGAGATTACTTCCGTGATAGAGCTCAAAGTCGCAAAGTCGGACCTCGGCAAGGTTATTGGAAAACAAGGAAGGACCGCACGAGCTATGAGGACAATTTTGTCCGCCGCTTCCACCAAATTGAAGAAACGAGCCGTGCTTGAGATTCTTGAATAGCGATCATTGAACCGAATGGCCGAAAATCGATTGATCGTAATCGGCAAGATAGGAAAACCGTTTGGGATCAAGGGACAAATGAGAATTGTCCCATTTACGGAAACCATTGACCCCTTCGTAAACAGCAAGGAGCTTTGGATAGGCGAGTCCAAGTTTAAAGTCGAATCTTTAGGGGCTCATAAAGGTGCACTACTCGTCAAGTTTGAAGGAATACAAACACCCGAAGTTGCTCGTACGTTTTCCGGCAATCTTGTAAGAACGAATACAGACAATCTGCCGCCCAAAGATGAAGATGAATATTACTGGTTCGAACTCATCGGGATGCAGGTCATTACCGTTTCAGGAAAAAGGCTGGGCACCATAGACCAAATCACCCCAACGGGCGCGAACGATGTGCTCCACGTCTCAGGTGATTTGGGAGAGATCTTGTTACCCATGATTGATGAAGTAGTCCTCGAAATCCGAACCGAAGAGAATGTTATGATTGTCGATCCTTTAGAGGGCCTGCTTCCGGATGCTTGACGTAGCGGTTCTCACCATTTTTCCAAAGATCTTTGATTCTTTTTTATCCTACGGGAATCCGGCCCGGGCTATAGAAGGTAACTTTCTGAGAGTCAATACTATTGACATCAGGGATTTCACCAGTGATAGACACCGGTCCACAGACGATTATCCCTATGGCGGCGGTACAGGAATGGTGATGAAGCCTGAACCGGTTGTGTCGGCTATTCGACACGTGAGGGCCTCAAACACCGAAACTAAAGTCATACTCATGACGCCCCAGGGAAAACCGTTTAATCAAAGATTGGCGGAAGAACTGGTCGACTGCAAAAGTATTTCTCTCGTGTGCGGTCGCTATGAAGGAATAGATGAAAGAATTCGCTACTTCGTGGATGATGAGCTGTCCATCGGCGATTACGTGCTCTCAGGTGGTGAAATCGCCGCCATGGTCGTAATTGATTCAATCGTAAGACTCATTCCCGGAGTGCTTGGAGCCGATAGCCACATAGAGGGTGAATCATTTTACGACGGAATTCTCGAATACCCTCAATACACGAGACCTCGTGTGTTCGAAAATATGGAAGTTCCTTCAATTTTGTTGGAAGGACATCATGCCAAAATAAAAATATGGCGTAAGAAGAAGGCATTGGCTAGAACTTTAAGAAGAAGACCCGATCTTGTTTCAAAAAAAACGCTGGATGATGAAGAGCAACGGCTTCTTTGGGAAATCCAGTCTGAAATCGATAAGCATGTGGAGATAAGCAATGAACATTTTGAATGAAATCGAAAATGAACAGATGCGACTGGATATCCCTGAATTCCGTAGCGGCGACGGTGTGAAAGTACACGTCAGAATCGTGGAAGGAAACCGAGAAAGAATTCAGGTTTTTGAAGGTGCCGTAATCGGAATTAACCGGAAAGGCGCCAGAACGAGCTTCACGGTTCGGAAAGTGTCCTACGGCATTGGCGTTGAAAGAGTCTTTCCAATGCATTCACCAATGATCGACAAGATTGAAGTCGTGAACCGTGGCCGGGTAAGACGTTCAAAGATCTACTATTTGAGAAAACTTAAAGGAAAAGCCGCCCGTATCAAGGAGCGCGTGTATCGTCCCGAGTAACACATCCTTCATTGCTCAAACGGCGCTGCATTGTATTTTTTGATTTAAGTGAAGAATCCCTCATTTGAGGGCTTCGGACATTTACTGATGTAATTTATTTCAGCCGTGAAGATAATTTCTTCCCGGCTTTTTTACTTTAAGGGCAGAGGTATGGTTCAAAAAACGATTCTGCCGAAAGACACCAAGCCTACCTTCAAGTTTGAGCGCGAAGCTCAGAATAGTGGAGCCCTCCGCATTGCAGGACTCGATGAAGCAGGTAGAGGCCCGCTGGCCGGTCCGGTTGTCGCTGCGGCCGTTATTTTTTCCAAACACGTCCGAATACCCGAAATAAATGATTCAAAACTCCTTCCAGAAACCACCAGAGAAATATTGTTCAAGGAAATCAAAAAAAAGGCCGCCGCGATCGGAGTTGGAATCGTGCATTCTCCGGTGATCGATGAGATTAATATCTATCAGGCCACACGTCGGGCTATGCTCCAGGCTCTGGGGGGACTTGAACCGCAACCGGATTTTCTCCTTGTGGACGGCAACCTAAAGCTTGATACAATTATTAGTCAAAGAGCCGTAATAAAAGGGGACCGCTTGAGCGTTTCTATCGCTGCAGCGGCTATAATCGCCAAAGTTACTCGCGATAGAATGATGCTGGATTTGCACGAAGAATTTCCTCAGTATGGCTTCGACAAACACAAAGGGTATGCCACCCGGCAACACCGAGATGCGTTGTGTAAGTACGGTCCGTGCAGAATCCACCGGCAATGCTTTAGAGGAGTTCAGGATCCCGCGTCCCTGCCGCTCTTTCCCGAAATGCTTGATTCGGGATCACTGGATTGACCAAAGTTGTTGCAGCTTTTAATCTAATGATAGGTGCGCGTCTGCTGTGGGTGGAATCGCAGCAGCAGATTAACCGGCATTATATGACATGGTGTGTATCGGATTTTCGGCAGCAAACGTCATGAGTCCCAATTCATGTTGACCGCAGTCTCCAAATTACGATGCTAATGGTGAAAAGGGTATTCAGATTGTTTACTTCGATTTGATCGTGTGCTATTAATGTCAGATTGGCCATTGGGCCGCCCTAAACAGGTATTCAGGAGGAATAGGGGAATTGACGTTCTCGACTGAAACAAAACAGACAATCATTGAGAAGCATAGACTTCACGATAGCGATACCGGCTCCCCCGAAGTTCAGATCGCCCTTTTGAGCGAGAGAATCGGTTATTTGACCGAACATTTCAAAGTCCACAAGAAGGATCACCATTCCAGAAGAGGACTATTGAAACTGGTCGGTCGGCGCCGAAGACTATTGGACTATCTCAAGTCTAAGAACGTTGAACGCTACAAGACAATCATTACTGAACTGGGTATAAGGAAATAACGCGCCTACCCCGTCGGACTTTTTATTCCCTGAATTTCAGGGGATGTGAATGAGGTTTATGATACATGATGCATAGTACTACCGGCGCTATTGCAAAAAAAGAAATTACTTTTGAGACTGGTCGCCTGGCAAAACAAGCCTCTGGTGCCGTGTTGGTCCGTTGCGGGGAAACCATGGTCCTGGTGACGGTCGTAGCGGAGAAAAAAGGTCGTGAAGGTATAGATTTCTTTCCGCTCACCGTTGATTACCTTGAAATGACGTATGCTGCAGGTAAGATTCCGGGGGGATTTTTCAAACGTGAGGGAAGACCCACCGAAAAGGAAATCCTAACCGCTCGTTTCATAGACAGACCTATTCGCCCCCTATTCCCAAAGGGTTTTACCTCTGAAACCCAGATCATTGCGACGGTTCTTTCGTCGGACGGCGAAAACGATCCGGACATGCTGGCGATAAACGGCGCTTCCGCAGCTCTCCATATTTCCGATATACCTTTTTCCGGCCCCATCGGAGCGGTAAGAATCGGACGCGTTGAAGGCAACCTCATAATGAATCCTTCGCCGATCGAAGATTCCTACTCCGATCTCAATCTCATCGTGGTTGGGTCCCGAGAAGGCATTGTCATGGTCGAAGGCGGCTCCGATCAGCTGCCTGAGGAAGTGATTCTCGATGCCATTTACCGCGGATATGACGAAATACTGAACATAGTCGAGGCTCAGGAAAAACTGCGGGAACTCGCAGGGAAGCCTAAGAGAGAAAACCCCCTCGTTTCCGAAGACACTGAAATGCTGGAGTCTCTCAAACAAACCTGGGGACCGAAAATTCGTGAAGCCCTAAGTATCGGCGAAAAGCATCCCCGACATGATGCCCTTGATGCAATCTACAATCAAATATTGGAATCCATGGGTGAAGAGGCCGAAACCCGTCGAGGCGAGATCTATAGCCACATGGAAAAACTTGAGGGGCACTTCACGAGAAGGATGATACTAGACGAAGGCGTACGGATCGGGGGCCGATCTTTTACTCAGGTAAGACCAATCACATGCGATGTTGGAGTGCTTCCCAGAACCCACGGGAGCGCCTTATTCACTCGCGGCGAAACGCAGGCCCTTGTCATAGCTACACTAGGTACTTCTTCTGATGAACAAAAGGTCGAGGCTCTGGAGGGAGCAGTCTACAAATCATTCATGCTTCATTACAAGTTCCCGCCGTTTTCCGTCGGAGAAGTAAAGTTTCTCCGGGGTCCATCCCGCCGAGAAGTCGGCCATGGAGCATTGGCGGAACGTGCCATCGCCTATCTTTTGCCCAATGATGAAGACTTCCCTTACACAATTCGAGTCGTTTCGGAAATCCTAGAATCAAACGGTTCTTCATCCATGGCAAGTGTATGCGGAGCCTCCCTTTCCTTAATGGATGCCGGAGTTCCGATGAACGCGTCTGTTGCCGGAATCGCCATGGGTCTCTTGAAGGAAGGCGATAAGGTCATAATCCTATCCGACATTATTGGTGATGAAGATCATCATGGCGATATGGATTTCAAGGTAACGGGGACCACTGAAGGCGTGACCGCGCTGCAGATGGACATCAAAATACAGGGGATCACCAAAGAAGTCTTGAGCACGGCACTCTACCAGGCTAAAGAAGGCAGAACACACATACTCGGCGAAATGGCTAAAACCCTCGAAAAACCTCGCGAGGAACTGTCTCCGTATGCGCCACGTATTTTGACCATGTTTATCAATCCGGAAAAGATCCGTGAAGTGATCGGAC
>CAZTJA010000117.1:0-9189 GCA_964613745.1 uncultured Syntrophaceae bacterium
CCCTTTCATTCAGCCCCGAAAGGTATCATGAAGTATTCTTATAAACAAGAATTTAGACTTGTAGCAAATTAGGACCAAAACGCACAAAACACATGTATGATGTATCGTAAATGTAATCTGGATCTGACAAATTATTTCCGACTAAATTGATTCGTCTTTAACAGACACGTATTTAAAATGGAATGCGGTTGAGATTAATATCGTGGTCGGCTCTATAAATGATACTCAGGCAAAATGTATTGCATTCATCCAAGCACTCGTCTATTTTCAAAGGTTGTGTTTGAACAACAGTTCACCGGAACCCAAATGAATAATGTACTTTCAATCAAGCTCATGACGTCTTCCGAACAAGAAACAATCCAAATTGGGCGCGTTATCGGAAGTCACTTAGACCCAGGTGACGTCATTCTGATAACCGGTGATTTGGGGACCGGCAAAACGAGACTTGTTAAAGGCATTATTAACGAGGCTCTTGGTATCGACCTTGATGAAATCGTTAGTCCGAGTTTCACGTTAATCAATACATATCAGGGCAAGCTTACAATCAGCCATGCCGATCTTTATAGGATCGAGAATTCCAGAATCGAAGCAATCGGAATCTCTGAATTAGCTGAAGAAGGAGACGCTCTGATCGTTGAATGGGCTGAGTCGATTCACGGCGACTTCGGGGATCCCCTGAAAATCTCGATTCTTTATGGGGATAAAGACGAAGACCGGACTTTCTGTTTACAGTGGACCAAAAACGGCAAATGGGATCGAGCAGAATTGGCGAGGGTGCTGGGCCAATTCGCCGGATAACAGCGGAAATGGAGTACATATGGCTTTAGTAGTTCAGAAATATGGAGGAACATCCGTCGGAGATATCGAAAGAATCGCCAATGTTGCTTCTCGAGTCGCAGCGCGTAAATCCGAAGGCAACAAAATGGTTGTAGTGTTGAGTGCAATGGCTGGAGAAACGGACAGGCTCATTGGACTCGCAAAAAAAATTGTTCCGATGCCCAATGAGAGGGAAATGGACGTGCTTGTCTCCACGGGCGAGCAGATAACCGTATCCCTTTTAGCCATCACTCTGCACAAGTTAGGGCATAAAGCGAAATCTTACTGTGGATGGCAGATACCGTTGGTCACCGACAATTGTTACACCGCCGCTCGAATCAATAGTGTGGCTAAGGAAGCCATAATGAAGGATCTGGACAATGACACTATTGTCGTAGTAGCAGGTTTCCAAGGGGTGGATGAACAGGGAAATATCACGACGTTAGGTCGCGGAGGCTCCGACACATCCGCCGTAGCGGTTGCTGCAGCTCTTAAAGCCGATTTTTGTGAAATATTCACCGATGTTGATGGTGTGTATACTACGGATCCTCATATAACATCTAAAGCCCGCAAGCTGAAGAAAATAGCATATGAGGAAATGCTCGAAATGGCTTCCTTGGGAGCCAAAGTCCTGCATATCCGTTCCGTTGAATTGGGCATGCGATACCATGTCCCCATAGTGGTCAGATCAAGTTTTAATGACAACGAAGGCACGCTTGTTACGGAGGAGAGTTCGGATATGGAAAGAGAAGCGGTTAGAGCGGTCACCTGCAATTTGAAAGAAGCCAAAATAACAATTTCGGGCGTTCCCGATA
Source organism: uncultured Syntrophaceae bacterium (assembly GCA_964613745.1). Lineage (GTDB taxonomy): Bacteria > Desulfobacterota > Desulfomonilia > Desulfomonilales > Desulfomonilaceae > CAZTJA01. Next base: position 1,632 of record CAZTJA010000117.1, read on the forward strand.
AGCCGGGAATTGCATCGCATATTTTCTCCGCCTTGGCCGACGCAAATATTGTGGTCGACATGATCATTCAGAATGCCGGAGCCGAGGGAAATAACGACGTGTCCTTTACCATTCCGGAAGTGGACATGGACAAGGCGATTCTAATTTGTGAAGATCTGAAGAAATCATTGGGAGCCAAGAAAGTTTCAGGATCTGATGACATCGTAAAAGTATCGGTTCTTGGCCTTGGAATGCGTTCATATTCCGGTGTCGCTGCAAAGATGTTTACGACTTTAGCCAATGAAGGGATCAATATTGAAATGATCTCCACTTCGGAAATAAAGATTTCCTGTGTAATTGGTAAGAAATATGCCGAATTGGCCGTAAGAGCCCTTCACGATGCCTTTGGTCTCGATAAAATAGGTTGAATAAGCTAGGATTGCCTCATTTGACCAAGTCCAGGATTGTCCCTATCTAATAACGCCCCATGATGGAGAAAGATATTGAACAGAATCTCTTTATATGACACCACCTTGAGAGATGGCGCACAAACCTGGGGCGTTACGTTCTCTCTGGACGACAAGCTACGAATAGCGCAGAAACTTGATGACCTGGGAATTGATTATATAGAAGGGGGTTATCCGGGATCAAATCCAAAGGATAGAAGATTTTTCAGAGCTGCAAAAGAAATTTCATTCAAACACTCTAGACCTGCTGCATTCGGCAGCACCTGTCGACCCGATCTAGCACCTGAAAAAGATCCCCAGATCACGACTCTCATAGAAACCGGAGCTGAAGTCGTTACGATAGTCGGCAAAAGTTGGGATCTCCACGTTAAGGAAATTCTCGCTGTCACGCAAAAGCGCAATTTGGAAATGATTCGTGAATCACTGGCATATTTGAAACCACATTTCCGTTCTCTGTTTTTCGATGCAGAACATTTTTTCGATGGTTTCAAAAGAAACCCAGAGTTCGCCATGAGCACTTTGAAAGCCGCAGTAGAGGGCGGATCAGATCTCATAGTGCTCTGCGATACTAACGGCGGAACTCTTCCTTCCGAAATTCATAATATAATACAGTCAGTTAGAGCCGAAGTAAGCACTCCTTTAGGTATTCACGCACATAATGATTCGGAAACGGCAGTTGCCAATTCTTTGGCAGCCGTTCAGGCCGGTGCCGTTCAAGTTCAAGGCACAATAAACGGAATCGGTGAACGCTGCGGGAACGCCAATCTCGTGTCACTGATACCCGCTCTGTCCATCAAGTTGAATCTAAATGATACGATCCCAAAACAACTGGGATTACTCAGGCATGTTTCAGAGTTTGTCGACGAAATGGCAAACCGAACTCCCTTCAAGTCACAGCCATACGTTGGGGCCTCGGCATTTGCACACAAAGGCGGCCTACACACCAGTGCAGTAATTAAGAATACCACTGCTTACGAGCACATCGACCCTAAGCTGGTCGGTAACAGCCGTATCTTCCCCATGTCGGAGCAGTCGGGTCGAGCGGCTGTTATACAGAAAGCAAAAGAGTATGGAATAACTCTTTCTCCTGATGATCCCAGAGTTACGGAGATCTTAAAGACAATCAAGGACTTCGAAGCCAGAGGGGCGCATTACGATATTGCTGATGGATCGTTTCAGCTCTTGATGAAAAGAATGCTTGGACTCCACAGGAAGCTCTTCGCGCTTCACGGATTTCATGTGACCAATATAAAACGTCAAGGAGATACGAAGACATACTCTGATGCCGTGATCAGAATCGTTGTAGGCGACAAAATGGAATTCTCAGCGGCGGATGGAAATGGACCGGTCAATGCATTAGACTCGGCGTTCAGAAAAGCCCTTCAGGCCTTTTACCCTTCCGTTACGGATGTTAGGTTAACGGATTTTAAGGTCAGCGTCATCGAAGGTACATCAGGGACGGGAGCTACAGTGCGTGTACTTATCGAGTCTACCGACGGGAAAGAAGTCTGGTGGACGGTGGGATTTAACGAAAACGTTATTCAAGCATCGTGGGATGCACTGGTAGATAGCATTGATTACAAGTTACAGAAAGATATGCTCCAGAATGAGTTCAATTAGTGCCCAGGTAAGAACAAATGCGTGGACAGGAATATTTTTTATCTTAACGTGCGCCTTAATTATTACTTTCGTATCTATCTTGCCTCAAGAGGCGATTGTCTCGAAAACCAAATCTCATAATTGCGTGTATCAGGTGTTTCAAAACGGTCGCTCACTAGGAGCTGTTTTCATTGATGAATCATCGGAGCTCAAGACCATTCTAAGTGAACTGCAGTTACACAATTCGATACCATCACATTTTCGAGAAAAGAAAATACCCTGCGGCAGAGCAATTCATCTTAGTGAATCGGACGTAATGATAAAACAAATTGCCGGTCCCATATTGATAACGTTAGGTGCACGTATGGACATCAATCTTTCTGAACAGGAAGATCTTGAGGCAATTCCCGGTGTAGGAAACAAGCTGGCGGAAAGGCTCATTGCATATCGAGAAAGAGTCGGTCGTATTCGATCACTTGATGAACTGAAAAATGTTAACGGAATCGGGGCCAAGAAATTACAAGAGATCAGCCGTCATGTCGAAATAGGCGATCTGTAAATTAGCCTCTATTTTTTAGTCATTTTGGTAATGGGTCTGCCCTTCTTAATCCTGACTTCGAGCACCCCCGCTTCACCGGAATTGACTTTAATCTTTTCTACGGATCTTTTTGCGTGATGCAGTCCCAAAACGGCCGGCAAGACCACGGTATAGGTACCGGGTGTCAAGGTAATCTCTTCTTCCGGACTAACCGTAAACACGCTTTTTTCGCCACGTATTTCTATCTTTTCCATTGTTCGCGTTTTCAAGCTTTTCCCATATTTTGCAGCCAGGGCATCCACGTCCGTCGATTTGTCTGCAGTCATGAACAGACCTTCGGTCTTATCCACAAGCCCTGAATAACCAGGCTTGTTTTTCCTCACCATGCCAAGAGCCAGCACATCAACGGCAATCTTGTCCTTTTCTTTATGCTGCTCCACCGCTTTCAGAACTTCACCGTAAGCGCACTTTTGAGTTCCGTCGGTAATGATCAATATTCGAGGGACCAGGGCATCCGAGACGGAAAAATCAGTTTTCAACGTAAATGCAGCAGCAGCACAGGGATTGTTTTTTCCTGCGGGTCCAATTTGTTCGATTTTTTCCTTTAGCGAATTGAATGGCGATTCAGCCCAAGGAAAGATCATTCTGCTCAAACAGTGAACCTGCTTTTTCTTTTCAGAGTCTGCCTTTGCACACGAGAAGTCTCTCACTGCCAGTCTGGATCCCGGAGTTAAAACGGAGGGCAATTTCGAAATAAAGTTTTCTGCAATCGAGATCTTTCCCCCTACTCCGCCGGCTTTCAATCTCTTGACCATGGAAGGCGAATTGTCCACGACCACCATTAAGGACCATTTGAGAGTATTACCTTCATAATCATGTATTCTTACCATTAAGGAACCAGGCAAGCGAAAGAGATCCGAGCCGTTCTTTTCTTCATCCGGCTTCTTTGGCAAAGTTGAGATGTGAGATGGTGCAGCCGTTTCCTGCTTAATGCCGTTTCTTTGGGCGATCTTAGGCTCGCCTGATTGGTTGTGCTCAGGGACAGTCTGTTTCGTAATGTTCTCAGGGCTTTGTGATTTGTTGACGGATTCTGAAGAACCTTGTTGTTGCGATTGTGCAGAAACCTGAGATTTGTCTTCTGCGTTGGCATGTGTTTGATTGCCGGAGACCTGAACAAGTGTTTCTTGGGTCTGAGTTCCTGAAGAAGCGTGAAGCGTTTCTTGCGTGACCGATGGCTCACCAGGAGTTTTTTCCAGCAATGCAGGGAAGCTTTCGGGAGGGCAAGCCGCAGGTTTTTGATCCGTCTCTCCCAGCAGAGGCACTTCCTGGGAACCTAACTGAATGTCCTTCTCGCCTGCCGATTGGCCGATTTTGTTCAGCAGATGATCAGAACTCAGGAGATCTTCCGAGGTGATTTTCTGAAATACCGGTGCAATTTGGTTTTCACTCTTCTTCAGCCATGGAGCGTACTTTGGAATATGGCCGGTCTGGTACAAAAGGATGCCGAATGCCGCAATGAACATAGGTATCAAGACCGCAAGCCACTTTGTTACTGGTTTTCTCTGTTTTTGCTGACCGGCATCGTTGTTGTTGAGCTGTTCATCCACGGCGGTCTCCTAAAGATGAGTGGTCCGGAGTGCAGTAAGCCGAATCCTGTTCCCTTGCGGGCGGCGATCATTCATCTAGGACGACGGTTACCCGCCGCCTCCAGCGACCTACCCGGAAGCTTCGGACGGGCCGCCCTCAAACGCTTCCCTATTCGGTCTTGCTCCGGATGGGGTTTGCCTGACTTCCGTGTTACCACGGAAATCGGTGAGCTCTTACCTCGCCGTTTCACCCTTACCTTCTCGCGAAGGCGGTTTGATTTCTGTGGCACTTTCCTTGGGGTTACCCCCACCGGGCGTTACCCGGCATCCTGCCCTTTGGAGTTCGGACTTTCCTCCCGCGCATTCTGCGCCGGCGATCGCCTTGCACTCCGGACACACTCGCCTTATATGATAACCCATTATAAAAATCAATATACATAAACCCAAATAATGCTTGAAAAACCAGCTATTGTGAAATAGCATTGATGCCGTATCTTAGCTTCTTAGTAAAGGAAGCCAATTATGCTCAAAAATAAGTTCATTTTCCTTCTGATTGTGCTCATAGGGACCTCAATTCCGCCCATTGTTTATGGAAATTTGTCTGAAAAGCTCCTTCAGAAAAATTTCAAGTTGCTGTCATCCCCTTCCGAGCTCCAATTCGACTTAAATTCTACGTTTAATCCTGTAAACGGCAAAAGAGTGTCTTTAAAAGGAAAAGTGGTAATAATCACTTTCTGGAAAATTGATTCGGCACCATGTGCCCTGCAACACTCAATTCTGGAGCGAATTTACAGGAAACATGCGGATAGAGACTTGGAAGTCATCGCGCTAAATCCGACAGATAGTTCTGCCCGAGTGAAACCATATGTTAGATCATCCGGTTATGGTTTCAATTTCCTAAACATCCAAAACAAACAGCTCAACCAAACCGAAAAGCAAACGAATTTGAATTCGGTTTTGGGGTTAGAGGTGCCGACATACCCCACCACCTATTTAATTAACCGGGAAGGGCGTCTCGTGGGTAATTCCGTGGGACTTGTCAACTGGGAGGAAGGCCCCCTTCGGGAGCTGCTTGAGACCCTGCTTTGCGAGCCGCTGCCGCAAGATGGTTCGACCGATTCCAAAATTGCTGAAGCCAAAAGCTCGTTCAAAAAGAACTGGGCATCTAATGTTCAAAACTTTCCAGCAGTCGAAGCCGGCACGAAGGTGGCGCGAGGGCCGAGAAAATCGGGAGCGGATTCAGCGTCCATTTCCGGCGAGAATACGAACCCTGCTGAACAATCTGAATCAAGACCATCAGTGAAACCGAAGATGATGGACAAATCCATAGCCCCTTCGGAGTCCACCCAAAGTGCTGGTTTGCGAAAACCCAAACCTGTTGCTATGGATAAATCGGCAGGTCAGGGTGCCGATACAGGCGGAAATGCCTTGAAAGACAAAAAGCCGAAATCAGCAAACACCCCAGTCCCGCAGGTTCTACCTCCTGCGGTCGAATCAAACCAAATCACGCCATTGCCCCCGGCTCAGCCTTATTATCCTTCTGCTTCCCAAGGTTTAGCTCCTTTACCCCCGACAACAACATCCCGTAACCCTCAGTCAACCAGAATTGTACTTGATGACGATGGACGAGTGATGGCTCAAATACCCGGAAAGGTAGGAGATCAGCCCGCTTATATTCCACCGCCCCAGGCTCCAACTAATCAGAACGCAATTGGGGGATCGATAATGAGTTCATTCGGCAAACCCGATCCAATTCCCCTCACCGTTCCAAAGGAACAGCCGAAAGCGGTCCAGAATAGTTGGCAATCTATTCCCGGGAAAATAGGTACGGATATTTGGAACTTCGGTGCCGGAATCCGTGATGGAGTCTCAGGCATATTTTCGAGGCGAAAGTGAGATTACATTCGTTCAGCCCGGATTCCTACTCAAAATAGATTGACAAGCCGATGAAAGCTATTCTATTATTGATGTTCACTTGATGCCGAGGTAGCTCAGCCGGTAGAGCAGAGGACTGAAAATCCTTGTGTCGATGGTTCGATTCCGTCCCTCGGCACCATCGAATTACGCGAATCCCGCTGGTTTTATAGACCAGCGGGATTTTTGTTAATACACTGGTAAAAGTTCACGTTCCGAATCGGAAGAAATGCATAATCAACAAATCCCGCTATTGAAGAATTCTTAGGGACTTTTCACCCGTGCTACATAGTGCCGATAAGCCGCTTCTTTTCAATTAGGTCACAGAGTTAGGGTTTGTTCATGTGATGATTGGTCTGAAACGATTGACCTGTCGAAAGACTGCGCTGAGTACCGTACGGCAAAGTTCGCGGCCGAGCAGTTCGACATTATTTGTAATAATTTCGTCCGATTAAGCGGAATTGTTGTTTAGAAACGCTGCATCTCTTTCGGGATACGAAGGATTAATGTGCATACCGGATCCGATTTCGAATCCTGCAAAGGTGGTCAATCTAGGACGAATTTGGAGAAACCAGTGAAGGTAGGGAGAATCGATCTCAAAACGTGTAGACGAATTTATGACATAATTGTAATCAGGGTCATTTAGTGCTTTGTACATCGTGGAAAGGATTCGCTGAAGTGCGCTTGCAAGAGCCGGCAATTCTTCAGGCTTGATTGCTACGAAGCCGGCTTCGTGCCTTTTTGGCAAAATCCAAATCTCGAAAGGAACTTCTGCAGCATAGGGAACGAATCCCACAAAAGAATCGTTCTCGAATACGATCCGTTTCCCGTCGGAAATTTCAAAGTCTATCATGTCGCAATACACACATTTGCCGAACTCATCAAAGTGACGTCTTGCCTCTTCCTGGCGACATCTAATGTAATTTGGAACCATTCCTGTGACTATTATCTGCGAATGGGGATGGACAAGAGAGGTGCCGGCCTTCGGACCATGATTTCTAAATATTATGGTCATGAGGTTGCGTTGGTCATCAGATATATTCAGACATCTGCGGCGGTACGTTTCAAGAACAAGCAGGACATCTTCAAGTTTCATGCGCCCGATTGACTCGTTGTGAAGAGGAGTTTCAATTATTACTTCATGTCTTCCATATCCCTGGATTGCCAGGTAAATTCCGGTTTTAAAACGATCAAGCTCTATATCCGGCATAAGTGCAGGAAATTTGTTGTAAATCACTTTTGTTCCGAATTTGCGGTCATTTCCGGGGATCTGCAGGATCGTTTCTGAAAGCATGTGCTCATTTCCAGGGCAAAAAGGGCAGTCAGGATCATGCTCCGGCAACATAGCAGATTTCTTCATTCGTCCAAAATCACTGGGTCTCTTTCCGCGTGCCTCTGAATATACAACCCAATCCTTTGTTGCCTTATTCTGCCTAATTTCACTTTTCATTTTGCCTCTTCAAACTTAAGGGACC
>CAZTJA010000118.1:0-9181 GCA_964613745.1 uncultured Syntrophaceae bacterium
GAGGGTTGCCCCTAAAAGAGGTAAAAATACCTCATTTGAGGCGTAGTTATCGATGTTCAACTACGAGTCATTCTTTTGACAATTCACCGTTGGTTCTTCCGTCCCGCACCGGCGTCATATTTCACGACTAATTACGAAACTAAAATAACATCTTACGCCTCTTATACAGGATGAGACCGGTTGAATCAGCAAAATAGGCGTACTTTGTTATGATGAATTGTCTGCAGGAACTCTTTTTAATCACTTCGTTTCTCCTATAGACTGCGGACGGAAGAAGAAGCACATTACTGCGCCTGACGGGGATGATCATGAAAATACGTTACGTGACAATTTATGCATTATTAGTAATTACATTATTCGTCGTTGAAGCTCCCGCGCAAAACACCGGGTTTTCAAGCGCCTCGGTTGGAGCTGTTTCAGGAGATGCACGACTTATCGGAGACGCAGGGAAGGACGATATAGCCCTTTCTTCGGGAAGCGCAATAAGTCCATGGAGATCCGTATCCACTTCGAATAACAGCAAGTTGCTCATAAACTGGGGTGACTCGGTTCTGAGTTCGCTCGGAGAACTCACTTCGGTTTTCTACGTTCCGGATCAAGAATCCAGCTCATTCAGAGTCGAGATGATCGAGGGCATGCTGCGAACCGTGCGTTCAGCAAGACCCGGGAGTGCTGCTCAGAACTTTTCCGTGCAGACACCGATGGCGGTCATTCATCCAACTTCGGTTCACGAACCCGTGGATTTCATAGTCGAACTGTATGATCCCTCGACAACAATCATCACGGTTTTGGGCGGCAGTATCCGGGTACAAAATCTTGAAGATAAGAGCGAGCGCACGTTCGAATCGTGTCAGAATATATATATAGCTCAAGGGAAAAACGGATTCGACGTTGTGAACATCTCCCAGGATGTCGTCGGTAAACTCGTGAGCGCATCCACGATAGAGGGAACCATCAACATTCAAACGGCTTCCTGCAGCACGGCCTATGCGGAAAGCTACAGTCCGGTGACGGTTTCGGCTCCTTCAGTGACTTACGTTGAAGAGCCGGACATTATTGAATACTACCCGTACGAACAAATTCAGATCGTACAACCTGCTTATCCGGGAGGCGAGTGGGTTGCAGTACTGCCTGGAATCGGCAGGTGGTTCATTCCGTTTCCTACGGGTTACGATCTCTCTCCTGCCTGGGTTCAGGTTTACATTCGTGAAGCAATCTACAATCAGACGATCTATGCAGACACGGTGATAGTCAACAATATCCGCCAAAGAGCGCGGGAAATTAACAACTACATCATAGTGGCCCAGGGCAGCGGGAACATAGCTGCGGCAAATCGGGCTCGTCGAGAATTGGCACATTTACGCACCAGAGAAAATCTCGTTTCACAAAGGGTCGATCGTTTACGGAAGCGGGTTGATCGTCTGCAGGCTGATAGGCCGGGGACAAGAGATGCAAATATCGTGAATGTCATCAATAATTCTCTCCAGAGCAACAAGAATTCTCAAATTGCGAGAACCTTTGAGGATAGACTGCAACGTAGGGCTGAAATCGATCGCAATCTGGCCAGGGTCACTTCGAAACAAGTTAGCGATCTACGGACGCAATTGGCCCAGGAACGTGATCCGATGAAGCGAACGGCCTTGCGGTCGGAGCTTGAACAGGTAAGAAACAATATAAATCAGGGAAAAATTCCCGTTCCCAAAAACAATCGTGAATTGGCGCAAACGATTACAGGTATAGCCAAAGCTGACGATCCACAGCAAATGCGAAGGCTTCAGAATAGATTGCAGCGAGAAGTATCCAGAATACAACCTGATGATCAGGCTGAAGCTATTACGGACAACAATGTGAGGTCCTTACAGGAGTCAGTACGCAAGACGGACAATCCTGAAGTGAAGAATCAATTGTCGGAAAGACTTTCGAATATACAAGAGTCCATAAAGTCCAGACCCGATTTGTCCACTGCAATCGGAGCGGCCGTGCTGGGCGGAGCCGTCGGCAGCAAATTGGCTCCCGGGAGACAAAATCTCTTGGGCGATAACCAGATGGACAGGGGCAGACGGCAGGATGATGGAAGAGGGCCGTCTTCGAATCTAAGCGAAAGCCCATCCCGAAATACTTTCAGAAACCAGGCGGGAGCTCGTGATAGGCAAGGACCTGCAGCCGGATTGCTTCCACGGAATCTGGATGGCGGCGATCAGGATCAAAAAGCGGATAGAGATCGAGTAGGCAGAAATCTTCAGCCTGACCGCAGATCGGATGAGCTTCGGGATCAGACTCGTCGCAGGTTAAATGAGATCCGTGGAGGAGCCGGTAGTGGGACGGCCGGGCTTCCTGATCGTGCCCCCAGGTCACTGGATCGGCCGGATAGACAAACTGACACGTCCGGCCCTCGATCACTTAGCGGACCCGACAGACAAACGGATACCTCAACGCCGAGATCATTGAGCCGACCGGACCGAGAAGCGGATAACTTGACTCCGAGATCACTGGGTCGGCCCGATCGACAGGCGGACAGCGTAGTTCCCCGATCGCTTAGTCGACCGGATCGATCTCCCGACTCGGGCCCAGCAAATCTTGATTCCATGAGGGGATTGGATCAGCAAAGGCGAAATTTCCGTTCGAGCGTACCGGATGTACGTGAAAGCCCCACCCGTTCGGATCGAATCGGTGCCCCACAGTTCAATCCGAGATCCCTAGCGCCGAACCGAGAGCCTGAAAGGCAATCACCGGTAATGCAAAACCGCCCGGATTTTGGGAGAAGAATGGAGATTCCCAGACTGGATTCGGGAAATATTCCGAAACGCCAAAATTTGGGTAGAGAAATGCCGGCACGACCTCAGTTTCAAGCTCCACAGTCGGCTCCACGATCATTCTCCCCTCCGGCGGCAGCTCCAAGGAGTTTTCAAGCTCCTTCAGCTCCCTCATTTCAGTCGAGGGGTAATATAGGCGGTGGAGGCCCCGGACGTATAGGCCAAATGCCTCAACAGCGAAGCATGCCCAATTTGCCGGGCATGGGAGCGAGAGGCGGTGGTCGAGGGCCCGGTGGAGACAATGACGAGAAAGGCAAAGGGAAGAGGTAAGCAGTAAGCAACCACGGAGCGGCTAACGCGGCCTATTTATCAGGGTGGCCGCGTAGGCCGCCCCAAATCCATTATCTATATTTACAACCGTTACTCCCGGCGCACAGGAATTGAGCATGCCCAAAAGAGCGGCGATTCCCCCGAAAGAGGCGCCGTATCCAATCGAGGTCGGGACTGCGATAACGGGTCTATCTACCAACCCTCCGATGACGCTCGGCATTGCCCCTTCCATCCCAGCAACCGCAATAATCACATGTGCAGCACGAAGCTTATCATTGTTGTTTAGTAATCTATGAATCCCCGCTACGCCTACGTCGTATAATGTTTCGACATTATTCCCCATTGCCGTGGCGGTGATTCTCGCTTCTTCGGCTACCGGCAGATCAGAGCTACCGGCGCAGACGACCAGCACTGTTCCGATACCCTTGAGAGGAATGTCATCCTTTACGTAAAGGGCGGTGCGTGCCGTAGAGTTGTATTCAATTTCGGGAACATGTTGCTTGAGAGCCTCTGCCTTTTCAGCTTGAACTCGGGTAGCAAGCACTATTTTTTGCTTTTGGATTAAACCTTTGAAGATTCCGATGAGCTGTTCAAAGGATTTTCCCTCTCCGAAGATGACTTCCGGGAAACCGAGCCTCACGGCCCGATGATGGTCCAGGCACGCATAGCCGAGATCTTCGGTCTGTAGATCTTCGAGGAGCTTGCCGGCTTCGGCCGGCGTAAGCGTGCCGTTCTGAACCTTTTCCAGGATGTGGAGCAGGCTGGTTCTATCCACGGTAGGTTTTCCTTTTTGCTGAGTAATTGGGGTATCGGGGAGTGTACAAAGTAAAGCCCCGGAAAGGAGGATTAGAACCGGGGCTTCGCATGGAGAAAAGGTATTTTGAGCAGCGGGCTACGCCTCCCGCTGTGTAGGTGTGCTTAGACCATGATTCCGTATGGTTGTCAATATAAATTAAAGCAAAATCGAGAAATTTATACAAAAATCTAAACATAGTTAATTAGCTAAACTTAATAAACACTTAATTAAACTAATAGTTTTATCAGGTCAGATTTTCCGATTACGCCCACGAGCTTTTCGCCGTCCACAACGGGTAGCGTGTAATACTTTCGGTCGCTCATTAGTTCTGCAATTTCAGATACATCGGTGTTGGGATTGACGCATACCGCCGGCCGCGAATAGATTTCTTCAACCTTCGACGCGCTCAGTCGTTTAAATTCTTTGTGCAGACGCCACGGGTTTTCCAATGGAATTACCGCGTCGAGAATTACGAATACCGTAGGAATATGAAGAGTTTGGTTCTGTTTAACGAGATCGGCTTCACATACGACTCCAAGCACATCTCCGGTTTCGTTCACAACGGGAACGCCGTTGATGCTTCTTTCGGAAAAGATGCGCGCCAATTCCCGGAGCGTCGTTTCAGGTTTAACGGTAATGACTTCTTTTGTCATAATATCGGCAGCGGTGGTCATCGCAATCTCCAACTGAGGATTTCACCAGGAGGATACCATGAAATCTTTTAGAAAAGAGCTATGGTTTCATATTCCATCGAGAAGACAGTTTATCAACATTACCGGAGAAGTTCAAAAGGCTCTCCGTGAGAGCGGGATCCGGGAAGGGCTCGTGCTGGTAAATGCCATGCACATCACCGCATCGGTCTTCATCAACGACGATGAATCCGGTTTGCATAATGATTATGAGAAATGGCTCGAAAAGCTGGCACCTCATGCGCCTATCAGTCAGTACCTCCACAATAGGACAGGGGAAGACAACGGGGATGCCCACTTGAAAAGACAGATTATGGGGCGCGAAGTGGTGGTTGCAATTACCGAAGGCAAATTGGATTTTGGTCCATGGGAGCAGATCTTTTACGGTGAGTTCGACGGCGGAAGAAGAAAACGTGTGCTGGTGAAGATTATAGGGGAATAAAGGGAGGGGGAATTCTCCCCCTTTTCCCTTATTTGGTTACAAACGCGAGATGATCTCCCTGCGATTCAACGGAAACCACGTCTCCCGGCTGAAATTTTCCACCTAAAATCTCGAGGGCCAGCGGATTTTCTATGAGTCTTTGGATCGCCCGCTTGAGCGGTCTCGCTCCGTATGCCGGGTCAAAACCTTCACCCGCCAGCATACTGCGCGCTCCGTCGGTGAGTTCCAGGAGCAGCTTATTTTCAGCCAATCTCTTGTTCAGTCTCTCAATTTGTATATCGACAATGCTCTTGATCTGGTCTCTATCCAGAGCATGGAAAATGATTATGTCATCCAATCTGTTCAAGAATTCCGGTCTGAAATTGTATCGCAACACTTCCATGACTTTGTCGCGCATTAACTTCTCATCTTTACCGGCGTATTCCCTGATTTCAGAAGATCCTATGTTCGAAGTCATTATGATGATGCAATTCTTGAAGTCGACGGTGCGACCTTTCCCATCCGTCAACCTGCCGTCATCCAGAATTTGAAGTAACGCATTGAAAACCTCGGGATGGGCTTTTTCGATTTCATCGAACAGCACTACGGAATACGGTCGTCTGCGGACGGCTTCCGTGAGATAACCGCCCTCCTCGTATCCCACGTAACCCGGCGGCGCACCTATCAAACGAGCTACGGAGTGGCGCTCCATGTACTCGGACATATCGACCCGCACCATGGCTTGCTCGTCATCGAAGAGGAATTCGGCCAGGGCTCTGGCAAGTTCGGTCTTGCCCACGCCGGTCGGGCCCATGAAGATGAAGGAGCCGATGGGACGGTTTGGATCCTGCAGGCCTGATCGTGCTCTTCGGACGGCATTGGATACGGCTCTGATAGCTTCAGGCTGACCGATTACCCGTTTGCTGATGCGATCTTCCATTTTGAGAAGCTTTTCAACTTCGCCTTCCATCATCCTTGCGACGGGAATGCCGGTCCATTTGGCGACCACTTCGGCAATATCTTCGGGACCTACTTCTTCCTTGAGGAGTCCGCCTTCCTTCTGAATTGCTTCCAGCTCCTGATTTTTCGCACTTATATCTCTTTCAAGCTGGATCAGCATGCCGTATTTTAGCTCGGCCGCTCGGTTCAGATCGCCTTCTCTTTCAGCTTTTGCCGCATCGACTTTTGAACGTTCGTAGCGTTCTTTCAGTTCTCGGATTTCCCCGATGACGCTCTTTTCCTTCTGCCATTTGACTTTAAGGGTTCCCGACTCTTCGGACAAACGGTCGATTTCTTCTCTTACTTTCTTGAGTCGCTCAACACCGGCGGTGTCATGTTCCTTTGTAAGGGCTTGAGCCTCAATCTGAAGTTGAATGATCCTTCGCTCGATCTCGTCTATTTCAGTGGGCATTGAATCGATTTCGATCCGCAGTCTGGAAGAAGCCTCATCGATCAAATCTATTGCCTTATCCGGCAGGAATCGATCAGTGATATACCGGTTCGACAGGGTAACGGCGGCTATTACCGCTGCATCCTGAATGCGAACTCCGTGATGAACTTCGTAGCGTTCCTTGAGTCCCCTGAGTATCGAAATGGAATCCTCGACTGAGGGTTCCGCGACGTAAATCGGCTGAAAACGCCTTTCAAGTGCGGCATCTTTTTCGATGTACTTGCGATACTCATTGATTGTCGTTGCTCCTACGGCTCGCAATTCGCCTCTTGCGAGGGCGGGTTTGAGCATATTTGAGGCGTCCATTGCGCCTTCGGCTGCGCCTGCTCCCACGAGCGTGTGCATCTCGTCGATAAACAGGATTATTTCACCGGCTGCCGAGGTAACCTCCTTGAGCACGGCTTTGAGGCGTTCTTCGAATTCGCCTCTGTATTTCGCGCCGGCCACCATTTGCCCCACATCGAGAGCGAGAACCTGCTTGTTCTTGAGTGATTCGGGAATATCACCGCTCACGATGCGTCCGGCTAATCCTTCCACGATTGCCGTTTTGCCTACACCGGGATCGCCTATGAGGACAGGATTGTTTTTGGTTCGTCTGGAAAGAACCTGGATTATTCTTCGGATTTCATCATCTCTCCCGATCACGGGATCCAGTTTGCCTTTCCGGGCCAGCTCCGTAAGGTCACGGGTGAATTTTTTTAAAGCCTGATACTTGTCTTCGGGCGATTGATCCGTCACCCGCTGAGTCCCACGAATGTCGGTGAGTACGACGTATATCTTGTCTTTTGTCACGCCATATTTGTTCAGTATGGCTGCGGACTTTGATCCCGAAGCTTCACTCAAGGCAATGAGGAGATGCTCAACTGAGACATACTCATCCTTGAGCTGCTCCATTTCTTTGAAGGCTCGTTCCAAAACAGCGCGTAATTGATTTGAATAATATCGGTCCGCTAATGCGCCTGATTGCTTAGGCAAACGTTCGATTTCCGCGTGCACTTCGCTGCGCACTCTATCCGGGTCTGCACCAAGCTTTCTCAGTATTTCAACGCACGTTCCTTCCTCTTCGGAAAGAAGCGCCAATAGTAGATGTTCGGTTTCAACTTGTGGGTTGCCGCGATTTGCGGCGGTATTTTGAGCCGTTTCAAGGGCTTCCTGGCTCTTAAGGGTGAATTTGTCTGCTCGCATTTGTTCCTCCGGTACCCTTACGTACGAGCGAATATACAAATACAATACATGATCCAAACGCTCAGTTTACAGGTATGCACCATGATTTTGGTGTCAATCGACTTGGATGGAAAAAAGCGATTTGCTCAAAAGCTCTCGTGGACATCGAGGTAATGTTTGACAGTAAACTGAAAGAAAACATAATATTGGTCTTATTTCGGTTCAGAATTGAACAGTGACTGCTCGGCCGGTGGGGGCAATGCGTATTGCCGGCTTTAATTCTGAGTATTTCGCTTAAGTAGCTCTTGAAATCTCGACGGAAATGATAGATTGCGATGAGGTAAGTGATAGGTTGTCACCTGAAGAGAAATCAAAGCAGTATCAAAATTCGGTGTCGGCGGTAAGTAAAACGACTGAGGAGGAGTTCAGTTCTTCGAACTACAATACCGGTTTTGTGCTGGCGATTGATGATGACGCAGGGACGCGAAATCTCCTTAAGGATCTGCTCGAATTAAATGGTTTTGCGGTCGTAACGGCATCTCAAGGATTGCAGGGTCTCGAAGTATTCAGAAAATACAGGCCTGATCTGATCATAACGGATATCAGAATGCCTCAGATGGACGGCCTGCAATTGCTCAAGTTGGTGCGGGATGTAGACGACGTTACCCCGGTTATTCTCGTCACGGGACATGGTGACCTGGACCACGCGCTTGCAGCGGTGCGGCAGGGCGCATATGACTTTATACTCAAGCCCATTAACTCGGATCTTCTGTTAAATGCAGCCCGCAAAGGCGTTGATCACTGCAAATTGAAGCGATTTGAAAGGGATTACAGGAAGCTCTTGGAAGATCAGGTGGCCGCTCGGACGAAGGAGCTTCAGGAAACCAACGACTTTTTGAGGGGCATACTGGACAGCTCGGATCGAGTTTCCATTGTCTTGACTGATTTTGATCGGAAAGTAACATTTTGGAATCGAGGAGCCGAGCACATTTTCGGGTATAGCGCCGAAGACATGATTGGTAGTTCGATAACTAAGTTGTATGCAAGAGGCTTAGAGAATAACGGCGGACTTCCGGATATGCATCAAGTCGTTGCAAACAAATCCGAAACCGTGCAGGCATATACGAAGCAGGTGGGTAAAGACGGCAAGGAGCTTACAATTGCGCTGACGTTATCAGCAATGAGGGATTCGTCGGACCGTGTGTTGGGCGTTCTCGGGATGGGGCAAGACGTTACGGAACAGGAAAGGCTCAACCAGGAGCTGCACCAATCTCTGGATAGGATTCGTCGCATCCAGAGTGCGTCGGTGTTTGCTCTAGCCCGACTCGCCGAATCCCGGGACGGGGAAACAGGGTACCATCTCCGGCGAATGCAAGCGTATTGCAGAATACTTTGTGACCGTCTTGTCAAATTGCGATACTACACGGAAGTTCTTACGGGTCAATTTATAGAAGATCTCGTTCAATGCTCGATTCTGCACGATATTGGGAAAGTTGCCATTCCGGATTCCGTCTTGTTTAACCCGAGCAAATTCAATCTGGTTGAATTTGAGACAATGAAGCAGCATTCGGAATATGG
>CAZTJA010000119.1:0-8966 GCA_964613745.1 uncultured Syntrophaceae bacterium
GAGGAGAACTTGTGGCTGGAAGCGCCGGATGCGTCACCTGCGCAGAACAGACCCTTAACGGTTGACATATACTCATAGCCCCAGAAATAGTCGGCGGGGGCGAGGTCTTTAGGACCGGATACCCATGCACCGGATGCGCCGGAGTGGGAACCGATGAAGTAAGGCTCGGCCGCTGCGATTTCAGAGGATTTCTCTTCGGGCTGGGTGTTGGTTCCGGCCCAGAGAATGGCCTGGGAGATTGTCATATCCAGGAAGTCTTCCCAAGCTTCTGCTTCGAGTTCCTTCATTTTCTTCTTGAAGGCTTTAGGATCATCCTGATACTTAGCGGCCAAATTGGAAATGGCCTCTTCAGTTCTCATGTAGATGGGGCCTTTGCCTTCAAACTCATCCAACATGCCGAGGTAGTTACGCAGGTTGGCCGGAATGGGTTTTACTTTGCCGTAGCTTCCCCATTTTTCCAGCTCATCTCTACGCTCAACCATGTACTCGCCGCCGAATGCGTTGGTTGCACGGGATTTGAACAGCAAGAACCATGCGCCGACCGGTCCGTAAGCATCCTTGAAACGAACGGGGATGAAACGAACTTCCTGGCAGGTCTGCTCAGCGCCGGCTTGCACTGTGAAATACAAGCTGGAGCCGGAGTTCCAGGGCGGATACCATGCACGGCCAAGACCTTCACCGGCGCTTCTGGGTTTGAACACGTGAACCGCGCCGCCCATAGCTGCCAATACGGCTTTGGCTTTGAATACATAGAATTTCTCTTCACGGGTGCTGAAACCAACTGCACCGGCGATGCGATCGCCATCCATCAAAGGATCAGTGATGAAAATTCTCTCGAAGTACTCACCACCCATAGTGGTCAGAGCGTTCTTCGCTGCTTCGGCGACGATCACTTTGTAGGACTCACCGTTGATCATGAGCTGCCAGCGGCCCTCATGAACATACTTGCCTTCTTCATCCAACCAGATGGGGAGTCCCCATTTTTCGAACAGGTGGACGGAGGAGTCAACGTGACGAGCGATGTCATAGACAAGGTCTTCACGGGTGATGCCCATCAAGTCGTTGCGGACGTAACGGACATAGTCTTCACAGGTATTGTTGCCGCTGTTTATATCGACGTACTGGTTGATGGCCGAAAGACCCATTGCAACCGCGCCGGAACGATCCATAGCCGCTTTGTCGACCAATGTAACTTTAAGGCCGTTCTTGCTGGCCCAATAAGCTGCTTCAACTGCAGCACCGCATGCCGCCATACCGCCGCCACACAGCAGAATATCAGTGGTGACTTCGACAGTTTCAAAATTCGCCATAATGGTAATACCTCCCGAGAATTACTTCTTAACGGTGGGGAGCTCTTTGAGTTTCAACGCATCGGGCTCGTTATACAGGCACTGGCTCGCCAGATCGGTGGTCACTTCGCCGAAGCCGCCATCAGGTTTCGCTGAACCTTCAGCTGTTGTCCGGATGGGGAACTTGAACCTTTTGACCATTCCGCTTCTGAACTTTACAGTCCACATAATGTCTTCGGAACCACGCAGAGGCACAACGGATGCGCCCATGGGAACGAAATCAGCGTAACCGCGAACGTCGACTGCCTGCTGAGGGCAAATCTTTACGCAGTTGTAGCATTCCCAGCACATTTCCGGGGCTCGGTTATAGCCTTTCATCTTTTCTTTGTCGAGAACCATAAGGTCGTTGGGGCAGATGTACATACAAGCGGTCTTGTCTTGACCCTTGCAGCCATCACACTTCTCCAAAATTACATAACTCGGCATGAACCAACCTCCTAGTTAGGTTTCAGGTTTGTTTTAGAGTCGTTCGGACTCGGTTTGTTGTTCTTGCGCCGTTAGGACGCCAAACTTGGTCTAGCCTCCTCCTTTCTTAATAGGAATGATCGCTGCTCCTTAGGGGCGATCAAAATCGAGTAGTTCAAATTAAAATACGAAATATACAATTCGACACAAGGCCGCTCCGCCCCTCCGCGATCGGAACGTTTCGTGAAAAAAATTACTTCGGGAAAAATCGCTTGTGCCTTCCAAGAAATCGATCTTCCTAACCAATTTACGCTAATTTCGGTTTTTTTTTAAAGCGGATGCCCGTCCAATTTAAAGAACGTGACCGGCATTGTTAAGGAATAACGAATTCAATCAAATCCCGGGTCGGTTGTCAAGAGGTTTTTTTCGGAAAAATCCTTAAATTTTAATACACAACGTCTCCCGGTTCGCTTGATTGATACATATCGCTATGCTAAATTTGGTAATTCCGAAATCGGCCCAAGGAGCAAAGAATGAACCCGCCCCGGAGAAACGAACCCTGTCCTTGCGGCAGCGGTCAAAAATATAAAAAATGCTGCGCCGCACTGCAAAATGATTCGCAAAACGACGAAATCATTCGCACCAGAGCCACCGCCTACAAAATGATGTCCGAAGAAAACTGGCTTGAAGCACTCGATTTATTCAAGTCAATCCTGGACAAAGTCGACACTCCGGTCCCAATTCTTAAAGCCATGGCCGCATGCTACGACGGCCTCGAGGATTACCTCATGGCTTCCGAGTTTTACGAAAAAGCCCTCGCCGCCTGTCCCGAATCCATTCGGCCGGAGCTACTTTATCACCTCGGTGTCGCAAGAGCCTGCGGTGAACGAATAGATAAAGCAATCTCCGCTTTTTCGGAATGCATCGACTATCTCACGGATACCGCTCAAAAAAACCATGTATCTCAAATACTCCAAATGCTCGGTCAAATTCAAGAGGGAAATAAGCCCTTAAACAGTTTTCTCATCCAAGTTCAACTCCAAAGAGCTTTCAACGATATGGAATCGGAAAAATATTCGTCGGCCGCCGAACGCCTCGAAAAGCTCTCTGCCGTTGACCCGGATAACCCAGTAATTTATTATAATTTAGGAGTGGTATATACATTCCTTAAGCGTGAAGATGAAGCAATTTCCAGATTTGAAGCCGCGGTGAGAATCTACCCCGGGTACTATCAAGCATGGTATAATCTTGGTCAGATAAGTCTTATTCGAAAAAAAGACTTCTCACGCGCCTTTCATTGCTTTGACAGAGCTGCCGCAATTCGGCCCGACTATGTTGGTGCTCATCATCAGCGTGGCGTGGCGTGTGAATTATTAGGTGACAAGGAAGCCGCATTAAAATGCTACGAAAAGACTCTCGAGTTGGAACCCGACAACAAACAAGCGCTTGATAGCGTTCGTCGTTTAGGTGCTATTTCCGATTCCGATAACCCAATTTAAATCATTGTCGCTCCCCGGCGAAAGGATTATTGATGAAACTCAAAGATAGCTGTGATCTCGTAGACAAAACAATGACGTGGGATGACACGTTTCTGTTTAGGTGTTACCCGGGTGTCGAATGTTTTAACGTGTGCTGCCAGGACGTCACCATTTTTTTGACATCTTTGGATGTGATACGTCTTAGAAAAGCCTTAAACATGTCCAGCACGGACTTCTTGGAAAAATATACCCACATTCTGATCTCCAGAGATTCCGGTCTTCCCGCTGTTGCCATTCGCATGAACGCCGAGAACGAAAAGAAGTGTCCGTTTGTAAGACCCGAAGGATGCAGCGTCTATGAAGCTCGCCCATACTCATGCCGTCTTTTTCCTTTGGATACGGAACAAGGAGTCGAGTACAAAATCGTTTCCGGTTGCGACTTTTGCAAAGGATTGATGGAAACGGAAGAATGGACCGTCGAGAGATGGCGTAAAGATCAGAATCTGTATGACTATGACGACCCGGAACATAATTTGAAGGACGTCATGGCCGCAGATCGGATATGGGAAGCAAAGATTCAGGATCCTCGTATGCAGGACATGTATTTGATGTCGCTATACGATATCGACAGATTTCGTGAATTTGTTTTCAACAGTACCTTCCTAGAGAAGTTCAAAATTGATGATGAAGTACTTGAGAAAATCCGAAACGACGATGTCTTGTTGCTCTACTTTGCAGCTCAATGGCTTAGATTCGTCTTTTTCGGCCAAAAAGGATTCTTGAAGATCGACAAAGATTATCTTGAGCAAAAGAAAAAGGAAGTTCTCGGAGGCAAAGAGTCCAAAAAATGAGGCTTTTAATATCCATATTTATTCTTTGCTTCATGTTTTTGGGTTTGGGATTCGTCTATGCCGATGACGTGTCGGTAGATAGACATATCACCGATCTCAAAAATCCCGATGCAAAGATCCGAGCCAAAGCTGCATACGAATTGGGTTGCGGGTGAAATAAATCAGCGAGGGCGGTTCCGCCTCTCGTTCAAGCTTTGAAAGATCCCGATGCTTCAGTCAGGGCAAATGCAGCTGAATCCCTCGGTTTTTTCCCCAAGGAGGGCTCAGAAACCGCGGTTGCTTTAATTGAAAAACTCGGCGATGAAAAGGTAGAAGTTCGCCGAGCGGCCATCTTGTCATTGGGAAGAATAGGCAAGGGCCTACCGGACGTTGAAGAAAAAATAAAACATTTTTCCAATGATCCGGATGTTCAAACGAAGCTCGCTGCTACGATATCGTTGTCCGCTCTTGGAAAATTTGACGATTCAACTCTACCAACTTTAATCGAAGCTCTAGGTCACAAAGACGAATCAACGGCTAAGGCTGCGGGCAGAGTAGTAAGCACGATTGCTGTTGAGTCCCCGGACAAGGTTATGCCCGGGCTAAAAAAGCTTCTCGAAAAGAAAGATTCAACGGGCACATTGAATGCCTTGAGAGTGTTGCGTCAAATGAAGGGTTCCGCCGCATCAGTACTTCCGTTGGTTTCGAGTCTGTACGACAAGGCATCTCCCCCCGAGCGATTCGAAATACTGGATACGGTCACGGCAATTGACACCCAGGGGGATTATGCCCTTCCTTTACTCTTGAAAGGATTAAAGGAGAAGGACGCTCTTGACCGCAAAGAAGCCCTTTTGGGGTTAATGAGATTTCGCGCTAAGCCGGATCAGATCATGGATGCATTGATCGGTGCCCTGGATGATACCGACCTTGAGAATAGGCTCTTGGCTATGGGAATCCTCCGAGGGATGGGGGAATCTTCATCCAAAGCCGTACCGAAACTGATCAGCTTGGTGGATGACAAAGATGTCAGGATCAAGAACGCTGCAATCGGCTCATTAAGCTCCTATAAAGACATATCCCCGGAGGCGCTGGCCGCATTGGAAAAGGCATTGAAAGATCCGGATAATCGCGTCCGAATAGCTGTAATCGGCGGATTGCGTCGAGTCGGCACCGTTCACCCGGACAAGGCCGCCCCTATTCTCTTGGCTGCTCTGGATGTCGAAAAAAATGATGCTACGAAACGGGCGATAATATCGGCTCTCGACAGTATGAAATCAGCAATGGACAAAAAATAATTGATTCAACCCCGGCGACACGATCGCCGGGTTATACCTACCCGCCTGGATGAAATCAATCGAAGTAGATCATCTTCCTTGTCATGCCTCCATCTGCTACGAAATTCTGACCGGTAATAAATCCTGCACTCTCCGACACGAGGTATAGTACGAGTTTCGCAATATCCTGAGGTGTTCCTACACGTCCCGCAGGATGTTGTTCATGATCGGAAGGTTTCAGATCCGTTGCATGTCGATTTGATTTCTTCTTGTATTGACCGACCTCGATCCACCCGGGACTAATGCAATTGACGCGTATTTTGGGCCCAAGGCTGATTGCCATGGCATGGGTCAAAGCTATGATCCCGCCTTTGGAAGCGGAATAGGCCTCAGTATTAGGCTCAGACTGAAATGCTCGGGTAGACGCAATATTTACTATTGATCCGCCTACTTTTCTTAGGAAAGGTATGGAAAACTTGGAGCACAGAAACACGCCGGTTAGATTCGTAGCGATTACTCGATTCCACTCATCCAGTGGAAGTTCGTCGGGTGGAGCTTTATAGAAATCCGTAATTCCCGCATTGTTCACCAACACATCTAATTTGCCGAAATGGTTCACTGTTGAACGAACGCTCTGCCTCACGGAATTCTGATCCGAAACATCCGTGTGAAGAAAAAGGACTTTCCCGTACCGCTTTAATTCTGCTTCTGATTCTTCTCCCGCCTCTTGGTCCAACTCAGCCATAACTACTATCATTCCTGATTGTAACAATTCCTGGGAAATTGCTTTGCCGATTCCTTGTGCGCCGCCCGTAATTAATGCAACCTTTTGCATGGTCAAGTTCCTTTCCCAATTTTACTCCGCAGCCTACGAATAATGAGCATGCTCAATTGACTGCCGATGAATTCCCGCAAACAAATTCATTATAACTGCCTCACTCTGGTTCGCTAAATATCTCTCCGTAATATCCGTTCCGAGCAACATCCGGCCACTTTTGTGGGCTTTCCACGGATACATCCAATTAATCTCTTATACGAACACAAGTGTTACTTCACTGGACACACATTCCTCATCGCCGGCATAAATCGAACAGGTAACCGTTCGAGAAGTTTTACCTTTTTTCGCAACCTTGGCCCTCAGCTCTAGAATGTCCGAGATGGGAACAGGCTTGAGAAATTCGATCTTCATTGCGCGAGTCCAGCCGGTCGGGATGGACTTTGCACCAACTTCTTCACCGCGATCCCGACACTCTATTGCGTAAGCGGTCCAGGCAGCATGACAATCTATAATCGTGCAAGCTACCCCGCCATTGAGAAAACCCGGGTAAGAACAATGGTGTACTGCGGGTCGCCATCGGCAAATCCCCTCATCACCTTCTAAATAACTTTTAATCTGCAGACCGAAATGATTATCCGCTCCGCACCCATAACAGTTGCGTATTGGAGCATCCGACGGAATTTTATTTTGCAGCATGTCTTCAGGTTTCATTCCATCTCCTATTCTTGTATATTTTTACACGTGAATTGCCGGATCAAACTGCCCCTATCAGTATCATGTATAGGTACTCGCCTTCGAGATCAACCCCGCCGGAAATAACGGAATTGGATCATTGGACCGAAGGTGGTAATTTGAAGTGGCTTACCCGAATTGCTGTTCCAAGAATTTATAATGTGAGGCTTTTTTGGCTGTTCTAGAAAATATGGATAAACGTGCTCTGGGCTATTTGGCCGTGAGTCATATGTTTAATGATGTGAATCAGGGTGCTGTTCCCGCTCTCCTGCCTTTTCTCGTCACGGCACATAGTTTGACCTACACGCAAGCTTCGGGAATCATTCTTTCCGCAACTCTCATATCGTCCCTCATACAACCTCTGTTAGGACTCTATTCAGATAAGAATCCGATACCCTGGTTAATGCCGTTGGGTGTGCTGATGGGCGGCATGGGAATTGCCCTGGTCGGCTTCCTTCCACAATACTCTTTTATCATTGCAAGTGTGCTTGTAAGCGGAATGGGTGTGGCTGCATTTCATCCGGAAGGCTCACGTTTCGCCAATTACGTCTCCGGGAGCCGAGCGGCCGGCATGAGCGTTTTCACCGTGGGCGGAAACGCAGGTTTCACTTTGGGGCCTATTCTCATAACACCGATGTTGTTAACCTTCGGTCTCCCAGGAACTCTCTTCATGGCATTTCCTGCTGCGCTCATTTCTTTCCTTCTTTACCGTGAATTGCCTCGAATGGTAACCTTTCGTCCCCCGGATCGCAGAATGGAAAAAGGGGATACTGTAGATCGCCCGGCTTGGGGACCATTTTCTCGCCTGACCCTCGTGATAGTATTAAGAACCGCTCTCTACTTCAGCCTTATGAGTTTCGTTCCGCTTTATTATATGGGTGTGCGCGGCGTATCGATTGCGGAGTCAAACTCCGCTTTGGCCGTCCTGTTGGCCAGTGGAGCGGCAGGTGGTGTTTTGGGTGGATTTATTGCCGATCGTATCGGGTTAAAACGGCTTCTCGTTTGCTCGTTATTCCTGGTCAGCCCTCTTCTCTGGGGGTTTTTATCTACAACCGGGATCTTCAGTCTTGCCTGCCTTAGTTTGGTGGGAGCTTCAGTTATCGGCAGTGCCGCCGTTTCCGTCCTTATGGGACAATCCTACTTGAAAAACAACATCGGCGTGGCTTCAGGAATAACTCTAGGTTCCGCCATCGGCATGGGTGGGGCTGCAGTGCCGATAACTGGACTAATTGCCGATCACTATGGACTGGAAAACGCAATGTTGTTTCTTCTGGTCCTTCCGATCATCGCATTTTTCCTGGCCCAAACTCTTCCATCGCCTGAGGGCCTGGAAATACCCACAAAATAATTGCTCGCACATAGAGCGGAGTTCCACAACGAAAAAAGCCGGACATAGCAAGTCCGGCTTTTCACTCTCAGGTTTGCGCCTTATTTCCTTTGTTCAAAATATCCGGGTGCTTCGTGCGGGAAGATGGCATGGATAAGTATCTCCTCATCGGTCAATCCCGGAAACTTCTTTTCCAACTCCGGCCACATGGGGGACAACAATTCTGCTGGACGCACCGTAACGGGCTCTTGTCCTTTGAGAACTCTTTCCTGCAATTCTTTATTTACCGGAGCAGGAGTGAGACCGTACAGGCCTTTCAATAAGTTGGCCGTGTGGTTCGCTATTATCTTGTAGCGGCCGAGCAGCACGTTAAACGTCGCTTGAGACACAACGATCTGAGATGTGGGCGTAACAAGCGGAATCCATCCCAAATCCTCACGTACGCGGGGAATCTCGTCTACTATTTCGTTCAATCTATCAAGAGCATTCTGTTGTCGAAGTTGGCTGGAAAGGTTCGACATAACGCCGCCCGGAATTTGGGTGACAAGCATCTTGCAATCAACGCCGCTATAAGGAGCCTCAAAGTCGCTGTAAGCAGCCCTCATAGCCTTGGCTTCATCAGCTGCTTCAGTGAGCTTCGCCAAATCGCAGCCGGTATCGTAACCAAATTTCCCCAATGCATACACTATCGACTCCGTGCACGCATGACCGGTTCCTCCCGAGAAGGGGCTCAATACACTGTCAATCATATCGCATCCGGCCTCTACGGCCTTTAACACCGACATTGTGGCCA
>CAZTJA010000120.1:0-8755 GCA_964613745.1 uncultured Syntrophaceae bacterium
GTGAGGCAACACCGAATGGTGCCAAAACGGCTATTCCAATACGAAAATTACATCGGCGGTTACTCGATATTCCTGAATTTCTCCAGCTTCACACATTACTCTGAATTCAGTGATCTTGAGACCGGTAATGTTTCTCAGTGTTGCGTTGGCCCTTTCAAAGGCCAGTTTTACTGCATCATCAAAACCGCTGGGGGAACCTGCTATTACCTGTGTAACTCTAGCTACACGTCCTACAGCCATAACATTTCCTCCCTGATGTGCTGCCTCACGTTAGCACACTAAAAGATAATCTTGACGGTTGTCAAACGATATCCCGTCAATTCTCCGACTTTGTCGACATTAATGTCGCCAATTTTGCAGATTCTTTTGGAGTTAGTTCTCTTAAGCTACCAACGGGAATCTTGCCTAGATTGAAGGGACCAAAAGAGATGCGCCTGATCTTACGAACGGGATGGTTGATCCTGAAAAAAATGCGCTTGAGCTCGTTCTTTTTACCTTCATAAAGCGTTATCTTGATCCAAGTCGTAGATTTTTGACGCTTGATCACTACCCACTCGACGTTACCGAGGCGGTCTCCTTCTCCCAACGACATTCCTCTACGAATTTGCGAGAGAACCGAATCTTCAGGAGCGCCTCGCACTTTCACCAGATAGGTTCTCGGCATTTTGTTCGATGGATGACTCATTCGCTGAGCCAAGTTGCCGTCATTGGTCAATATCATGAGGCCTTCAGCATCAAAGTCCAGTCGTCCCACGGTGAATAGTCTCTTTTTCAAAGATTTGATCAGATCTCCTATGCACGGCCTTTCTTCGGGATCGCTCATGGTGGAAACGACGTTCTTCGGCTTATTAAAGAGGTAAACATATTTGGCTGAATCCGTTTGCCTGATCAGTTTCCCATTCACCTTTATGTGATCGGTTTCCGGATCTGCCTTTGTTGCGGGATCAGTGACTACTTGGCCGTTCAAGGTTACACTGCCCGACTGAATCAATTCCTCGGCTTTTCGTCTTGATGCCAGGCCATAATCTCGTATTATTACCTGTATTCTCTTGAGCATAGAGTCTCCAATGGCCCGTTTTTTTTAAATCAGATCACGTGCCTAATTAAAATCTTAATAGGTTTTGCCGCCCGTTCATCAGCTAACAACGAACTAATCTGTTCATATTCGGAAGGGGCAAAAGAATGAGTAACTATCGCAGCGGATGGTAAACCATGTTCAAAGGCCAGCTTGCATGCCAAATCGAATGAATTTATTCGCTGACCGTCTAGAGCGTGATCACCGCAAAATCCCGATCCGGCCCAAATAATGTTTCTTCTTGTCGGTAAATTGAAGTTCACTCGGGTGTTATTCGTGAGTGCCGTGGAAACGACTTTCTTGTTTTGACACGTCATCTTAAATGCATCTTCCAATGTGTCCGAATTTCCTGTTGTCTCAAAAACCAGATCAAAGCCTCCTTCCAGCTCCGGCCCAGCAAATGTTTGCATGATCGAGCCGGAAGTGAATTCTGCTGCCTGGTAAAAAGCTTCTTTGGTTCCAAGCAACGGCATTACCGGTCTGGTCGTGAACTGCGAAGCAGCATTCGCTTCCCGTGGATTGTCCACGATTACCATCGTTTTATTTTCAATCCCTAGAAGATCAAGAGCAACTAAAGTCAAAAGCCCCTGCGAACGGCCGCCGAGTACTAAAACTTTTTCGTTTGGTTTGGGTGTATGCCTCAAGATCGCTTCAACTGCTCTAGAAAAGGCAGGGATGAGAGCCGCAACATCACTCGTGATCTCAGCGGGTGTCGAGTAAACGTTCGATGAATGAGCCAATAGAGATTCGGCCCATCCTCCTGAAGTTTGCAGACATCCGCCTATGTTTTGTCCCGGCGAAACCACTCCTTTGGAGAAATTGTAACATGCCCAAGGTTTCCCGTCCCGACAAGAGGAACACATAGGTGTGATTTCTCTTGATACACATGACAGTAGAGGGTTCACGACTACCCGTTCCCCGACTTCTATGTTTGTTACATGTTTACCGAGTTCCGAAACAATACCAAGCACTTCACTTCCCGGAACGAATGGAGGCATAATGTAAGGAGCGTAAAATGACAAGTCATCCGACGTAAAAAGATTTTCCTCCAAATCAGAGATGCCGGATGCAATCGTACGAATTTTCACCCAATTTTCACTCGGCAGTTCGGGCTCGCGCGCGTCTTCAAACGATAGATTATTGAGTCGGCCGGATTCCTTTCCTAAGACCATGTCGGTTATCTTGGACCAGGGTTTCGGCGTATTTGACTTTAGAAACAAAGCTTTCATTGTTTTCCTCCGGCTCAAAGAAGTATGAGCCGGGCAATGATTACCAGAAGAAAAGCTGAGATTAAAGATTTTTGTTCTTAAGATGATTAGAGTTAAATTAAACAGCGACTTGTAAGAGAGCGATTGCCGCTAACTTGACAATAGGTGATGGATACCACATCTTTATCTGTAGCTATGATTGAATGGTATTGAATTTAGTGCTATATTGATAGTAATTTTTAAAAAAAGTGGTGCACGGGAGCATTGATTGAACGGAATATACAAGAACATCGGCCTTTGGCTGGTTATCTGCCTTGTTATGATTTTGCTGTTCCACCTCTTTAACCAGACAAAATCCCCACAGAAAGAGATAACATACAGCCAGTTTAGACAAGAGTTGGAACAGGGTGCTTTGAAATCGGTTACTCTCCAGGGAAACAGAATCAAAGGCACCTATGTTGACGGATCCGTAAATTTCAGGACTCTTGCTCCTTCTGATCCGGAACTGATCCCAAGCCTTATGAAGCATAAGGTCGATATACAGGTTCTACCCGAAGATGACAATCCTTGGTACCTCACGGCGTTAGTATCATGGCTACCCATGATCTTTCTTATAGCCATATTTGTTTTCTTCATGAGGCAAATGCAGGCCGGCGGCGGCAAAGCAATGAGCTTCGGCAAGAGCAGGGCTCGACTCATCAAAGAGGCTCAAAATAAGTTTACCTTTGCCGATGTTGCCGGGGTAGAAGAGGCCAAAGAGGAACTCTACGAGATAATAGAGTTTCTTAGAGATCCGAAAAAATTCACTCGCTTGGGAGGAAAAATACCAAAGGGTGTGCTCCTCATGGGTGGACCGGGTACAGGAAAGACCCTGCTGGCGAAAGCCGTTGCCGGTGAGGCAAGTGTACCATTTTTCTCTATTTCCGGATCCGATTTCGTTGAAATGTTCGTTGGAGTCGGCGCATCACGAGTCAGGGATCTCTTTGACCAGGGCAAAAAGAATGCTCCATGCATCATATTCATAGATGAAATTGATGCAGTGGGTCGACATAGAGGGGCCGGGCTCGGCGGCGGGCATGACGAAAGAGAGCAGACGCTCAACCAGTTGTTGGTGGAGATGGACGGCTTTGAAACGAATGAAGGAGTCATCCTCATCAGCGCAACGAACAGGCCGGACGTTTTAGACCCCGCTTTGTTGAGACCGGGTCGCTTCGACCGACAAGTGGTTGTTCCTCCTCCTGATATTCGGGGGCGAACTGCAATCCTGTCCGTCCATACGCGTAAAACGCCGGTGTCCAAAGATGTGGATCTTGAAACAATCAGTCGCGGCACCCCCGGATTCTCCGGTGCGGATCTGGCCAACTTGGTCAATGAGGCCGCTTTGAATGCCGCTCGGCACAACAAAAATTCTATTGAAATGCGGGACTTTGAATTCGCCAAAGACAAGGTTCTTATGGGCGGCGAAAGACGCAGCTTAGTGATAAGCTACGAAGAGAGAAAGAATACCGCATACCATGAAGCCGGACACGCATTTGTAGCGAGAATGCTCCCCGGGACGGATCCCATACACAAGGTCACTATTATTCCTCGTGGACGAGCCTTGGGAGTAACTCAGCAGTTACCGGTAGACGACAGACACACGTACGCCAAGGATTACCTTTTGACCCAAGTTGCCGTTCTCATGGGCGGTAGAGCTGCTGAAGAAGTCTTTCTGAACCACATGACGACGGGTGCAGGGAACGATATAGAAAGAGCAACAGAGATTGCACGAAAAATGGTCTGTGAATGGGGCATGAGCGAACGCCTCGGTCCACTGACTTACGGACAAAAAGAAGAGCAAATCTTTTTAGGCAAAGAGTTTTCGAGACACAGGGATTATTCAGAGGATACTGCTATCAGTATTGATGCCGAAATTCGCCGAATCGTTACGGACAATTATGAAAAGGCTCGAAAAGTTATAGAAGATAACAAAGAATTGGTCATTCATATGGCGGATGCCTTGCTGGAACGAGAAACTCTCGATTCAGGGGAAATTGAAATTATTATGCAAGGAAAACAGCTTCCCCCGCTGGATGAACCTGTTGAACCCAAAAAGGACCCCAAACCGATAGACGTGACGACTCTCGATGATGGGAAAGTAATAGTAGGCGGCAACCCGGCCGCTCCCAATCCTGAAAAAGTCTGATCAAAATTCATAGGATCTCTTAAACCGGTTGCAATGCGACCGGTTTTTTTATGCCATGTGGAGCTTGAATTATGGAAGAGATGGTCATCGGTGAACATACCATCGTAATGGGCGTGATAAATACTACACCGGACTCATTTTCCGACGGTGGAGTTCATTATGATCCCAGCACTGCGGTAAATGCTGCATTGGAAATGTTACAAGCCGGGGCGGAGATCATAGATGTGGGTGGAGAATCCACACGGCCGGGATCGGACTATGTAGATGAAGCCGAGGAGATTTCAAGAACGATACCGGTAATAACCGGCATATTAGAAGCAGCTCCCCATGCATGGATCTCAATAGACACCCGGAGAAATAATGTAGCCGAAAAAGCGATCAAAGCCGGGGCACGAATTATAAACGACGTATCAGGATTTCGAGATGATCCCGGAATGATTGCGACGGCTGCCGCAGAAGGCTGTTACGTCATAGTTATGCACATGCTCGGGACGCCGAAAACAATGCAGAAAGAAATTGTGTACACGGATTTTCCTGCAGACATTTACGATTTTTTTGTGGAACGCATCGAAAAATTACAATCATCCGGAATCTCACCTGACAGAATCATACTGGATCCTGGTATCGGATTTGGAAAGACTTATGATCAGAATTTGATTCTTCTGAACCGGGTAGATTTCTTCAAATCACTTCAAAAACCTCTTCTCATAGGTCCTTCGAGAAAAGCCTTTCTGGGGAGAATTCTCGATGAACCGGTCCCCGCTCGACGAGACCAGGCCACTATGGCGGCGATCGCAGCTGCAGTCGTGAGAGGTGCAGACATTGTCAGAGTTCATGACGTGGCTTCTGCAGTTTCAACTTGCAGGGTTCTAGACGCTATTTTGAGGGAGAAAATAGAGAAATGATACTGGGGATTGGAATAGATGTGGTATCTCTAGCCAGAATGCGGCGTGCCCTTTCAACTAGATGGAGCGACAAATTCTTGGTGAAAGTGTTTACCCAAGCTGAAATTGATACTTGCAAGAACGCCCCGGATCCGGCTCAAAGTTTTGCAGCAAGATTTGCCGCCAAAGAAGCCGTGGCAAAAGCTCTAGGGTCAGGTTTTTCTAAAGGCGTTACTGCAAGAGATATCATTGTTGTAGGCGGTGAAAACAAAAAACCGCAGATCAAGTTGGTAGAAAAATCGGCAATGTATGCAGAAAGTATTGGAATCGGATCAATTCACATTTCAATGAGCCATGTAGCTGAAACTGCTTGCGCTATGGCTGTAGCTGAGAGTGCATGTTAATTTGATTTACTTTTTCTCAGCCGCTACTCCGATGAAGAACCTGAAAAAATAATAATTGAAATTAGTCGGTTTAAAGCCAACTCTCGAAATCATTTCCCCCAGACCTGTTTTGCTGAACACTTCGCCGATCCAGATCCCCAATGATGACGATCTCGTGAATCTTTGAAACCCCAAAGGGCCAAACAGATACGGAACACCTATGAAGGCACGACCTTGCTTTTTCAGAACACGATACATCTCTTGAACGGCTCGTTCCGGTTCAGGAATGTGTTCGACAGTGCTGCTGTTCCAGCACAGATCAATCGATTCGGATTTGAACGGCAAATTGCGAAGATCTGCCACTACTACCACCAAATTGGTATCTCGCAGGCGGGCCTGCTCCATGGCTTCAAAATCAATGTCACATGCGATGCTGAAGCTGCACTGAGGCTTCTTGGCCATGAGCGAAGAAGCATAAGCGGGACCGGACCCGGCTTCCAATACCGTCATTTTTTCGGAATTGGAAACCACTTTGAGCAAATATTCCACTAATCTTTCATTCAACCCGTTTCGCAGGTAATCAAAAAACTTATATGTAGATGATCCAGGTGAGCCCAACTGCCAGACTTTTGTTGCCATTTTAATGCTTTATCTTCCTCGCTGTCGTCAAAATTGAACTTCCAAACGGCAGATTTACTCTTCTGAGGAATTGTCTCTCTATTTTCATGATGGTAGAGAGGCTTTCATTAATTGCAGGATGAAGCATTTTGAGTTCTGATCGAGGCTGGTTGTTGTTATTCGCGGAATGACTTTTGAGAGCTAATCGGTATGCGGCGATTAATGGAAACAATGCGCAAAAAACGCTCGTCATTCTAATGATCTCAAGATTATGACGCTGCACTAATGTTGTGAGCTGAGTTTTTGTATACCTACGAGAAGCGGCTACCGCCTTGTGATGTTCCGGAGACATGAGCCATTTATAGGCCGGAACAACGAGCACAAGTATGCCTCCAGGTCTGATAACTCTCGTCAATTCAGAAAGGGCCTGATGTTCATCCACTTCGTCGCATTCCAGGAGATCGACGGACACAACCACGTCGAACATACCATCTCTAAACGGCACCTCGTTTACGGATGCCAGGCAGTTCCGGCGAAGACCTCTTTGTTCCCAAAATGGAATTGCATGAGGCGAAATGTCAAATCCGAAAACATCACACTCAAGGTTTGTCGCAATGTTCACGAGATTCTGACCAGTGCCGCATCCGGCATCGAGAAGCCGTGCGTTTCGGTCGATCTTCAAATGAGCGAGAGTGTCCAATAGGATGGAATGAAGTCCACGAAACCACCAGTAGGCGGTTTCCATCTCAAATAAGACCCGGTATTCGTCTGGGAGCAAGTTTACGCCTCAACAGGGAAGTGGAAGGTGTCGGGATCTTCCGGAGAATATCTCAATGACTTCATCATTATAAATTCCGTTTTGTCCAGAAACCGAATCGCATGAGATTCATTTGGTACCAAAAATACCCCTTGAGACCCAACCAGCATAAATTTGCTTCGGAACTTAGTCTCCACGTCAATTATTGAAACTTCTGCCGCACCGGATAGGAGATAAAAGAAAACAGTCGTTTTTTTATGGTAATGATTGCCCATTACAGCCCCGGGTTCCATGGATCCTTGCAACAGCGACTCCCAGGATCCTTGGTTGAGGACCTCGCGAAAGACACCACGATCATCCCGACGCTCGAACATGGGTGAAACTATCTGATGGTTCATCAATCAATCTTTCTTAACCGTGCTCGAAAAATCCTCATAACGTACTGCATGCCGGTCTTCATAAATTTGTAAATGCTTGGTGCCGATTTTGATACCCCTTTGGCTCTGTCGCGAAAAACATATGGATATTCGTACACGGTCAATCCTTTCTTTCTGCATGTGTACAGGAATTCCATAAAATATGCGCCATAGCCGGTTGGAATGATGGAAACCTTGTTGAAAACCTCTCTACGGAGTACCACAAATCCGCTATCATAATCCCTTATTCCGAAACCAAGCACAGTTCCGGCCAGCCCATTAATGAGCTTGCTCGATATAACCCTCAACGGGGTCCGATCATCCTGACCCCCAGGAGCGTATCTCGAACCGATCACGATATCGTAATCGTCCAGCTTCTTGATCATAGCCGGCAGTAGGGAAGGGGGCATGCACATATCCGCATCCATCCAGCCCACGATTGCTCCGCGGGATTCGATAATTCCTCTGTTGAACGCGGAAGCTAAACCCCTTGTATCAACACGGCGGATGAGCTTCACGCGTGGATCCTCCAGATCTTGCACCAGCTTCCAGGTTTCATCTGCCGAATTATCATCTACTACAATGATTTCAACGGGATCTTTTATATGATCGAAAATACTGTTGATCGTATCGAGAATGTTTTCCCTCTCGTTGTACGTCGCCAGGACGATAGATACTCGGGGATCGCCTTGCACGGGAATACCTCCGCAAATTGAATCAGACATGGCATTCCAGAACTTTGGCTGCCACTTCGGTCATTTGGTCTTCTGTAATTCCGATGCCGGAAGGTAGGTACAGTCCTCGATTCCATAGATCCACCGAAACCGGATAAGTCTCGGAAGTATCTGGGAATCTCGGGTCATCTCCCTTGAACACGGGTTGCAAACTCATGGGACAAAAAAAGGATCGTGTATCGACACCCCTGTCCCGAAGCATTGTCATTAACTCGTCCTTGGTTCGCCCGAAACCTTCACCCAAAACGATGCCGTACATCCAATAAACATTTTTCGCCCAAGGCTCTTCGTGTGGAAGGGTCAGGTCAGGAACATCCTTCAATAGCGTGTTATACGTGTGTCCTATAAATCTTTTCTTCTCGATTTTCGATTCAACTGATTCAGTTTGTGCCAAACCAATTGCCGCCTGAATGTTTGTGATCCGATAATTGTAACCCATAACTTCATGGACAAAGCGAGGTTCCTGGAAACCCTGATTTCGCAATAAGCGAAGCT
>CAZTJA010000121.1:0-8644 GCA_964613745.1 uncultured Syntrophaceae bacterium
ATCAAGACTTGGGGCCAGAGAATCTCCCATCCTATTCCCTTCAGGAAGACTCCTCTAATTATAGTTATGAAGTACATTAGCGGATTCAGATAAGTAACATACTGAATCACGAGCGGCATGTTTTCTATGGGAAAGGCGTATCCCGACAAGAGAACCGCAGGCTGCAGAAACATGAATGAGGTAAGGACGGCCTGTTGCTGAGTCTTACAAAAAGCCGAAATGGTCATCCCCACTCCGGATGCGGTCATCAGAAAAACCATAAAGGTGAAAAGAAAAAATAAAATTGATCCACGAAAAGGGATATCGAAAATCACAAAGGCCATGGGCGTAACCACGGACAAAGTGATCAGCTCTATCAAGAAACACGGAATCGTCTTGCCCAGAATAAGCTCGAGTCGTGTGATGGGAGTCACCATAAGCTGTTCTATTGTGCCGATCTCTTTCTCTCTCACAATGACCGACGATGTAAGAATGGTAGACAGAGCCAGCAGTATGAGAACAACAACCCCCGGCACGAAAAAATCTTTTGAATTCAGGTTTGGATTAAACCAAGATCTACTTGCATCAAGGATAACGGGAATGATCAATTTAGGGGTTGCCGAATTGTACAAAATCCCCTGCATGGAATTTATGCGCTCAGCCATGATTTCTTCCGACACCCTCATGAGAATGCCCTGCGCATAGCCCGAGACAGTCCCCGCAGTAGTAGTGTCGACTCCATCCACCAAAACCGCAACTTGTGCAGTCTGATGGCCCTTTACTAATCTTTCCAGATCAGGAGGGATTAAAACAGCCATAGAAGCTTTGTTTCGCTCAAGATAGTGATCGACCTCGTCGTACGAATCGAGTATCGCAACTATCTTAAAGTACCCGGATCGTGAAAATGCATCTATCACCCTGCGGCTGGTAGCACTTCGATCAAGATCGGTTATCACTAGAGCAACATCTTTGACATCAAGTCTGCTGGCGAATCCAAAGACGAAAAGCTGAATGAGCGGCGCAATGAGGAGCAAGCCGAGATTCTGTCTATTTCTGACAATCTGAATGAACTCTTTCCTGATAAGGAATCGTATTCTTCTAATGCTTTCAAGGAAGGCGGCTCTGTCCTTTTGATCCGGGTTAACTATATTCCTACCCGAAGGCATTACAGTGTCGGGATTGGAGTTCTTATGCCTCATACTTCAATCGTCTTTCTCAATTTCCTAGAAGCCAAGGACGTAACCAACACAGCAAAGAGTGCCAGAACTACCACAGGTACAAGAAGAGCCTCAATACCTACCCCTTTCAAGTAAATAGACCTGAGAATCTGCACAAAATGACGTGGAGGCACGAGATACGTGAGGATCTGGAGAACATCGGGCATGTTGGAAATGGGAAAGACAAATCCGGAGAGCAAGAATGCAGGCAAGAAAGTGCCAAGCAATGCCAACTGCGTAGCAAAGAATTGATTTGTAGCGATGACCGAGATGAGGAACCCCACAGAAAGAGCCCCGATAAGAAATATGCCCGCAATAATGAACATCAAGAGGAGAGAGCCTCGAAACGGAACCTGAAAAACATACTCCCCCATCAAGTAAACCATAACTAAGTCTATGTAACCCAGTGTGAAGTAAGGGATCAGTTTTCCGACGATAAGTTCAGACGGCTTTAATGGAGTCGAAATGAGTTGTTCCATCGTTCCCGTCTCTCGTTCCCTCACTACAGTAAGTGAGGTTAAAAGAGCGGCAATTACCATCATTATTATGGAAATCAGTCCAGGAATTATGTTGTTTCTGCTTCTTAATTCGGGATTGTAAAGGAGCCTGATTCGAGGTTCTATAGGTGGGCTGATGCGGTGAGAAACCGACTGACGATTAAGTTCCTCCTGTTGATGATCCAAAGAGTATTGACCGATTATCGATTCCAGGTAGACGATTGCAATACCGGCCCGTGTACTATCTGAACCGTCTACAAGGGCCTGAACAATTGTTGATGAACCTTTTTTGATCTTGGAACTGAAATCATGGGGAATGACCAAGCCCACTGTGATGCGGTTTTCATCTATTCCCTGTTCGATCGCTTTAACGGAATTTGTGCGACGAACATAATTAAAGTATCCGGATGACGTCATCCGGTCTATTAACTCTCGCGATAATTGGGAATTATCCTGATCCCACACGGCAACAGGTATGTTGTCGACGTCCAAAGACAATGCATACCCGAACAGGATCATCAGCATAACGGGAATTCCGAGGGCCAGGTAGAGAGACCTGGAGTCCCTAATGATTTGTTTGGCTTCTTTCCCGGAAACCGCCAGAGTACGATAAATATTCATTATCGTTGATCCACCGTTATCATTTCTTATTCCGATCCCCCGCCGTGAGTGTTACGAACACATCTTCCAGGCTGGGGACTATTGAATCGAGCCTTATGACGGTGATTCCCTGGGATTCGAGTTTTTCCTTTACGACAGCACGGGCCTTTTCTGAATCTGCAACGATCAGGTGCAATAGGTTTCCAAAAACGGCTACCTCACTGAACATTGGGTCTTGTTCAAGAATTTCGGCTGCTTTCATTAGATCACTGCACTCAAGATCCAGGACCGATGCGGGCATCCATTCTTTCTTGAGTTCATTTGGGGTTCCCAAAGCAATTATTCTTCCCGAACTCATAAGCGCTAACCTATTGCAGTATTCCGCTTCTTCCATGTAATGAGTCGTAACAAAAATCGTTACGCCATTCTTGGCCATGCTTCTAATGAGATCCCAAAAACTTCGTCGCGATAATGGATCAACCCCGGAAGTGGGTTCATCCAAAAAAAGAACCGGCGGCTCATGGAGTAAAGCACATCCCAGGGCTAATCGCTGCTTCCACCCAAGCGCGAGGGAACGCGTCATCGTGTCCCGTTTATCCAGTAAACCTGCCATCTCCAAAACCCAAGTGTCCCGTGACGCCTTCCTGTTTTTCGGGATTCCATAGACTCCACCAAAGAAATCGATATTTTCTTGAACGGTAAGATCCTCATATAACGAGAATTTTTGCGACATGTAGCCAATGTGTTTTTTTATTTCTTCATATTGGGTGGAAACATCCCAACCGGAAACGTGAGCCTCTCCTGACGTGGGTCTCAACAATCCACACAAAATTCGGATGGTTGTTGTCTTCCCCGCACCGTTCGGCCCCAGAAAACCAAAAATTTCTCCTTTTTCTACTTGGAAATTTATATGATCTACGGCTACAAACGTCCCGAAGGTCCGAGTAAGGTTTTCGGCCGAGACCGCAATTCTACTGGGATCGGACTCTATCATTTGGGTTTGGGAATAAGTGACAGGAAGGCGTCCTCCATGGACGGTTGAATTCTCCGGAAACTAATTATTCCGATCCCTTTTTCTGCAAGGACGGTTCCGACTAATGAAGCCGACTCTGCACTTTTCAATAGTACATGAAGTCCGTCGCCGAATACATTCACATCCATCACGGACGGCAGAGGTGTCACATATTTTCGTGCAGAATCAGGATCATCCGTTATCAATTCAAACATTGAACCAACAACCAGTTTCTTGATTTCTTGAGGTGGCCCGTGCTGGATCATCTTTCCATTATGCATTAAACCGACACAGTTGGTCCGCTCAGCTTCATCGAGATATGCCGTTGTGATCAGAATGGAAATTCCATCTTGCAGTAAATCGTAGAGGATTTTCCAGAAATCTCTCCTTGAAACAGGATCAACTCCATTCGTGGGTTCATCCAGAAGAAGCAAACGGGGAGAATGTATGAGAGCGCATGCCAAACCTAACTTCTGTTTCATTCCACCCGAGAGTGCCCCCGCCAAACGGTCGGTGAACGGAGTCAGTCTGCTGAATCCCAGCAATTTCTCCATTCTTGAAGTTCGTTCTTTCTTTGGAACCCGGAATAAATCTGCATAGAAGATGAGATTTTCAAGAACCGTAAGATCCTGATAGAGCCCAAAACGCTGTGGCATGTAGGCTATGTGCTCTTTCAATTCCTCAGGGTCATCTTTTATGGAGACTCCATCCACCCAGGCATTGCCGGAGGTCGGCGGCAGAATTCCAGCGAGCATTCGCATGGTTGTTGTCTTGCCGGCTCCGTCAGGTCCAACAATACCGAACAGTTCCCCTCGTCTGGCGCAAAATGAGAGGTTGTCGACTGCCGGGTTGTCTTGGAACCTACGGGTTAAATTCTGTGTTCGTATGATAAAATCATCGTTTTCCGCCGGAATGTCAGCCACGATTAATCACTCTTAGTGCCGGAGTTTTCATTTGTCATTATATAGCCTTCGGCCGGCATTCCGATTTTCAGCTCCTGCTCCCGATTTGGAATAGTAATTTTTACACGATACACCTGCTTGACGCGTTCCTCCTTTGTTTGGACGTTCTTCGGAGTAAATTCCGCCCTGGAGGATATGAAGGTAACACTCCCCGTATATACTCGGTCCGCATAGGTGTCCGTAGTGATCTGGGCTTTCTGACCAAGTTTTACTCTGCCAAGCTTGTCCTCACCGATATATCCTTTTAACCAAACCTCATCAATTGCTGCAACACTCGCGACGGTGGCACCCGGCAGGACTACTTCACCAACTTCATTGGACTTGACCAGAACTACTCCGGAGACTGGGGATTCCAGAACAGAATGTTCGATGTCGAGCTGAATTTTCTTCAACTCCCATTGTGCTCGGTTGAGTCTTGCTCTTCCGGCTCGGATCTGTTCCTCGCGAGGCCCTGTCTCCAATTGTCTCAATCTTTCGGATGCATTGTTGAAGTCTTCTGCGGCGACCTTCAGGGCTGCTTCTTTGGAATCAAAGTTCGATGCTGATATTACTCCCTGTTTGAACAACGGGAGATAACGATCATACTCGTCTTTTGCCAATTTCATACGGCTTTCGGCAGCTAATTTCATAGCTCTTGCAGAGGCAATTTCTTCCTTCCTGTATCCCGCTTCCAACTCATCCAAAGCAGCGGTGGCATTGGCAATTTCTGCTTCGGATGCACCTCTCATAGCGACGAGAGTGTCAGTATCGAGAGTCGCTACAATTTGGCCTTTTTCGACACGAGCACCTTCTTCTATGAGAAGCGTTTTGATCTGTCCCGATATTCTGAAAGACAAATCTACTTCAGTCGCCTCAATGTTTCCGCTTACAAATACTCTTCCATTAGGAACCGCAGGACGTCTCATATAAAAATAGGAGACTGAAATAAGACCGAAGGCAATCAGAACTATGGGAATCAAAACCTTTTTCGGCATATAACCAATGCTCCTAACGGGATTTCAGCCGAGATTTCCAACAAGGCATTGTTGAACACACGAGGACTCCCGTCCTCAATGAAAGAACATGTCTCGTCAATCGACATTCTGTTGATGGTGATTGATTGAACGTTATGAACGAGAAGCTAGGACTTCCTCGACCCAGCCGTAAGCTGCGATCATGTTCGGGAATCCGATGATGGTCATGGAAAGCAATACCACCTGCACTACTTCGTCTTTAGTCGCACCTGCATCCAGGGCTCTTCGCGCATGAGACTTTACCCCGCCTTTTGAATTGCAACCGATTGATATGCCTAACTGAATTAGATGTTGGTTCTTCATCTCAATGGTTGATGAAGCGGCACAAAGGTCCCCTACCTTTTTGTAAGCCTCGGAAATATCGCCGAAATTCTCAGTAAATTTTTTAAAAATTTCAGGTAAATACATGCCGAACTCCTTTCACGGACGTGTATGTGGCTGCGCTCAGTATAAGACCTATGTATTCTAACTGAAAGTGAAAACATTCAGGATTTTGGAATCTTTCGGTCCAATTGACACCCAAGTTATTGCAGATTATCTTAACTAAAGTATTTAAAACTATTTGGTTTTTATTACTATTCGATTCCATTGGGCTTCAGGTTGAAAAACAAAATGAACAAGTGGGGCAGCATCGGGGCTCGTTTAATTTCTGCCATTTCTCAGGTGGTCATCGGAAAAGAAGATCAGATCAAATACGTGATCGTTGGATTACTCGCAAGAGGGCATGTCTTAATAGAAGACATTCCTGGTGTTGGAAAGACCCTGTTGGCTTTGGCTACGGCCCGTGCAATGGGCGTTGGTTTTCGCCGGATCCAATTTACAAGTGACACTCTTCCGTCCGATGTTATTGGTGTAAACATATTTGATCCAAAGAGTTCCGACTTCATCTTCAAGCCGGGTCCTGTCTTTACTGAGGTTCTATTGGCAGACGAAATAAACAGAACGTCTCCAAGGACCCAATCCGCATTACTGGAAGCCATGGCTGAAGGTAAGGTCTCCGTCGACGGTACAACTTTTAATTTAGCTCAGCCTTTTTTTGTTTTGGCGACCATGAACCCAGTGGAACGATTTGGTTCTTTTGAATTGCCGGAGAGCCAATTGGACAGATTTATGATGTCCATAAGCCTTGGTTATCCCGATCGAAGTCACGAACGAGAAGTGCTTATGAGAGACATGAGGCATGTAGATGCTGAATTAATCGAACCTGTAACGACCAGAGAAACGATCCGAGAACTCCAGGAACAAGTGAGAAAGATTAGAATAGAATCGTCTCTAATGGATTATATCCTGGATCTTATAGCCGCAACTCGCAAGAACGCTTCATTGAAGCTTGGTTTGTCCTCAAGAGGTGGGCTCCATTTAAAAAGGGCAATGCAGGCGCATGCACTGTTACATGAAAGGGATTATTGTATTCCTGAGGATTTGCGCAAAGTTTTTATCCCGGTAACTTCCCACAGAATAATCGTAAAGGGTAATGCGGCTGAATCCCGTTATACATCAAAAACAGTGGTTCTGAACGAGATACTTCGGTCAGTGCCGGCTCCGGTTTGATTACATCGCATGAAAAACACGAGCACGATCAATTTGATCGCGGATCCTAATTCAAGGGACTTCCCAATCAACACAAAACCCAAGCCCAAGGTAAAGGTTCGTCCAACGGTTTACGGTTGGTTTTTTGTCTTTCTTATCTTCTGGATACCCTTTACCGCAATTGGAACAGCCAATAACTTTCTGCTTCTGATTTTTTTTATGCTTATCGGATTGGTTTTAGTCTCTCACAAGCTTGGAAAGCAAAATATATCCACGGTAACCATCTCCCGGAGCTTCCCTGACGAAGTTTATGCCAATACACCTTTCCGTATGGTCTATGAAGCCAACACCTCAAATAAAGTGATCGGTTCTTGGACGTTGTGGTTTCACGACAACGATGACTCGGAAATCTCAGCTTCACCAGTGTTATTTGAAAAAACCACGAACTCTGAACCACAAACCAAACATGTTTCGGCGCACAGCGAAAGTCGGGGTCGAAAAGTGTTGCCGGCGGGCAGATTGGAATCTCAGTTTCCTTTTGGCCTGGCGCACTACACGATGATTTCAGGAGAAGAGACTGAAGGCATAGTGTTTCCGGAAATTCACGAGATCACGGAAGAAATTCCGTACGAAATGAGAATTTTGGGCACCGGCTCAGAAAAAGCGGGTCCGAGTGGAACCGTGCCTTACCATTTCCGGGATTACTCGCCGGGGGATCCTTACAAACATATTGACTGGAAGAAAACGGCAGCTTCCGGAAAGCTCACTTCCAAGGTTCTCGCAGAAGAACATGCACGTGAAATAGTCATACGGCTCGAAAGAAACCCTTCCGAATATGCGATTTCAAGGGCGGCATCGCTCATCGCATATTTCACACGGACCGGTACCCCAATAACGCTGGCCGCACCGGGATTTAGGATGGGACCAGGAAAAGGGCGACAATTTGAGCTGGAATTAATGACTGCACTGGCTCTGTGGGAAGAAACCATTCAGCATGCGTCTGAATACATAGAAGATTCCGCTGATGTGGTGATTGATGCAACCGGGGGGTTCCATTGGATGAAATAGCAATGGACCGGACACTTGCAATGCCGTTGTCTCCGGTAGGGAAATCATCGATTCCAAAAAAACGATCCGAAGAGTTTTCTAGAGTATCTGTTCCCCAGGAGGGTTTCAAAACCTTCAGATACTTCTTGTTCAGCCTCATAGCTCTTTCAATTGGGGTAAACACCATTGAAAATGGCCTCAATCCGATCGTTGTAGCTTTTTTGCCGCTTATTTTCCTTGCCCTGAACAGACGAAATTACGCTGATGCCTTCATTTGGTCCGAAAAGACAGGCACCATACTATTCTTCCTCTACATTCCGATAGTAGCCCTTATCGCTCCATTGCAGAATTATTATCTTCCGTCTTTTCTGCAGTATTTTACGTTTGGACTCCTTCTGGTGAGGGCCTTTTCACCATTGACGGATCGCAACATATGGCAGCTCGTATTTCTGAGTCTCGGTCTTGTAATCATAAATTGTATATTTACGAACCATATCTCTTTCGGTCTGCTCCTACCGGTATACATCTTGTTGTTAATGGGCGTCCTGATCCTCTTTCATATCGCCCGCAGCGGATTTCAGGGCGGACTTGCCGAGCACACTTCTTCCATACCAAGTAGCCTCTATCGGAAACTTGTGAGTTCCGCGGTTTTCGTTTTGACATTTACCGTAATACTCTTCGTGGTATTACCAAGGCCCTTCGTTACGATGCCCGGATTGCAAGCCGCCATGTCCAATGCCGGCGGTCTCGGTCGGCTCGATCAAAAAATCACCTATAGGGACATGGT
>CAZTJA010000122.1:0-2808 GCA_964613745.1 uncultured Syntrophaceae bacterium
CATGATGGTTGTGCCGTCACTTATAGGGATCATGCTTGGATCTTTCGTCGGAGTGCGGCTTCTAAGAGTCGTGAAGCCCGGAATGGTGCGATGGATCGTAATTAGTATGCTTGGTTTTGCCGGCCTCAAAGCACTGACAAAAGGTCTTGGATTCTGATCGGGAGTAGGAGGATATAAATGCCTAATTCAAAATCTCTTCAGGCGACACCTGAACAAATAGTCTATGCCGATCTTCTTGAGAAAGGAATGTATTTTGGGCTGCTGTTGCTCATAATCACC
Source organism: uncultured Syntrophaceae bacterium (assembly GCA_964613745.1). Lineage (GTDB taxonomy): Bacteria > Desulfobacterota > Desulfomonilia > Desulfomonilales > Desulfomonilaceae > CAZTJA01. The sequence goes on from CAZTJA010000122.1 coordinate 280, forward strand.
TATCTTCTGTACGTCAGCGGAATAATGAAGCCTTACATTCCGGTCCATGAGATTCCCAACCTCTGGTCGATGAACGTGAACGATTATTTGCACAAGGCGAATGTTCACTCGGGCTGGGGATGGTTTAAGCTCATCGGTTACTCGGATTTCCTCAATTTTGTTCCAATAGCTATTTTAGCCGGCGTCACCATTCTATGTTTTTTGGCTATCGTTCCGGTGTTGCTCAAGCAGAACGACAAACTCTATACTGTACTAGCTTTTCTAGAGGCTGCAATATTGGCCGTAGCAGCAAGTGGTCTGCTTGGCGCCGGCGGCCACTAATTTAGCAACAATGCCTAAAGAACGGAGCTGATTTATGCCTATTTCGAAAAAAGCCGGCGAGTATCTTGTGCCGTTAGACGAGTATGCCGTTACTACTGTAGATCAGACGCTCACGCAAGCTGTCCCCAAGTTGAGGAAACTTTACTGTGAAGTTGAGGACGGCCGATGCACGGAAGCCGGACACCGGAATATATTAGTACTGAACCAGAAAGGCGATCTCGTGGGGATCATGGATTTTAAAAGCATTTTGAACGTACTCATTCCGGAGTGTGCGGGAGGCTTGAGTGCCAAACTGGAGAGTCTTGGGGTGACGATAGCTTTTGCTCAGGCGGGATCTTTGGATCAAGATGAGGCTCGGTTAAGTTTTCGCGCACGTGTAATTAAGAATGCCGAAACCCGCGTAAAAGACGTGATGCTCAAAATCAGGGGGTCCATTGATTATGATGCGGACCTTATGGATGCACTGAGAATTTTGTGCAACAACAGGATAACGGTCTTGCCGGTCTACAAGGACGGTAAGCTGGCCGGCGTATTGAGGGATTCGGATCTTTTCCTTGCAATAGCCGAAATATTGGAACAGTAGAAGGTTGTTTGAATAAGGGCTGCTTTTTTATGAGGCGGCCCTTTGCCGTTCTTTACGCCAGAATGTGCTTGACAACGCGGTTATTTTCACCCATTGTTTATCCATCAAACGATGGAACTATTCACTGGAAATAACTGATGGTCAGTCCACTCGAAAAAGCCCGTAAAGATCCTGAATCCATGAAGGGGAAAATTCTCGCTAAAGCGAGAACAATCTTTGGACAATATGGATTTCATGGGGCAACCACGCGCATGATAGCCGAAGAAGTCGGAATAGATATTTCCACTCTTTACTACCATTGGGGTGAAAAGAGCGACTTGTACGAAGCAGTCATGCTGGACATATACGAAGATCTTTTACAGAAATTGAACGAAGTTGAAAAGATGATCCATGATCTGCCTCTGTTCGGCAGGATGGAGATTTCGTTGAATGTTATGACGGATTATCTGTTTGAACATCCGGAAGTTTCCAACCTCATTCTACTTCGATACTTCGGTCGTACCCGGGATGAATCCGTGCTGGACATTAAGGTCCCCGAATTGGTTTCAGATATTTCGAGATCTCTCGGACTGGCAAAAGACCGCAAAAATGTGCCGAGCCCCGTTAGAATGCGAGTGCTTACGCTCATGAATGCCATTCATAACTTCGTTTCGGGCGAAGATTATTTCAGATCCATACTCAAGTTGACACGTGAAAATTACATATTGATGGTTAAGGAAACTCTTAAGTGGATATTGATGCCGGCATTCGCCGGACTTGGTCCTGACGGAAGTGCCGTAATCGAACGACATGCCGAATAGATCATGTGCCGTATGTGTTGAAACAATTGATGCAATCGTCGAGATCGACTTCGCTGAAAACTTCCATGGTTAGAACGCCGTCAAAGCGTGCCGCTAATTCTTGTATTACCGGCCGCACTCTTGCGGCATCCATCACCGACAATCCCTTGTGATCTTTTTTTTCTCCAACCCCATGTAAATGCACCACCCGTGCTCGATGTAACCAGCGATCCATGTGGGGAAGGGGATCGAGCCCCTGCTTCCAGAGATGCCCCACGTCTATGCAGCACGAGACAGGGCTTTCGAGGAGTATTGCATCGATCATTTCAGGGGGATGGTTTTCAAGATTTTCAACGCAAATCCTACGAGGATCCTGAACGACCGACCGTATTTCCGTTACAGCACGAACATAATTTTGAGCCGCCTCCGTAAAGTCGCCTCGTGAGACCGCTGCTCCGTCAGGATGAAGTATATAGGCATATGGATTCAGGATGCTGATCTCATTGAGAATTGCCGTGGTTTTTTCGACGTCCCATATCGGGTCTGCAGGAGTAAGATCGAGGGGCAGATGAACGGTGTACGTCGTGTCGTGGGCCCGACCCAATTCGGCGAGCTCTTTGAGAGACCCGGGGTCAGGAAAATCACCGTTTAGTTCAAAGAGGACCAGCTCTATATCGTCGATTCTGCTGCATAAACGTGAGACGTTCGTCAAAATATCCGCAGCATATATGTATGAAGTTGTTCCGATTCTCATATGGGTGACCTGATTGTAAGTAGAATGAGGAAAACCAGTTCGGAGAATTCACATATTGCTCCGAACACGTCTCCATTGATTGCGGGCAACCT
>CAZTJA010000122.1:2908-8574 GCA_964613745.1 uncultured Syntrophaceae bacterium
ACACGTCTCCATTGATTGCGGGCAACCTGTTCTCCGCCGTATTTCTGAACCAAACGGCGGCCAAATAACTGATGCCGACGGCCAAGAGTCCGACCACCCCCAGAAACAGCGACGGCAGCAAACCGAGCACGGCAATTTTCCGTATGTCGGTTTGCTTCAATCCTTTGAGGAAATCCGCAGCCATGCCCTGCTTGGTGTGGTCCGCTTCATACAGGACACAGACCATGAGCGTGCGGCTGATTATAGGTGCAATCAACAGCGGGAGTATGGACGCTAGGGATTGAATTGCGGCCCATTTTAGCCCAATCAACAAAATGAGGCCAAGTCCTCCGAATGTGCCGATGGTAGGATCTTTGAGAATTTCGTATCGTCTTTCCGGAGACACCGATGCCGGAAGGGCGTCGCAGCAATCGGTCCAACCGTCCAAATGCAATCCTCCCGTGATTGCTACCCATATGGCGATTAGAAGCCCTGAAACGATATAGGATGGGAAAAATAGGCTGAGGAAAACGTACGAAAGAGCGAGCACCATGCCGATAATTGCCCCGACGATGGGGAAATAGGCGCCGCTAAGGCCGACTTCCTCCATGTCCGGGTAGGGCTCTACTTTGATTCCGGCAATCGTCAAGAAACCCAGAGCGATGTATAATTGTCTGAGCACGATGGTGACCTCAACACTGAATAAGAGCAGGGCGGGGATGGGTCTAAATTAGGACATAGAGAGGTCAATGACGTGACCGGCGGGATCAATCCAAACGGTAAATATTGCGTCTTTTTTCTTTTTGGCTCTCGTTTTGATTTCGTTTACTCTGGATTGTGCAACGGATAGATCAGCTGTTTTAAGAAATCGGTTCAATTCTCGAAGATTATTGAAAGTCTGTATCGTCATGTGAATCTCCAACATACAGGGGAGCAGATTTATAACCCATCATGTATACCATTTTGGGGTTGCCGTTACAACCGAGCGGAGTGTTTCAAAAAGGAACTCACGTGTTTATACTTTAGGTAACATTTTAGGAGGTGCACCATGGGATCAATACATTGGTTTGACGATTACGATCAAGCCTTGGAGACGGCGAGAGGTGAAGGCAAGCCGATTCTCGTGGATTTTTTCAACCCTAACTGAATTGGCTGTCAACAGATGGATGCAGTTACGTATCCGGACGACGAAGTTTCAGATTTTGTAGGCAGATATCTTGTCCCATTGAGATTGCCTTTTAATCATGAACCCCTATCAACCCAATTCAACGTAAAATGGACCCCCACGCTGATAACTCTGGACGAAGACGGGCAAGAGCACCACAGGACAGTCGGGTTCTTGGCGCCGAAGGAATTTATGGCATCACAGCTTCTTGGAATTGCAAAAACCGATTTTGATCGAGAGAATTTTGAACAGGCTTTGCTCAGACTGAACATGATAATCGATCGTTTCAATGATTCCGACGCGGCGGCGGAAGCGATATTCCTCAAAGGCGTTTCGCTGTATAAAAGCACACATGATCCTAAACCTCTGAGAGCGGCTTACGATAGGTTGTCTACGGAGTATGCCGGGAGCGAATGGACCAAACGCGCGTACCCGTACCGATTGATCCCTGCCTAAATTATCGGGGCGGTCAATGCCGCCCTGACAATCCTTATAAATTGATGTTCCCGTTTTAATTGCTTTTTGGTATCTATTATCAGTATACCTTAGCTGTCTTAGCTCAGGGGATTGGGGTTTCCGAACGGGGATATCGTACATGTCAAATTCTCTACGTCTCAATAGGATTTTTGCGCTGGTTCTCGCCATTGGTTTGCTTCAAGCCGTGTTGATCGGACTTGTCTTGAGATTCGGAGGAGAACTGCTGGATTCACATAGAAGTTTGATCGAGACTACCAACTCGGTTGAAGCGGGTATTCAGGATGTTTCTTCCAAAGCCGACCTCATTTCTGCAAACATCAGTTCGGTCAAGAGTGATTTGGGCAGTTTAGACACTAAATTAGGTCTTGTGGGTTCCAACGTAGCCGGCATCAAGTCTCAGGTGGAAGGCATTGATCAAAATACGACGGCTTTCATCAATAATCCATCGGGACTGGTTTGGGGTCATTCTTTGAATCCCTACTTATTGATTTTCCTGTTGTTGTTGATACTGGTGGGTACCGGTTACACAAGCTGGGTGTTTTTTCGGACGAGGGCAGTTTCCGAGAAGCCTGCAATAGGAGTCAATCAATCTGATGATCTGTCCGGCAGTCTCGACCGGCTTGCTCAATTGATGGAGCACATCCGAAAGGAGCAGAAGACCGGTTCCGGTGATTTGGAGATGTTGATGGTCCAAACGGAGCAGTTGATTACTGAAGCCCGGTCGGAGCTTGAGAGTTTGTCGGGCCTACGAAGCGGTTCGAAAAGTCCGAACCCGGAACTGCTGCACTAGGACGTGCAATTTAAACCCAGTCCTTAGACGATTTGGGCAGAAAGAACCCATAAAATTACTATAGAGCTTTGAATATTCGCCTAAAATAGGGGTTTTTACCGCCCCTGCTCGTCTCTCTCTTCTCGGCCTATTTTGAATAGTTCAATACAATCAGTCACTTTCGATTCCACTATGTAGCCGGCACAACTATTGCTTATACAAAAGCGTCCGGCGCATTTTTTCAACTGCCGGATTGCCCTGCTCGTTAACTCTTTACAACAATTGGAGGTGTAGGAAATTTGTCGGGACTGCCGTCAGATTTGATTGGGTTTCGTGAAATTGGGAATCCTTTTTTTCTGCGGCGGTAAGGAGCATTCAGGGGGAATTGTTTATTCCATTCATTTCTATTCAAGTTTTTTCAGGAGACCAATTACATAATGGAGACTTTTTACGAGCGTATAGAGGAATTTAATAAGGACATGCTTAATTATTGGCGCACTATGATGACAAATCAGACCCCCTGGATAAACGGACAGGGCCAAATACTGAGCAACTGGTTGACTGATTTGATGAAGACGGGTTACGAAATGAACGTGTCAAATTGGAACCATTTTTTTGATCAGTATTTGGCATTCTTATCGACCACGTACGAGGGGACCCAGGCCCAAAGAGACCAATTTGAGAAGGAACTTAGGCGGGTTTGGGATGAATTTAACCAAAATCAAAGATTACAAGGTGATCAATTTAAGGAATTTCTCGCAGGCATGTCCGATCAACTCGCTCGAAAAAACAAAGAGGAAGGTTTGGAATCTTGAATTGGAAAACGGAACATAAACAGGTTGATCCCATTGTGGCAAGCCGATTGGGATTGGAATTGGATTTGGCCGCAAAAAAGGGAGATCTAGAATCCGTTACGAATCTCTTGAATGAAGGAGCGGATATTAACCACAGGAATTATAGTGGATCAACTCCTTTAATCGAAGCTTCAGTTCGAGGTTTCAGTGTGATTGTCGAAACACTTCTTAAGAGAGGCGCAGATTTACGATTGCGAGAGAATGTTTTCGGAGCAACGGCTCTGGGTTTAGCGTCTCTGACCGGGCGAATTGATGTGGTGGCGTTGCTCTTGGATTGGGGAGCCGACATAAATGCACGAGACGGGGAAGGCAGAACACCCTTGATGGAAGCTGCCTTGGGCGGACATAGAGATTTGGTTGCTTATTTGCTGGAACGAGGTGCCGATGTACATGCGAAAGACTGTGTCGGTAGAACCCCATTTAGTGAGGCAAATTTTTGGAATGAATTGGAAATTCTAGAATTACTGACCGTTAAGGGCGCTGATGCAAACGTAGCTGCGTGAACAATTGAGGCGGAGATTGAAATTGCTTATGTGACAGTAACGCAGGAATTGATAATTATGGCGTCCGGACCAAAAAGCCATGCAAAAAGGTGATTTAATCACCTTTTTTTTTGCCCATTGAAGACCAACACTAAAATGGACTAATTGAGAGTCCTGCTTTATTATGTCTCCAAATATATTGTGGAGATTGCGTATGGAAGAAGTCTATACACGTCTTGCGAAGAGGCTTGATTCACTGCCTAACGGTTATCCTCAAACCGACTCCGGAGTCGAACTCCGCATATTGAAAAAGATATTTTCAACCGATGAAGCGGAAATGGCCCTGAAGCTTAGCCCTATTCCGGAAACCGCGGAGGCGATAGCGGATCGGATTGGGATGGCTCTTACGGAGCTGGAACCCGTATTAGACAATATGGTTCGCAAAGGACAGATTTTGTCGTCCAAGATGTATGGTCATCAGATCTACATGCTCGTACCATTCATTGTAGGCATCTGGGAATTCCAGCTCAACAGGATGGACAAGGAACTTTCCGATTTGATCGAAGAGTATGCGCCTCAATTGATGCCGGCTCTGGGTGGATATGCCCCTGCGATCACACGTGTAATCCCCATCAACACGCAAGTGGAAGGAAAACACGAAGTCTTTCGGTATGAAGACATAAAGCAGACCCTCAACAAAGCTAAAGCTTTTCAGGTCATGGAATGCATTTGCAGTAAGGAGCGGGCTCTCCAGGGACATACGTGTAAACATGAAACCGAAAGATGTCTGGCGTTCTCGATTCATGAAGGTGCATTCGACAAATACGGTACCGGCAGGAAAATTACGAAAGAAGAAGCACTCGATATTGTTGCAAGGGCTGAAAAGGATGGTCTCGTACACACGAGTTTTAACGTGCAGGCGGGTCAGGTTTATTTGTGCAATTGTTGCTCATGCTGCTGCGGAATCCTCATCGGAATGAAGCGTTTTAATGCTCCATATTTGCTCGCCAAGAGCAACTTCATAGCACAAATCGACATCGAAACATGTGCAGTCTGCGGCGTCTGTGCAGACGAGAGATGTCCTATGCAAGCAATCGTTGCACAAGAAGATAATTATGTTGTTCTCCCTGATCGCTGTATTGGATGCGGCGTATGCACCAACACTTGCCCGGTTAATGCCATCACTCTCGTGAGAAAGCCCGACGATCAACGAGATGAGCCGCCACAGAACATGCTGGAGTGGTATTCCGATAGAGCAGCTTCCAGAGGCATAAAAATAACGGTTTAGATAGAAACGTGCCCAAAATGATGTCCGATGCCAAGGGGGAAAAACATGACGATGCGAAAACGTGCATTGCCCATTGGATGGTATCCCAACTCGGCGAAAGAATGTGACAAGGAGATTGAAGGTTTTCTGGATGGCTTTGACTTTATCACCGGAGAGTTTCGCGGTGGGATAGTTCCCCATGCCGGCTGGTTTTTTTCGGGAAGGGCTGCAGCCCGCGTCATTGCGAACATGGCCAGAGGCACGAAATCTGATTTGGTGGTTCTTTATGGAGGACATCTAAGGGCAAGCAGCACTCCGATCGTCTATACGGAATCGGAATGGGAGACTCCGTATGGGTTTTTAGCTTTGTATAAAAGCGCAGCACAAAGGCTGATTTCCCGGAGGAATGCAGTTGCGGCAAATGCTGGATTTAACGACAATACCGTTGAAATACAACTTCCATTCATTAAGAAATTCTTTCCCAATTCACAGGTGTTAGCTGTTCATGCCCCCGCTTCCGCTGAAGCGGCGAAATTATCATCTGCCATTCACGATATTGTTCAAGACGAGAATATTTCAGTAGTTTACATAGGTTCTGCGGATCTGACACATTATGGCCCCAATTACGGGTTTTTTCCGAAAGGTACAGGGCCGGAATCCGTGCGGTGGGTAA
>CAZTJA010000123.1:0-8540 GCA_964613745.1 uncultured Syntrophaceae bacterium
ACGGTAGCTAGGCTCATTCGCCAGACCACCCTGCACCGTCAGGTTATATTTTCCTTAGATCTTTGTCAAGGCTTTTTTAACCTGCCCGATTTCTCGGGATCGCATTGCCGTATGTCAACGCTCTGGAATTTCTAACTGTAATCTAACCTGATCTTAATGTCAAGTAATTATTTCAGCGAAATGTTTTGGCGTGACCGACAACACTCATCTCCTTACCCTTAATCATCTTTGACCGGGGCAATGTTGTTCCCAACTTCGGAGATGTATCGGTTGATTTTCAAAAAAAGGAACCGTTGGACAGCTTCCAACTCAATCGCAGTAGGATATGACTACCGTGACGTGGTTAGGTTCCGGGTTGCTAACATTTTTCCGTGGTTTTTTCACGAATCAATGTTTGCACATGAGCCGTCGCTGCTTCTGCATGCCTTTGTTCCGATCAGGATCGGCATCATTTTCCGTAGCGACAATTGCTAACGTTAGCAGGCTCTGTTTTCTTTGTCAAATAAAAATGCTCCGTATCCGGAACATTTTTTCTAACTCATAGTTCGTTTCGTTGAACGTGAAGCTACTTTACCCTCACCGTTCGGAACTGTCAAGAGGCCGGCAGGTTACCAACAAAGCCACTCCGACATTGGCTTTCGGTAGTAACGTTACGACCTTATGGTGCCAATGGCGGCAATTTTCTCCGACAGGCGTTCTGATCTCCCCAACGAGGCGCGTCCAAGATCTCTCATTCCGCCGTTCGAGCGCGCAGCTACGCGCATCCACGCGGCGCGGTCATGTATGCCCTGCAGGCAGTAGCGATCAGTAGGATGAAGGCCTATCGCGCTCTTTCCCTTACAGGCGAACTATTCCGACTGTAGATAGGGCTAAATGGCATGTCTAGACGATTGATGTTGGGTACTTCAGGTATGGACAATGGCAAAGCTGTAGAGGATAGCTGATGAGCGGCAGGCAACGGTGGTCGAACTGAATCCGGTGCGTGGGTGGTGCGGTTCCCGGCGGGAACCGCGCTTCAGTCAAAAGGTTAGGCCGTTTGTTTTGCCGCTTGCGGAACAACCAGTTGGATGGCGTGTACAGGACAAGCCTGTTCACAAAGGCCGCATCCGACACAGGCTTTCGGATCGTAGAGGCCTGCAATAGACTCGTTGTTCAATTCACCCATGCCTAGTGCCTGGAAAGGACACACGGCAACGCACACTTCGCATCCAACACAATCTTCTTTCCAAATATACGGTTTGGGCCAATCATTTCGTTTCACACGTGGAGGAGTATTTCCTTCAGCATCGCGAATTGCGCCGTAAGGGCATCCCCTGGCGCACACGCCGCATTCTATACATTTCGTTACATCAATGCTGTGGGGCTCCTTCTTTACGCCATTGGAGGCTCTCGTAGGACAATTACGATAGCACGTTTGGCACCCCTTGCACTCCTCCGCAACGATACGATACGCCATTAGTCGCTCCTTTTCTTAGCAATGTCTGGGAGATAAAAGACGTGACGAGATTATGACAGAGTAGCAATATAGCTGTAATAATCGGTTGAAGTCAAGATTCTTCACAATCACATTTACCTTTGGAGCGGTTTTACCGTATTGTTGAGGTCCATCGGTTCGTGCTATTTGTGTTTTGATTTTTTCAATCATGCTCCAGGATTATTTTTTGCTTCTATAGGGGTTTACGCGTTGTACCGGAGTCTCGCATGAAGATTTTTTCTTCGGTTGAAAATGCAGCAAGGGATTTCTTGAACATTCCTGAATCCGTAACATCGCCTCAGAGATATAAAGTTCTCAGGCGAAACATCACGCTACTGATGCTTCTTGTTACTCTCATTCCTTTATTTTTAATGGCTTTTATCAATTACCACCAGTACAGGACAGCGGTCCGGGAGGAAATAGAGTCACCGTTGAGAGTGCTTGTCAATAAGACGAAACATTCATTCGAGCTCTTCCTTGCCGGAAGACTTTCCGCCATAAGTTTTGTCGCTTCAGGATTCAGCTTTGATTATTTATCAGATGAAAAGAATCTCAATCGGATTTTTCTCGTTTTAAAACAAGAATTCAAAGGGTTCATCGACTTGGGTTTAATTGACTCGGAAGGAAACCAGGTAAGCTATGTAGGACCTTATCAGCTAACCGGTAAAAATTACGCCGATCAGGGATGGTTTCAGCAGGTACGGGTGAACGGGACATATATATCCGACGTGTTCCTTGGTCACAGGAAGTTCCCCCATGTCGTTATTGCCGTTCAACACCTCGATGGTAACGGTAAGGGCTGGATTGTGCGCGCAACAATTGACACGGCGCGATTCGATGATTTGATAGCAGCCATGCAGCTTGACCCGAAGAGCGATGCATTCCTCATAAATCAGCAAGGAACGCTTCAGACGAATTCAAAATTCTACGGAAAGGTGTTCGATACATGCATTGAATGTGTGCCGCCTATGAGTTCCGACGCGGACATAATCGAGAAGACCGATCCGAAAGGACGTGAGGTCCTAATAGCCTATGCATATTTTCGTGATTCCGATTACATTCTCATGTTGGTCAAGCCAAAAGCGGACGTGCTGCGAACGTGGTACACATTAAAAAGTGAACTGCTATGGCTATTGATCGGAGGGACAATTGTAATTTTTATCGTTGTCTACCGGCTCACCAAAGCTATGGTTGATAGAATGGAGGAGAGCGAGAACAAGAGGGAATTGGCAATCCGCGAAATGCAGCACTCACACAAGTTGTCTTCCATTGGTCGTTTGGCCGCTGGAGTCGCTCACGAAATCAATAATCCTATGGCCGTTATAAACGAGAAGGCCGGTTTGATCAAAGATCTCATTGAGATGAGACCGGATTTTCCGGACAAACCAAAATTCCTCGGCTTAGTCTCAGCAATACTCCAGTCCGTAAGCCGATGCAGAACAGTTACCCACCGTCTTCTCGGATTTGCAAAAAGAATGGACACTCAAATTGAGTTGCTTGATGTGAACGAAGTGGTAAGAGAGGTCTTAGGTTTTTTGGAAAAAGAGGCTCTGCACAGGAATATCGAGCTGGGACTCCACCTTGCAACGGATTTATCTCGCATCGCTTCGGATCGAGGGCAACTCCAGCAGGTTTTTCTGAACATACTTAATAACGCATTCCAAGCTGTTCCGGATTCGGGAAAGGTGTCCATCGCCAGCTTTGAAAAAGATATAGATACCGTGGGAGTGACGGTTCAAGATAATGGGCACGGTATGTCCGAAGAAACCCTCAAGCATATTTTTGAGCCTTTCTTTACCACAAAGAAAGATCATGGAACCGGACTGGGGCTTTCGATAACCTACGGTCTTGTAAAAAAGTTGGGCGGCGACATAGACGTACAAAGTAAAGAGGGGCACGGCACTCGGTTCACGGTTTACCTGCCCAAAAAGCAGCCAAACGGAATCGGATAATAAAATGTTACCAAGAAAGATATTGCTGGTCGATGATGAAGAAGATTTCGTAACGACTTTGGCCGAGCGGTTATCCTTACGCGGTATTGAAGCGCAAACCGCCTTCAATGCTGAATCGGCCATTGAACAACTCTCGACGACCAAGTTTGACATTGTTGTAATGGATGTCATGATGCCCGGAATGGGCGGTCTTGAAGCTTTAGGGCTGATGAAAAAACGCTATCCTGGGCTGCCCGTCATACTGTTGACTGGACTAGGGGCAATGGGGCACGGCAAGGAAGGCAAGGCCCTGGGAGCTTACGATTTCCTGGTGAAACCGCTGCAGTTGGACGAATTAATAGATAAAATTAATCAGGCACTTGCCTCTTCCGATCAATAGTCACTATATAATTCAGGGATTGTCTGATGAGCCAATGTGAAGCGAGGCAGTTGGATTAGTCATGGAAAAAAAAGAGGCTCGTATAAAATGTAGTGGGTGCGGCACTTCGTACAAGCTCAAACTGCCTGTTACCGAAAAACCGGTAAGCTTCAAGTGCAAGAAATGCGGCAAGGTCCTGAAAATCAGATTAAAGCTTGATGAAGTCGATAAGGGTCACAATGATGTACCGGTGATCGAACGAGGAGAATTCGGCGGATCGTTTGAAACTACTCAATTGCCGGACACGGATACGTATCAGAACACCCCTGCAGATAATGTTCCCGATCCGATGATCGAAGGCCACTCCTTTACTCGGGCTGAACCTTCCGATTATTCATCAATTAGCCGAAACAGTCCTCAGCGTCGATGGCTTGTTCTCGCAGGTGACATCGTCAAAGGACCTTTTTCGGACGACGAAATCATTCTGATGATCCGCAGGCGAGAGATTCAAGCGAGCACCTCTTTGCGAATGGGTGAAAGGCCATGGATAAAAGCGGGTGAAATAGCCGGCTTTCGGGAGTTGTTCGGCAGTTCGCCATCTGATCCGCCTCCATCCCACTCTCCTAAGACTACTGCACCCGAAACACTTGGGCCCGTAACTTTTCAATCACGCATATGGAAGTCCCTAGGTTTTCCGTTTAGGAACATCAAAGCGTTTGCTTCCTTTGCAGCAATCGCTTTTGTGGGGTTTGCCGCCATTTCTTTCGATTTTCTCATAGGATTGCTTCCGCTGTGGGTGTTGTGGGTACCGCTATTCGGATACCTCATCCTGCTTTGTAAGGAGTCCGCCGCAAACACGGAAGAAGTCCCGCCTGACTTCAAGTTCCCTGAACTCGGCAAACTTTTTCAATCCGGCCTACCCGTGTCACTCTTTGTTCTCCTGTATTCCGTTCTTCCCGTCAGCATATTGCTCATTTTGATGATTGCCGCCTTCCTAAATGATTACGTACTTCTAGGATGGTTAGCCGTCTTTGCCGTATGCTTGATTTTTCTCGTTTCAATGAGTGTGGTGCCGGCCGGTATCTATCTATTGGAACGAACAAATAATTTGTTAATTGCTTTGGATCCGACCAAATTAGTACATGTTATGAAAACGGGAGGCAAGACTTACCGGGATTTGCTGCCTGTGGCAATTGCTGCTGGAGTCGTTATCATTGTGGCTGTGTTGGCATCGGTATTCCTTGTGGAAGTACCTTTCGTGGGATTTGTTCTAGCTGGATTACTTCCGGCTGCAACCCTGACTTATCTTGATTTCATTCTATTCCACGCCGTGGGCATGTTTGTGCATCAGAATCCCAGTCTCCCTATTCCAGCCAAGAAAAAAAAGAAATAGGACGGCCGGCGTAAATGTCCGCATTAGTCAAAAACGTCATAGTAACGTCATTGATTTTCGCTTTTTCATGGACGTGTTTTATCTCCGCATCTTACTCACAAGACATGTTCGACGTCGTTTCCGGCATTATCGAATCCCCCAAGTTCAAAGGCAGTGACCCGTTTAACAAGTTGAAATCCGCTTCAGTGCTGATCAAGAATCGTCAACTCAAACATTCGGATGCGTCTTACATGCTTCTGGATTGGACGGATCAATATATTAGAGAGCTTTCACAACCTCTGGATCGTTTGAAAAGATGGACCGATCTGAGCACTGATGAAGACCTTAAACACTTGCGGATCCCAAGAGACTATCTTAACCGCGTATTTCTCACTGAATACCTCGTTAGTTTGCCCGGGTACGAGATGAGCAATCCCCAAGAGCGATTGGAAATTCTTGGACGCTTGTCCGAACAGAACTTGATAGATTGGTCCGTCGGTCTTGCATTCGCGCGTCTCTATGCCGGCAGTCTTGTGTTGGGAGTTCAGGCTTTCAATCCGGTTCCTCCCATGAAGGCTTTAGCTAATTTAAAGAAAATCAAAGATAATGGACTGGTAGGATGGCATTACGGAGTTCCGACGGAAGCTCTCCTCTGTTCTGAAGCTTTGGCTGCTGATTCCTCTTTCAGAAGCGGGGCTCCTATTGATCAGTTAATAAAATTAAGGGATCTGGAACGCGAAGGTCTCATTTCTCAGTTGACCAAGAAAGAATTTGAAAAGCTTCCGGTATGGCGGTTTCTTATTGCCGATCCAGGTTTTTTGAAGGCGGATTCCCAAACTAAACGCGAGAAAATAGTGAAAATGAAGACGGACGGTCTTGTTTCGGTTCCGACTTGTGCAGAACTAAACGGGATTTTTAAACCGGCACCGTATACGGCTCCTTCCGAACCACAAACAATTCCTGTGCCGCAGAAGATTCTTCCGCTTGGGAATTGACGGTGCCCGCAATGTCGTATTGCCTGGGTCTAAGTTGATGTATCGGCTGAATTGGCGTTTTTAAGTGTTCTTGAGATACGTGTAACGAAAGGGGACATAATTTGTGCGGAATAGCAGGATTCTTGAGCAACAGACAGTGGAGCCGGAGTTCGGATCTCGAATGGTTGGACGACACCCTGAAGAGAATCGGGGTGCTGGATTTCGAGAATTGTCCGTGGGAAGAATGTGCGGCCGGTCTGAATACCCTGAACGAGAATTTTGATGCACTCATGTCCTTTGGTTTTCATTACGAACTGGCAAAAAAAACTGACGCATTCAATAAGCTCCAAAGAATCGTTCATCTACTTGATACACTGCTGAAACGGATCTCCGATTACCTGCAGACAGGTTCCCGAAACGATGCGCTCGATAAATTATCCGAAGATACCCAGGATTGGCTTTGGCAAATCCGACAGGAGATATTGAGCAACCTAGACAAAACCAGTGATCTCTTTCACAACGATTTAGAAACCGCGGCGACCCGGAATCTGCATTTCGCAGCTTGGGCTATTGAATTGGTCATGCAAAACATCGATAGATTGGAAGTTCGCGGAAGAGATTCAGCCGGTATTTCCATACAGATGCTGCTTTCAGATTCAAGCTCTGGAAAATCGTCTCGTGACGATGGTCCACTTTTTCAACACAGAACTGAGAACGGAACATTAATTACCACTATTTCAGATGAGAATCGCCCTGTAGTCACTTTCGTATACAAGGTTGCCAATTTGGTCGGTAAACTTGGAGACAATACATGGGCACTCCGCAATGCGATTAGAAATGACTTCCAGTTGTGGAAGGCGGCAGAAAAGCTGCAGCAGATAAACATTATTGCCCACACACGATGGGCTTCGAACGGTATCATCAGCTTAAGTAATTGTCATCCGACTGACGGTAGGCTTTCGGGAGATGATCACGAGGATTCCAAGCTCGATACTGCAGCTCAATTTGTACTCAATGGAGATGTGGACAATTATCGTGAGTTGTTAAACGAATACGTACTGAATCGTGGTCTTTCCATTGACAACTCAATAACTACAGACGCCAAGATTCTTCCTCTTCTTTATAGATTGGGAACAAAGGTCACGGAGAGTCCGGCAGCCAGATTTGCGGAAGTGATGAACCGTTGTGACGGTTCGCTTGCCATAGTCATGCAGCATCCACTTTACCCGTTGATGCAGATCATGGCTCAGAAGGGAAGCGGTCAAAGTCTTTTCGTCGGAAAAGTGACGGACGGGGTTATTACGGCCTCGGAAGTTTACGGATTGGCGGCTCGAACGCGCACTTCATATGCTCTCAGCGGAACCGAAAAGAACGGAAGCGAACTGCTCGTGAGCATAGACGGTTTGGACAAAACCTCTTTGACCGGTAAATTCCTGGAAGACAACAGTCCGTTCCATACCTCACCTGAACCAATTTACATTCACTCACGAGACATCTATCGGGGAACTTTCAATTACTATTTCGAAAAAGAAATTCATGATGCACCTGCGAGCGTAACAAAGACGATAAGGAACAAGTACCGCAAAATAGGCTCACGCGTTTTCTTTTCTGGAGAGGGTCTCGATCCTTTTGCACAAATATTAACCCGGTTACGCGACCAATCGAGACCCAAAATACGCCGGATTATTGCAATCGGCCAAGGGACGGCTGCAGTGGCTGCCCAAGGAGCTGCATTTTTTATTGCAAAAGCCCTGACCGGCACGCGGACTCATGTGGCCGCATTCAAGGCTTCTGAAATCTCTGGCTTTCTGGCGGATGAACCACTGGATGATGCTTTGATTGTAGCCATCTCACAGAGCGGCACTACGACGGATACAAACAGAACAGTTGATGTCGCCTCGTCTCAAGGTGCGTGGATACATTCAATTGTGAATAGAAGAAACTCACCGCTTATCTCCAAGTCCGACTCCTATTTTTATACAAGCGACGGTCGAGACGTCGAAATGGCGGTTGCTTCCACCAAGGCTTTCTATTCTCAAATTGCCGCAGGAAAGTTGCTTGCCCTGATGCTTGCCCAGGAATTCAAGAGCATGTCCGACGAGCAAATCTTACGTGAAATTCAAGACCTTGAAAGATTGCCGGGACAGATAGCAAACGTCCTGTCTCAATCTGATCAGATCAAGCAGGTCGCGGAAAAATACGGCCCAACCAGTAGGAACTGGGCGGTTGTTGGAAACGGCCCAAACAAGATTGCCGCAGATGAAATCCGGATAAAATTGAGCGAACTTTGCTATAAATCCATTCCCTGTGACGTCACTGAAGACAAGAAACATATAGATCTTTCCACGGAACCCTTAACTCTTGTAATCGCAAACGATCTCCCGGACCAAATAGTTCAGGATACCGCAAA
>CAZTJA010000124.1:0-3577 GCA_964613745.1 uncultured Syntrophaceae bacterium
GTAAGGCCAGAATGGCTCCCTAAGCATTTGTCTGGCCAGCAGAACGATATCCGCTTTTCCGCTGCGAATAATATCATCCGCCTGCGTAGGATCCGTAATAAGCCCAACAGCGGCAGTGGGAATTTGTACCTCTTTCCTGATGCGTTCCGAAAAAGGCACCTGCCATCCGGGGCCGAAGGGGTAAACCTTGTAATCGACGGTGTTGAATCCCGAACTACAGTCAATCAGATCTACACCGGCATTCTTCAGTTTTTTGGACAACTCAACCGTCTCGTCTATGGTCCAGCCTCCCTCGACCCAATCCGAACAGGAAAGTCTTATCGTCAACGGCAAGTTTTCAGGCCAGGCATTTCTCACTTGATCAACCGTTTCCAAAACAAATCGAATTCGGTTTTCAAAACTGCCGCCGTACTCATCCGTTCGTTGGTTTGACAGAGGAGAATAAAATTCATGGCAAAGGTAACCATGAGCCGCATGTATCTCAAGCCATTCATACCCGGCTGTATGGGCCCTTTTGGCTGCATCGGCAAAGTTTTTCTTCACCGACTCTATATCCGCTTGAGTCATCTCATTCGGAACTTTCCAAATCTTATGACCAAAGGCTATCGGACTAGGAGCAATGGTGTCCCATCCGCCTTCCTCATCTTTGAGAGAATGATCTCCCTCCCATGGCCTTGCGCAACTAGCTTTCCTTCCCGCATGAGCTATCTGAATTCCCGGCACGGCACCATACTGCTTAATGAACGAGTTTATTCGTGAGAGAGGTTCAATGTGTGCATCGTCCCAAAGACCTGCATCCTGGGGCGAAATTCTGCCCCGAGGTTCTACGGCGGTCGCTTCGGCAATTATCAACCCCGCACCCCCAAGTGCGCGGGCTCCCAAGTGCACGAAGTGCCAATCCGTCGGGAATCCGTCCTTCGAACTATATTGACACATGGGCGAAACGCCAATTCTATTTCTAAGAATGACTTCCTTCAATTTATACGATTCGAAGAGTCCGGGCATACAATTGACCTCCTAAAACTCGTATTCAATATAATTTTACATCTATGTATACCATTTCAAAATACAAATCGCTAATTTACCTATTGTTGAAGTATTCCGACAGGAATTGAAGAAATTTGGGTCTTATCGGTATTTCATCATCAATTTGCTTGCCAAACTCCACATGTGGGCGGATAATTCTTCCCCGTTAACTCTGCATTTGTGATCATTCCCATCGCCACGTTTAATTTTATTTTGGGGGCTAGTGCCCTCTTTGAGGGCCAAAGATATGTCCGGAACTTGACATCTCGTTCCGGTAATTTCAAGGAGGCTTTCCAGGTATGAATGCTCTCACTCTGGTATTTATTGCGCTATGTGTTTTCGCCATCGCCTATAGATACTACGGGCTGTTCATCGCGAATCGAGTATTGGAACTGAAGTCCGAACGAGAAACACCGTCCGTAAAAATGGCTGATGGGCACGACTATGTAAAAACAAACAAATATGTGTTGTTTGGACATCATTTCGCAGCAATTGCTGCGGCAGGGCCTCTACTAGGCCCGGTCTTGGCTGCCCAATTCGGCTATCTTCCCGGAGCTCTCTGGATAATCATCGGATGTGTTCTTGCCGGAGCAGTTCATGACATGGTCGTATTGTTCGCGTCGGTGCGACACAAAGGCCAGTCCTTAGCCCATATAGCGGAAAAGGAAATCGGTACGGCGACCGGGGGGGTTGCGTCAATCGCCGTCTTATTTATTCTTATCCTCACCTTGGCCGGTTTGTCCATCGCAGTCGTTAACGCAATGTTCCATAGTGCATGGGGAACATTTACCGTTTTCGCCACGATGCCCATTGCCATTCTCATGGGCGTGTATCTCCACGTCTGGAGACACAACGATGTATTTGGGGCAAGCATCATCGGCGTCGTCCTTCTGACCGGAGCGGTTTTGGCCGGGCCTTACGTCGTTGAGAACCCGACCCTATCTTCAATATTCACACTTTCGAAAACTCAAATATCCATAATCATACCGATTTACGGGTTCATAGCATCCGTTTTACCGGTTTGGTTGCTCCTGTGCCCACGTGACTACCTTTCGACCTATCTCAAGATAGGAACGATCGTAATGTTGGCCACCGGAATCGTTTTTGTGCGCCCCGAATTTCTAATGGAACCGGTTACAAAGTATGTCGCCGGCGGTGGGCCAATCATACCGGGTTCGGTTTTCCCCTTTGTATTTATTACCATTGCATGCGGAGCGCTGTCCGGTTTCCATGCCATCATCGGATCGGGCACCACGCCTAAAATGATCGGCAATGAACGGGATATCCTCTTTGTCGGGTATGGCGCAATGCTGACCGAAGGTTTTGTCGCTATAATGGCTTTGATAGCTGCCTGTGTGCTTGTGCCGGCTGATTACTTCGCAATCAACACGCCTCCGGCCGTTTTCGCAAAGTTGGGTATGACGCCCGTCAATTTGGGTGACTTGTCCCAACAAGTCGGCGAGCAGCTTCAGGGAAGACCCGGCGGTGCCGTATCCCTGGCGGTCGGAATGGCCTACATCTTCTCGTCCGTTCCCTTTATGAAGGGACTGATGGCATATTGGTACCATTTTGCCATCATGTTTGAAGCGGTTTTTATTCTCACCGCAGTTGATACCGGCACGAGGGTAGGCCGATTCTTCCTACAGGAAATGGTCGGTAAAGTAATACCGAAATTCCAGGAAAAAAGGTGGATGCCGGGCATTATTTCTACAAGCTTCTTATTCACCTTCGCGTGGGGTTATCTGGTTTACACCGGAGACATAACCACCATTTGGCCGTTGTTCGGTATGAGCAACCAGCTACTGGCCGCGAGCGGGCTTATCATCGGAACGACGATGATAATTCGAATGAATAAAGCAAAATACGCTTTCATTACTGCGATTCCAGGCATTTTCATGGTATTTGTGACCATGATTGCCGGCTACCAGAATATAGTCGGCAATTTCTTGCCCAAGAAACTCTATCTACTCACGAGTCTCGCATGTATTGTTATGGTCCTTATGGCAATTGTAATCATAAGTGCCATACAAAAATGGGCCCAGCTCCTGAAGGTCAAACAACCCGTGGTTGACACCTATGGAGACAAGGTCTTGCAAATAGTGCCCGAATAACTCAGATCCTTGAACCCGACTTAAAAGGCCGGATTCGCTTTCGACAGTGAATTCGGCCTTATTATTTTATGCCCAACCTATTTACATTAAGAAATGTAAATAACCAATTAGTAATACACATAATTAAGCATTGACAAAAACAAAATCAGTGTGCTATGGTGCCGCCCAGTGGGCATTCATGTCATGCCTTTAATTAAGAGGAGATTCGATATGGCGACAATACGGGAATATTTGTTGGTGAGCGCAATTTTATTATTTGCTGTTGTAGTATGCACAGGCGAAGCCTGGACCCAAAATGCTCCTGCGCCTCAATATCCTCCATTGAGGGTTATGCCTAAACATCCTGCCCCCTATGGTCCGTCAGCCCCAATTGCCCAACCGCAAATGATCCCCCCCGGTCCTCAGCCGCAGGCTGCGGTACCATCGCAGCACCCGCAGCT
>CAZTJA010000124.1:3677-8513 GCA_964613745.1 uncultured Syntrophaceae bacterium
ATTCCACCTAGTGCTCAAGCGCCGGAATACAAACCCGATGCCGTTCACGGTCAACCAGTGGAACTGAGACCGGACCGAATCAAAATGACCGGTTTGCAGGTATCACCCGATCATAAGCGCATCATGCTACGCTTTGAAGGTGCTCCCGGAAAGCATTCGTCTTTCGTAATGGAAAATCCGTTTCGCCTTGTGTTGGATGTAGAGAATACCATTCCCGAACGGGTGCCCGGCAAAATTTCCGTAAACAGTGACGGCCTCTCAGAAATCAGAGTCGGCAGCCATGAAACTAAAACCCGTGTTGCCCTGGATTTCGGGAGCACCCCCGTGCCGGCTTTTCAAATAAACAAGACGCAAACCCACTTAGTTGTTTCACTCAATACACCAAATACCCCCATAGCAAAGGAACCGGTTGCAGCAGTAGAACCTGTTCAGAAAAAACGGGCGGAAATTCAGACAAAACCTATTCCGCTCCCGGCTCGCACTCCAAAGAGCGGCGTTTTGGCCGTCAAATCGGCAGGAATCAAGGAAAATCTTGTAAATGTGGAAATTGCCGATCAGCTCGATCTTAATCGCAAAATGAGACTAGTGGTTGAATTGGATCCTGAATCAATGTCAATAAAGCAAGCCAACCTGAGCGATGCGCAGGGAAATATTAAAAGATTTGAACTCACGAATAGAGAATCCGATTGGGAAACCCTTATGAACAAACCCCGAACGGCAAGCGGTCCAAAAAAAGAATTGCAGGACGAGAATGTTGATTCAAAAAAATATAAGTGGGGGATGTCTGAACCTACTCCGGTGAGCGTAAGCAAAAAACCGGCCCAAAATCCGGAAAAAGACCTCGGACCTTTCCGTTTGGAAATGTTCGAACTGAAACGAAAAAAGGCTGAAGACGGTAAACTGAGTGCAGCAGCACCGGAATGATCAGCCGATAATTCTAAATTCTTAACCCGGGTAAGACCGGGTTTTTTCATTTCGAAGTTACTGTTTTACAGCACTGTTGGCAGCGGAAATACCCACCATGATGGCATTCAAAGCGGCAGGAGTTACGCCTGGAATGCAAGCCGCTTCACCTAAAGAGCCCGGCTGAATTGTTTTCAATTTTTCGCGCAATTCACGCGATAATCCTTGAACATTGTCATAATTTATCGAAGTAGGTATTTTTGCCTGCTGCATCTTGGAATACCGTATAGCCTCCCGTTTCTGCCGATCTATGTATCCCTCATACTTAATCCGAATCTCAATTCTGTCGGATATCTCGGGATCAAGATCACGGGGCAGTAATCCCAAAGACTGAAAATCCGAAATCTTGATTTCCGGCCTCTTAAGGAACTTCATACCGGAAATCGGCTCCCGAAGTTCGGATCCTCCTCGCTCTGAAATCATCTCGTTCACGACATTTTCCGGTCGGACTAAGATTGTTTCCAGGATCTTCATGTATTTGTCAATTTGTGCGAGGCTCTTCAAATGCCCTTCATTCGTGTCCTGCCCAACGAGTCCTATTCCTAAACCGATTTCCATGAGCCTTTCTGCTGCATTGTCCTCCCGGAGCAATAGACGGTATTCAGCCCTTGACGTAAACATTCTGTAAGGTTCCGTAACGCCTCTATGTACCAGGTCTTCAATCATCACGGCGATATAGGAATCGGCTCGACTGAGAACAAATGCGTCTTTGCCCTGAATTGAATGCGCCGCATTGATGCCGGCCCATAATCCTTGCGCCGCAGCTTCTTCGTATCCCGAAGTGCCGTTGATTTGACCTGCAAAGTACAGGCGTCCCACAATCTGCGATTCCAACGTCAACTTGAGCGACCGTGGATCAATATAGCTATATTCTATGGCATATGCCGGGCGCACTATTTCGGCGTTTTCTAATCCAGGAACCGACCGAACCAAATCTATCTGTATGTCCGGCGGCAGTGAATTTCCTAATCCTTTAAGGTAAAGTTCCGAAGTATAGAGTCCTTCCGGTTCTGCAACTACGGGATGTCGTTCACGATCGGGAAACCTGGCAATTTTATCCTCGAGGGAAGGGCAGTACCTCGCAGGCGTCCCTTTTATGCTTCCGGAATAGAGAGGAGATTTGTAAAGATTATTTCGTATAATTTCGTGAGTCTTCGAAGACGTGTACGTACGAAAGCACGAACGCCGTTCCAGCCGAATTGACTTAGGCGATCGCATCGAAAAAGGTCTGAACAATTCGTCGCCCGAATCTTCCGTCATTACTGCAAGATCGACTGTGGACCCTTTCAACCGTGGAGGAGTTCCCGTTTTGAATCTGCCCCCGGGTAAACCTAACGACATGAGAGACTCATGGAGACCAATTGAAGCGAACTCACCGGCCCGGCCCGCAGGGTAGCATGTGCTGCCCACGTGGATCAGGCCATTGAGAAAGGTGCCGGTAGCAATGATCACAGCATCGGAATTCACGGTAAGTCCGGAACGTTCTCTAATTCCTATGCAGACCCCATCCTCCACAAGAAGATTGTCCACCATTTCTTGTCGTATCGTTATCCTGTAATCACTCTCAATGGCGGTTCTCATGGCCAGAGAATACTGCATTCGGTCACACTGCATTCTCGATCCGCGAACGGCAGGTCCTTTGCTGGTGCCGAGCAATTTATATTGAATGCATGAGAAATCGGCAGCTCTGCCCATTTCTCCACCCAACGCATCGATTTCTTTTACAAGATGTCCCTTGCCTAGACCTCCGATTGATGGATTACACGGCATCAATCCAATCGTGTCCGCATTAAGGGTGTAAAGTTTGACGTGCAATCCGGTCTTGGCGACAGCGAGCGCGGCCTCACAGCCTGCATGTCCAGCTCCTATAACAATTACAGTATTATATCGAGATTTCATAAATCAACGCCTTACATGATTGCGCCTATCTTGATGCGCCTCTTTCTTGGTTCTGAGTATTGAAATACCAGTGACATCAGATGTTTAGCTAGAATAAATAAAAAGTTGGTCACTTTGCTTCCCTATGGAAGACCGCGCTTATCTCATATTTCAGTTTAGGTTGTGAAATTAACCTATGAAACTCAAAGAAAATTACAAAAATTGAACTATGCCTAATTAAAGTTCCGGTTCATATGAATTGCAGGTTTGAAGTAAAATTCTAGTACCATGTGCTTATAATTTAAGCCCTTTTTGTTGACATGTTTTTATCATAATGTTATCGTCGCTTCAGTAATCCCTGGAAATATTGAAGTTTCCTTATTCTCTCAACTGGAAGGAGTGTGGGTATGGTTACACGTATCTTCACGGCGGTCCTGTGTTTAGTGGTGATGACTTCCCTGCCGGCAATGGCATCATATTGCGGCCCTATGGGTTGTCCTCCTCAAAAAGTTATGGCTCCTCCGATGCCCGGGTTCCAGCCTATGCCTATGCAAGCGGCTATGCCTGTCCCCGGTCCTATGATGGGAGCCCCAAATTGTCCTCCGCCTTGCCCTCCGCCAATGTGCGGCCCGAAGCAGGGCGATGGTTTTAATCCATTATCCGCGATTTTTTCGGTTATCACTTTCCCCTTCAGACTCCTTGGGGGACTGTCGAGCAACAATTGTCAACCCATGTGTCCTCCGCCTTCTTGTGTGCCGATGTGTGCACCGCAATGCGGACCTCCTCCTATAACCAAGTGCAAACCCGAAGGTTTGCCCAAGAGAGCATCTGCAGTTAAATACAGCCCCATGGGCTATTGAGTTTCCGGAGGGAATGGGAGTTTATATAAGGTGATCATGTTTCGGGAATTATCCTGGACCTGAGACCAACATCCAACGAAGCACCCTAAATAATTAGACTCTTCAAGGTGCTTCCTAATTGTAAACGCGGATAAGGATGAATTGCAATCAGGACGCTTCGGCGTCCTTTTTTATTGTACAAACAACATCAAACGATCACTATTCTCTTTATCGCTGCTACCGCTGCCGCAGGATCGTCTATGCACTGGAAAAGATCCATATCGTCCGGACAAATCATGCCGTGCTTCATCAGCATGCTTTTCTTAATCCATGCAATCATGTCCTTCCAGTAATCTTTGCCGAGCAGAATAACCGGGAAAGGTTTGATGCGGTTTGTCTGTATGAGCGTCAAAGATTCGAACAACTCGTCCATAGTGCCGAAACCGCCCGGCAAAATGATGTATGCGACGGCATATTTCACGAACATTACTTTACGAATAAAAAAATACCTGAAATTTATCTTGATGTTCGCATAGGGGTTCGCTGCCTGCTCTTTCGGCAACTGTATGCATAATCCCACCGATTTTCCTTTGGCTTCTGCTGCTCCACGGTTTGCCGCCTCCATTGCGCCGGGGCCGCCTCCGGTTATCACGGAAAATCCGGCTTCGGCCAGCAGCCGTCCGACTTGACGTCCCATCTGGTAGATCGGATCGGACTCCGTTATGACCGATGAACCGAAAACCGATACGGCTGGATAGATTTCCCCCAAAGTTTCAAAACCTTCAACGAATTCAGAAATAATCCGAAAAATGCGCCAGCTGTCTTTTATGTTGAATTCGTCGATGACGTACTGTCTTTCGGGCATATTTTCCTCTGTAGTTATATGAATTTGTGGATTATTCGTGAGAATGGATCTGCGGATTCTAAGAGTCTGAAGGTGGATTGTCAATTAAAACGATGGAACCTATGTTCCACGGATGAATCATTACTCCGTCGTTAAGTGCGGCGTGTCCTGGATTTCCGTTTTTGAGTTGATTCTTCCGAAAAAACCGGTATACTTGGCCCATGCTCGGATGGCGGAATTGGTAGACGCAGTGGACTCAAAATCCACCGCCGGCAACGGTGTGCGAGTTCGACTCTCGCTCCGAGCACCAAC
>CAZTJA010000125.1:0-8466 GCA_964613745.1 uncultured Syntrophaceae bacterium
TCTCTTTTCCTGAAAGGCCATGTTCGTCCACTCAAAGGAGATTCCCGGCGGCAAAATTTTGCCGGCCAACTCTTCCATCGTCTTGAGCGCCTGTCCTGAACTGAAGCCGTCGGCATTTTGGCCAAGAATCTTGCTTGTGGGGAAAAGATTGTACCTGTCCACCCGCATGGGCCCCACCTGGAATGTCGTATCCACCAGAGTTCCCATAGGAATCATCTTTCCGTCCTCATTTCTGACGAAAAGCTGAGAAATGTCCTCGGGATTGCGGCGAAACATGCTTTCACCTTGGACCCGCACCTGCCATGTTCGGCTGAATTTATTGAAATCATTGACATAAGCAGATCCGAGGTAGGTTTGCAGAGTGTTGAATACGCTCTGAAGAGGAACCCGCAGACTTAATACTTTGGTTCTATCAATGTCCACATACACATACGGGTAAGTTGAACGAAATGTTGCAAAAACCGAAGTTAAATCAGCCTGTTGATTTGCCGCAAGTGCAAGTTCGTTACCGGACTGCTCCAGTTCCTGAAAACCAAGAGAACCCTTGTCCAGTAACTGCATCTCAAATCCGCCACCAGTGCCCAAACCTATTACGGGAGGGAGGGTGTAAGTGAAAACTATCCCGTCGGGAATCCTACGAAATTGTGCCATCAATTCATTCATGATGACTTCCCGGCTTCTTCCATGGGCGAGCCGTTCTTCCCATGGTTTCAGTGGAGCAAATATCGTGGCCAAATTGGATCGGGCCGAGTCAATCATCGAAAACCCGGTTAGAGCACCCCAGCCTACAACGCCTTCTGTCTTATCCAGAATGCTGCCGGCCTGCTTGACGACTTCATTTGTTCGGTCCAGAGTCGCTCCATCAGGCAATTGGATATTGATTAGAACGAGTCCGTCATCTTCTAACGGCAGAAACCCGGTAGGAACTTGATTGAAGGAAATGCCCGATACCACCACCAAACCGACGAAAACTATCATCATAATGGCGATGCGACGCACTCCCATCGAAACCATATTTGAATACCAGGCGGTCGTCTTGCCGAAGCCGTTATTGAAAGCCTTGAAGAAAAAGTTTTTCTCTCCGTGGTCAGGCTTCAGTATAAGAGCACACAGAGCAGGACTCAAAGTAAGCGCATTCACCGAGCTGAAAAACATGGTGATTGCAATTGTGATGGAAAACTGCTTGAAAAGCTGCCCGGTAATGCCGCCCATGAAGGCCGGGGGAACAAATACTGCCATTAAGACAAGTGTTGTGCCTATGATGGCTCCGGTAACTTCCTCCATAGCTTTTATGGAGGCTGCTTTTCGATCCAGTCCGTAATCCGCCATATTTCTTTCAACGTTTTCCACAACCACTATCGCGTCGTCAACTACAAGACCAATGGCGAGAACCAATCCGAAGAGCGTCACCATATTTATCGAAAACCCCAAGAGGGACATTGCAGTGAATGTTCCTATCAGGGATACGGGAATAGCAACCATAGGAACGATTGTGGCCCGCCAATTTTGAAGAAATATGAAAACTACGAGCACGACAAGAACAAAGGCTTCGAAGAGTGTTTTAATGACCTCACGAATCGAGGCGTTCACAAAATCCGCTATCATGTACAAAGGCTTGAATTCAAGTCCCGGAGGAAAGCTTTTGCTGAGATCATTCAGTGTCTTGAGCAGTTGATTGGATACCTGAATGGCATTGGAACCAGGGGACTGGTACACAACCAGTGTGGCGGAAGGTTTGCCGTTAAACATGGACAAGAAGTCGTATGCTTTACCTCCCAGATCTACCGTGGCAACATCCTTCACACGTATGGCTCTCGTCCCTTCGCCTGTTTTGACGATCACATTACCGAACTGTTCTACATCGACCAGCCGTCCGAGCGTATTCACATTGAGCTGATACGTTTGATCACGAGGTACCGGCGGTTGCCCAAGCTGTCCCGCTGCAACCTGAATGTTCTGTTCCCTTAAAGCCTTGAGTACGTCTTCAACGGTGAGATCCCTTGCCCGAAGTTTGTCTGCATTCAGCCACAATCGCATGGAGTAATCTTTGTTGGGAAAAAGGCTGATACTTCCCACCCCGGGGATACGGCTCAGGGCATCCTTCATATTTATGGTGACGTAGTTGGTAATAAAGAGATCATCGAAGCGATTATCCGGTGAGTAGACACTGAGCACCATAACCAATGCGCTGGACACTTTCTTGGTCGTAACGCCCATACGCTGCACATCTTCGGGCAATTGAGCAATTGCCGCAGCAACACGATTCTGGGTGAGAACCGTATTCATGTCTATGTCGGTGCCAAGCTCGAAAGTTATGTTTAAGGTGTATGAACCGTCCGCCGAGCTTTGACTCGACATGTACAGCATGTTTTCAACGCCGTTTACCTGCTGTTCAATGGGGGCGGCTACTGTTTCGGCAATGACTCGAGGATCCGCGCCCGGATAAAAAGCCGTTACCTGCACCACAGGGGGCACGATTTCAGGATATTGTGCAACAGGAAGGGTGAATATCGAAACTGCGCCGGCAAAGGTAATAAGTATGGAAATGACGGACGCCAGAATCGGTCGTTCAATGAAATAGCGACTCATCAAAGACCTCCATTACTTGTCTTGACTTGGAGCCGCCTTTTCGGAGGCCTGAGGTAGAGTTATATCCACCTTCTTGGGGTTTACAACGGCACCCGGTCTGGCTCGCTGGATCGCATTCACGACCACCAGATCATCCTTGGAAATCCCTTCTTCGATTACTCGCAAAGTTCCTTCCAAAATTCCCGTCTTAACCATTCGTTGTTCAACGACATTATCTTTGTTCACGACGAGCACGAATCTTCCGGCCTGACCAATACCCACTGCCAATTCCGGAACAATCAATCCTTCCATTTGCTCAATGGGAACTCTTATTCGCACAAAAAAACCCGGAAGCAGCATTCCTTTTTCATTGCTGAATTTTCCGCGAGCCCGCAATGTTCCGGTTGCCGTATCAACACGCGATTCTACAAAATCCAAAACTCCTTCGTGCGGGAAGTTCGTTTCATCTGCCAGTTGTAGAAATATGGCGGGTTTCCCCCTATCATTACCGGCTTGTGTTTCGAGTCTGGGAAATCGTCTCATCAACATCAAAAGGTCTCGTTCGCTCAATTCGAAATTGGCGAAAATAGAGCTGTCATCGACGATCTCCGTCAGCAATGTTCGTTCTTTGGATCCTACAAGATTGCCGATGTCAATCAGGTTCTTTCCGATTCGTCCGGGTATTGGGGCCCTCACCTGAGAGTAGTCAAGATCCAATTTAGCTTTTTCTAAGTCGGCCCTTGCTATACCCACTTGAGCAGCGGCAACGGTGGCATTTGCACTATCTATGTCGAATTGAAGCTGACTGATCGAAGCAGAGGACAGCAACTGTTGCGCCCTCTTAAGATTAGCTTCTCTCAGCTGCAACTCAGCCTCTCGCCCTTTAAGGGCCGCTTCCGCTTGATCCACCTGAACTCTGAAAGGTCGCGGATCAATAAGAAAAAGGAGATCTCCTTGTTTGACTCTAGCGCCCGGAACAAATTCGATTTTGTCCAACCAGCCTTCGACTCGAGCCCGGATTTCGACAAATTGTACGGCTGCGGTTGTTCCCGGAAATTCCAGAGACTTGGTTACCTCTTTGGTCAAAGGACGGGCCACCATCACTTCAGGCGGTGGTGGGGTCACTACCTGAGCCTTCTCACCGCATCCAAGAGTGCATATTGACGCAAATGCGAGGAGCAGCCAAATTCCTGATGATCTTTTGCATGCCATGATACCGGACTCCAGTTTCTGTACGGTTTTGAGCGTCTGAGTATCGGACAAGAGCTCTAGGCGGTCAACGAAAATTGATGATTGTTGATCTTTAAATTGCAATTACACAAGTTCTGGTGATGGTTGATTTTACTTACGCCGCATGAGGGCCGGGTTCTTTGCAAAATCCAATCGCCACGAACAAGTCATGCGTACTCAGGGCGTGAATTCAGGGCGTTTCGCTTTTAACCGCACGCTAGGCCCTTGATCCGCAGCAACTTGAACATTGTTGTTCACCGTTGGGAGGCTTTTAAGCCTGATCGTCGAATCAAAACGCAGATTATATTGAAGATTGACTCGTCTCGAAGGGTCAATCCGGCGAGGACCCGAAACTGGGGTGTTTGCTTCTTCATAAGACGCATCGACCACAATCATTATACATCCGACCATGATCAGGCCTTACGCACATGGACTTCTCTTTGCGGAAATGGCATCACGACCCCTTTTTCCTGGAATTCTTCCTTAATGGCCCAGTTGAGTTCGTGTGTGATTCGGCCCCGTT
Source organism: uncultured Syntrophaceae bacterium (assembly GCA_964613745.1). Classification (GTDB taxonomy): domain Bacteria; phylum Desulfobacterota; class Desulfomonilia; order Desulfomonilales; family Desulfomonilaceae; genus CAZTJA01. The sequence continues at coordinate 4,322 of CAZTJA010000125.1, forward strand.
CGGCGGGCATTCCGATCCAGCACAATAATTCGAATTCAAGACTTGAATCACCGAATCTGCGAAAACGGACTTTTGGAGCCGGATCATCAATCACCATTTCGTTTTGAGCTGCAACGGCAAGCAGGATGTCTTCTACTTTCTTCAAATCGGAATCGTAGGCGACTCCGATTTTGATACGAATCCTCGACTCGGGAAACGGTGCGCTCTCGTTAATCATCTTGGCATTCGCAATTACCGAATTAGGAATGGAGATAAGAATGTCGTCTCTTGTTCGTATTCGTGTGCTCCGGAGACCAACCTCGGCAATTTCGCCCCTTTCACCTTCAGTCAGAACAATGTAGTCTCCAAGCTTAAAGGGGCGATCCAATACTATCATCAGAGTTCCTAATATATTTGACAAAGCATCCCGACCGGCCAGCGCAACCGCAAGGCCGCCTATTCCTAATCCCGTAATGATGGAATATGTGGGAAGACCGAGCCTTGCCCCCAAATTGATTATCATCACACCAATGATGATCACGGATAGGGCCTGAAACCCCAGCCGAATGAGCTGATCATCAACCCCACCTTTGACGTATCCACCAACATATACAATTGCTTCAGCCATTCTGTTGAGCAAAGCCCCTATGAGCCACAACCAGCCCAAATAGGAAACCAGCAAGAAAACGAATGCAATAGGTGTGTAGATTTCGGTATCCAAAAAGTGCAAACCATAGACAACGAACCAGAGTCCCAGTTTTGACAGGATTACGAGGCTCACCGGAAGAATGAGTCCTCCTATGTCGTGACGTAAATTCAGACCCGAGGATATATCCGACCACGACAGTAACGTAATCAAGATTTTGTACGTGGCGAACACCGCTGCGGCACCGAAGAAAATAAACAGAAGCAGGCCCGTCCATTGCCAAGCTTCTTCTCCATGTATCTCTACTCGAGTCCAATTCGGTAATTTCTCCAGAAATGATTTTGGAATGATGAGACTGCCTGCGGATTTTAATTGGTTAAGGTGAACACCGCCACCGGAATCCGGTTTGAAAGGCAGATGCTTGACTTGTTCATAGAAGTCTTCAACATTTCTCACCGTATCACTTGTGAAAAGAAACCGCTCAACTGGGGAATCTTCGTCCTTAAAAGATGAAATGCTGATCTCAGTGAAAGGGATGGTCCAGAGGGAAATCTTGTCCGCTTTCACTGCATTTAAATCGGGAATGTCCTGATTCGGAGGCAGCTCTATGCGATCCAGTATCTCTTTTAAGTATAGAGTTGCGTAAAAACCTATGACGTCCCTCAAGGCCGGTGGCTCTTTGCTCAAATTTAGACATCGGGAGGCTCGATCCGCAAAATCTCTCGCCTTTTCCTTGTCACCTGCCTTGAATGCCTCGACGGCTTTATTCATATTGGAAATGAACGTATCGATAGTTGCCCTGGGACTCGATGTATCAGGTGGAGCAAGCGGATGAATGTCCCGGGCAGCGATACCGGCACTGCACCAGCTCGCACAAATAAGACTTATTATAGTAACAAGTACATAACTTAATCTCGGAAACAATTTGTCTCCTCATTGTGGAATTTGAATTCCCTTTTTATTCAATTAACAAGTCGGATGGGGTGAACATCTGCGGCTTCCATTTCACTGCAAATTTCTTCCGGTCCGCCATCCTACCACAAACCACCAGGCCGCCCACAATGAATGGGGCGGCCTTATAACTTCAGAGATGAAATTCATTTAATCAGTGGAACTTGACTCCACCAAGTTAATGAGGTGCTTGCTGGACTCTCTTCAGCGGACTCCCGTCCAGAGCTTCCGCTTGAGCATTTTCAAGCTTTTTAATGTCCTCAGGTGTCAATTGAGGCCGATCTACATTGATTGTCAGCTTGTTCAGCTTTGCTGTCAACGGGAACGGAGGCTTGTAGTCCTGATCATTTACACCCGTCAATGTATCCGATCCTATATCAAAGCTTTCGTCCCATTGGAGAATCATTGGCAATGTATGCGGCATGCTGATAGTTTGAGCTTCTTTGCCGTCAACCTTGAGCGTCCCGGTTCCTGAACGGCCTAAACCACTCATATTGTTAAATGCCAGCGTGCCGACACCAAGGCCGTCATACTTGAAATCGAATTCGATAATATGTTTTCCTGGTGTGAGCTGAGGACCCTCCCATTTGACCCGCTTCAAATCTATAAGGTTCCAGAGGAACACCGGTTTACTCTCGACGAGATAAAAACCGTAGCCTCCGAATCGCCCACCTGATGTAAGGATCATCCCTTCGGCCCCGCCTTCGGGTACCTCAATGTCCGCTGAAATACTGTAAGAACTGTTGAGCAGGAAAGGTGAATCACCCTGTGGCAGTCCCGTCATTGGTCTCGTATAAACGAACTCATTACGACCTGCAGTTATATTTGGACGCGGAGCAACTATACGAGCGGCAACGGAAGCATCGAGTGGGAAAACCTGATATTTTTTTGCTTCCTCGATGAACATGGCCTTCATGTCTTTGATCTTATCAGGAAACTTATCGGCAAGATTCTGTGATTGACTGAAATCCGTATTCAAATTGTAGAGTTCGAGAACTTCTTTGTTGAGGGGATCCGGATTCGCTTCACCGAACGCCTCCCAAGGCGCCCGATTTACCTGGGTGCTTAGCAGCCATCCTTCATGATATAAAGCCCATTGGCCCATCATTTCAAAGTATTGAGTCTTGTGTCGAGACGGCACTTTGGCATTGCTCGCATCAAAGGTGTACGCCAAACTTGTGCCCTCGATCGGAGCTTGCTTTATGCCGTCAACATATTCGGGTGCAGGAATTCCGGAGACCTCCAAGATTGTCGGCACAATATCGATAATATGACAAAACTGATCACGGTGTCCCCCCTTCTCCTTGATTCGATTAGGCCAAGAGATCACCATTCCCTGACGAATGCCTCCGAGTCTTGATGCGTTTTGCTTAAACCAGGTAAACGGTGTGTCGAATGCCCAAGACCAACCGGCAGACATATGGTTGTAGGTCTGCTCGGTTCCCCACACGTCGTACCATTTCATCTGAAGATCGACCGGCACGGAGACTCCGTTAAAAAACGCCACTTCATTTGGGGTGCCTAAGGGCCCTCCCTCTGCGCTGGTTCCGTTATCTCCATTGATGTAGATTATTAAAGTGTTGTCCAGTTTTCCGATGTCTTCAACGGCTTTGATTACTCTGCCGATCTCGTGATCGTTGTATGCAGCGTAGGCTGCAAAAACTTCTACCTGTTTTATGTAGAGTTTTTTCTCGTCAGGAGTGCAATCATCCCAATTCTTGATGACATTTGTCGGCCATGCTTCCAATTTGGTATCAGCGGGAATAACACCTAAACGTTTCTGATTTTCATATATCCGCTCTCGAAGTTTGTTCCAGCCATCGTCAAATAAATGCATGGCCTGAATCTTTTCGACCCATTCCTTGGTTGGATGATGCGGCGCATGAGTAGCTCCGGGGGCGTATTTAATGAAGAACGGCTTACGTGGATCCGTTTGATGTATACGATGGATATAATCTATGGCCTCATCTGCCATAGCAGTTGTTAGGTTCCAGCCGGGTTTACCTTCAAAAGGATATATCTGCGTGGTGTTACGGAATAGATTTGGCTGCCACTGGTTGGCGTCTCCACCAACAAATCCGTAAAAATACTCAAATCCCATTCCCGTAGGCCATTGGTCGAAGGGCCCTACTTGGCTTGCTGCGAAAGCAGGCGTGTTGTGGTCTTTGCCGAACCAGGACGTTGCATATCCATTTTCGAGCAGTATACGACCGATGGTAGCCTTGTCCTTTGAGATGATGCTGTTGTATCCGGGAAATCCAGTGGACTGTTCCGAAATGACACCGAAACCCACCGAATGATGATTGCGTCCGGTTATCAAAGCAGCGCGAGTAGGAGAACAGAGCGCAGTGGAATGGATGTTGTTGTACCTCAGTCCATTTTCGGCAACTCGATCCATGACGGGCGTCGGAATAACTCCGCCGAAAGTGCTTGGCACGCCGAATCCGGCATCATCCGTGATGATCAAGAGAATGTTTGGAGCTTCTTTAGGAGGGACTACACGAGGTGCCCACCAATATTTGGATTCCAAAGCACCGTCTTTAATTACGCCGCCAAACGGCGGATCAGG
>CAZTJA010000126.1:0-8454 GCA_964613745.1 uncultured Syntrophaceae bacterium
AGAGTTGCTGTCCGCAGAGCATAGTGGAATCCTCTCATTTGGAGTAGATCCGCCGTTGATTTATCTGGATTATGTTGTCTAGGTCGGATAATCTCAAACCAAATCATTGAGGGACGGTGTGGAATGGGAAATCGAGGTAAAATTTTAGTCGTTTTGTGTTCAGTCCTTGTATGTGCATTATCCCAAGTCGGTCCGGTAGCTTCCCAAGATGTGTTCAGCCAAATCGATCAGTTGAGAAAAGACCTGAACGATACCCGAACCGAGTTAAACGATCTGAAATCTCTCGTTTATCAAATGCGCAAGAATATGCTGCACAATATCGACAGCGATAAACCTGCAACGGCGGCTCCTCCTGATGTCAAGCAGCGCACCGAATCTCCGCAGATCAGCGATGAAGAATTGACGAGGATTATCTGCAAGGCGGTGGGCGATTTCTTTTCCGATGCCGACAGGGTGCTCAGGATGACGAATCCTGATGAAGCACAGGCCCGAATGTCCGAGGTTTTCAAGAAATTGAACGGGACATTGCAGAAGTATTCCGGACTACATCGGGTATCCAAGCTGCTCGACATCTATGAAGGTTTGGCCTGGGACGTGTACACCGCCGTAGAAATGCGCTACAGCCTCCTGGGAAACCGGGATTTTCTCGAAATGCTCAACAAGCACAAGAAGAAGTATAACGATACATGCCCCAAATAATTTGAGCACATCGAGAATTCTTCTTGCAGGCAATCCATTATTGTTGGTTTCGTTCAAAGCCGTCGTGACGAGCGGTCCAAAGGCTCAGATTCGTTAGGATAGCTCATCTTATCGACGGATCGGGGCCGGCGGGGACCACCTTTTAAATTTGCCGAGAAAATGGTAGTAATCTCTTCACGAAACGGCATTTGATAAGGTTGGTTCATCTATTCATGAGAAATTGGTTAAGCATATTTCTAAGGGCTTTCATCATAGCGGTGTTGTCGGGAAGTCTTGGCTTACTCTTCAATATGTCTTCGGACAAAAAGCTTCCATTGGTGTACATTCCTCCACAGGAAATAACGATTGCCGGTCTCAAGGTCCCCGTTATCAATGAAAAAGAGGCATTTGCCTTGTATGATTCCCCGGATACGACTTTCGTAGACACACGTAAACGGGAAGACTACATGGAAGGCCACATCAAAGGAGCCGTGTTTCTGACTCCCGAAAACATGGAAGAGCTTTTCCCAGAAGCTGAACCGCTAATGCCCCCGGAAAACAAGCTCGTTCTGTATTGTTACGGCCCGGAATGCGATATGGCTGAACAGGTTGCGGCATTCATTTCAAAGCTGGGCTACACGAACCTGGCCATAATGTCATCGGGAATGCGAGCCTGGGAAAGGGCCGGTTACCCCATTCAGGGCTCTTCACGGACAACTCATCGTGATTCTCAGCCCAGAACCGGGGAAAGATCGGAACCTAGCAGGAGCCTACAATGAAATACGCTATTCTGGCCGCCCGAATCGGAATCGGTTTACTTTTCTTATACGCAAGTTTTTACAAAGTGTTGGACCCTGCAACATTTGCAATCGCAGTCCGGAATTACATGATCGTTCCGCCGGAATGGTCCAACTTCATAGCCCTCACCCTACCCTGGATAGAGTTCGTGGTAGGGATTTTCCTTATTTTCGGCATAGAAATTCAACCCTCGGCATTGTTAACAACTGGAATGTTGGCTGTCTTTTTCGGAGCCGTCATTTACGCCTACTCAATTGGATTGAATATTGATTGCGGGTGTTTTGGGTCAGCCGAAAATTCTGCCGGACGAATTGGAATCCAGCACATAGTTCGAGATGCAATCGTGCTTCTCATTTCAGCTTCAGTCCTCTTTTTCGACAAAGGCGATTTTAGTTTTTCCAACATGCGCATTCGCTTCTGATCGGAAGTATGCCAATGAAATACGCAGCAATATTCCTCCTGCTTTTTATGCTGATTGCCCCGGTGAGTTCCAACGGAGAACAGGCGAACGAGCCGTCCTTAAGAAAACTTGAAAGTTCCGATCCCTCCATCAGAATCCAGGGAATACATGAACTGTCGGGTGGCTGAATCAGGTCCAACCGGTCGGTTCGACCGATTTTGGGATTGTTAAACGATTCATCTCCGGAAGTCCGCAGAGCTGCAGTCCGGGCACTCGGGAATTTTCCTTCCGAAGAGACCGAGATAGTTCCTGTCCTAATTTCGGCACTCTCCGATTCGGACGAACAATTCAGGCAGGCTGCTATTTTGTCCCTCGGGCACCTCGGCGCACATTCAAAATCGGCTGAAGACGCTTTAAGAGTAGCTGCAGAAGACTCAGACGAGGCTACCGCATTATATGCACTGACTGCTCTTGCAGGCATAGGCAAATCTGATCCTTCCGCAATCCCGAAGCTGTTGGAAGCCATGAACAGCACCGACACGCAACTGTCTTCTTATGCCATTGCCGGCCTTTTGAAAATGGCGAATGCCAATCCGGACAAATTTGCCCGTGAGATCAATCAACAGCTCAACACCCTAAAGAATGGGCGAAATCTGGATAATTTGGTCAAACTCACGGGAATGTTGAGACAAAAGCCGTCTGAATTGAAAAACTTCGTATTTGAACGTTATGATGTGGTCAGCACGACAAGTAAGGCAGGCATTCTGCACATTCTTTCCTACTCTCCCGAAGAATCAGAGTTATCAACTGATATCATAAAGAAAGCAATCAACGATCCCGATGCCAATATACGCAGGTTGGGAATAAATCTGTCACACAGACTCGGCGAACAGGACTTCCGCCGTCTTGTCCCGCATTTTTTGAAGGATTCAGAACCGGCAAACAGGATGACGGGTTTGATGGTGCTGAGAAACTCCAGGCACAAGGTCCCGGAAGCTGCGTCACTGGTGATCAAAATGTCGGCTGACCCTATTCTGGACGTTCGAGTGGCCGCTGTTTCGGTTCTCGATAATGTGCTGAATTCGCAGACCGAACTCTTAACCATGTATGAAAAACTACTCAACGACCCGGAGCCGCAGGTTCGATTAGCCGTGCTGAAGAGATTGGCATCCTTCGGTACTTCAGAACCAATCAGTAAATTATTGGACCGGGCAAAACCCAATGAATCCAATCCTTATGTCTTGAGCCATCTTAATGCGACACTCAATGGAGCAAAGGGCCTAAGCTCAGCTTCGGAAATCGCTGAATTCTATTTGCAGGATTTGAAGAGAATGCCGGGAGAGGATCTTACGAGGTAATTTTCAGGATTCCGGCCATTGCGGACAGTCCTAGAATATACGAATCCGGACCAAAACCGCTGATAATACCCTTTGCAACACCGGCCGTTACCGATGTTGCTCGGAAGGGCTCACGAGCATGAATATTGGATAGATGAACTTCGACGACAGGCAATCCTGACCCTGCCAATGCATCCCGCAGAGCAACACTGGTATGTGTGAAGCCTCCCGGATTGATTATTATACCTTTGGCCCAGTTCATAGCTTCCTGAATTGCATCGATCAGGACGCCTTCGTGGTTGGATTGGCAAAAGCTTACTTCCAGATTGCGGTTGGCAGCCCAAAGGATCATCTGATCATTGATTTGATCGAGAGTCGTCGTTCCGTAAATCTCAGGCTCTCTTATACCCAGCATATTCAAATTAGGGCCGTGGATAACGAGTATTCTCATTGGATACTACTACTTTCGGCTGTCTTTCATCTCAGCCAGAATATTTTCGATTAATTCCGCTTCAACCTGAATTCCATGAACCACATCGCCGATATCTTTGATGAGCACGAATCGAAACTGCCCTGCCACGGATTTCTTGTCGCTCTTCATGGATTCCATAATTTGACTCACGCTGCTTGTGTGAGTTACAGGAAGATCGTATTTGATAAGAACCCCGTGAAGTCTGTCAACAATTTTGTTGTCACACAACTGGAGTTCTGAGGAGATTTTGGCGGCTGCAATCAAACCAACGGCAACTGCATCACCATGGCTGATGGAATAATCACTGACTTTCTCAAGAGCATGGCCGACGGTATGTCCGAGATTCAGCACTTCGCGGTAACCGGTTTCCAAGGGATCACTTTGCACTACTCTAATCTTTACGGCCGCTGATCTTCGCACCATTTCGGAATTCGGTGACAGGGGCGAATTTAATTCAAAGGTTTCAAAAAGTTCTTTGTCATCAATTATGCAGTGTTTGATTACTTCAGCCATTCCATTCCGAATCTCGGATTCAGGCAAAGTCTTGATGGCCGACGTTTGTGTTACAACCGCCAGCGGCTGCTTGAATGCTCCCACAAGATTTTTTCCTTGGAGCAGATCAACTCCCGTTTTGCCGCCGATGCTCGCGTCCACCATTGACAGGAGCGTTGTGGGGCACTGCACCAGAGCAACTCCACGCATGTATGTCGCTGCGGCAAAACCTGCAAGATCTCCCACGACGCCGCCTCCAAGGGCTATTACGGCTCCTCGTCGATCAAGCCCGTTCCTGACAAATGCGGAATAGAGTTTCGCAAGTTCCACGAGATTCTTGCTTTGTTCCCCGGCTGGAATAACATAGGCAAATGGATCAAAGCCTGCTTGGCACAAAGAAGCTACAACGGAATTCAAGTACAGTGTTTCCACATTTGAATCGGTGACAACCGCAATCTTAGGTGAAAAACCTCTTGACTGGAGAATTGCGCCCAGCAAATTGTGTGACTTCGGCCCATGTATCACAGAATATCCGGAATTATTGCCGCTGCTGACTGACAGCATCTTTGCAGTCCCAAATTCAGCGGCGACCGACATCACATCCTGGGTAATTTCCGGAATCGTCTTGTTTGACGTGTCCACATGAAAGGGCAGTGCATCGTAAGCCGGCGCTCTTTGGATCAGCAATTCATGGATTCGTTGTTCAGGATCGTCCACATTCAAAAGCGGCCGAGCAGCGGATCCGCTAACACGGGAAAGAATGGTCTTGGGGGTCGCCTTCAAATTGACTATCAGACCTGAGCTGAGGAGCAGTGATCTGTTCTCAGGTGAAATAACGGTTCCACCGCCGGCCGCCACCACTGTCCTATCCAACGAAATAATTTCCCTACATAACTCAGATTCAAGGGACCTGAAGTAAGCCTCTCCGCTCTCTTCAAAAATGGCGGCAATTGATCTGGATTCCCGAGACTCAATCTCTTCATCCATATCCAGGAAGTCCCATCCGAGTTCTTCCGCAAGCATTTTTCCGACTTCGGTCTTGCCCGTTCCCATAAAGCCGGTCAATACGATTTTTCGGACTTCCAGTTTAGAATTATTCATAACCGAATCGCCATGGCTCATTATTCATAGGGACTTCAGAAATTTTGGCGGAGCGTAATGCTTCAAACCGAGGCTTCATTTCAGCAACCGAATCTCCGCCAAGCTTTCTCATAAGTTCATCCGCCAAAACATAGCAGACCATTGCTTCGGCAACAACTGCAGCCCTTGGGACCGCACAAATATCGCTCCTTTCGTAAATGGTTCGGGCAGTCTCTCCCGTACTGAGATTGACCGAATCCATCCCTTTGAGAAGCGTGCTGATGGGCTTCATGGCCGCTCTCACAATGATGGGCAACCCGGATGTTATTCCACCCTCTATGCCTCCCGACCGGTTGGTTTGTCTGCAAAGGAATCCCGACTCACCGGTCGTGAGCACATCATGAACTTCGGATCCCGGCTTCCGACAATTATCAAAGGCATTACCGATTTCGACTCCTTTGATGGCCTGAATTGATCCAACCGCTCCCATTAGTCGACCGGATATTCTTCGGTCCCAGTGTACATGGCTTCCTAAACCTGCGGGCACGTTCACCGCCATCACTTCGAAGACTCCGCCCAATGTTTCGCCGGAGGAGCGACTTCGGTCAATAAGATTTATCATTTCTTGAGCGGCAGTAGGATCAGGGCATCTTACCGGATTGTCTTCGGCCAATTTCATGAGCTGCGTAAAGTCGACATGTTCAGGAGGGCATGCTTCAATGTTTCCGATTGAAACAACATAGGACCCAACTGCAATTCCGAAGTACGAAAGCAATGACCTGCACAGCGCACCAACCGACACACGGGCGGCCGTTTCCCTGGCCGATGCCCTTTCAAGTCCGAGGCGCAGATCATGATAGTTGTATTTTATGGCGGCGTTAAGATCCGCATGACCGGGTCGCGGTATTGTCATGGGTGATATGTCCCGGTTGCGCCATGATGCAAAATCACGATTCGTTATGACCATGCAAATGGGTCCGCCGGTGGTGAGTTTATTCATTACACCAGCGGTAAATTTCACGGTGTCCGTCTCAATGGACATTCGGCCGCCGGAACCTTCACTTTTCTGACGGCGTTTCAGGTCCTGATTAATGATACCGGGCTCCAAGGGCAATCCCGCAGGGAAGCCTTCGACAATGGCGGTCAACTCGGGTCCGTGAGATTCGCCGGCAGTTAAAAACCTAATCATGTTGTAAAGCTTTCCTCATTATCTCAATAGGAGGATCGATGTCGGTCCAAATCCTGAACGCTTCCGCAGCTTGGTACAGGAGCATACCAAGTCCATTGGCCGTTGCAGTGCCCGCCCTGGAAGCTTGCTGAAGCAGTTTTGTCCTACCGGGATTGTAGACCAGATCATAAACAAGTTCGCAGCCTCGAAAATCAAAATTCTCGGGCAACGGCGAGACGTTGCGATTGGGTGACATTCCCAAAGGAGTGGTGTTCACTATAAGCTCGACGATTTTTCCCAATTGACAAATATCTTGAATAGTGGATACCTTGACGGATGAATGAGATTGCAAGTGAGTTGCCAGTTCCGTTGCACTGCACGCATTCCTGCTAAAAATCACTATTTCCGCATTGCAATGGGCCAATGCATAAGCCACTGCATGGGCGGACCCACCGGAACCCAGAATCAGCACACGATTTCCAGTTGGAGAAAAATTCACTGTCTCCAGGTCTTTTAGGAACCCGATCCAATCGGTATTGAACCCTGTTCTTGATCGGCCGGAAACCTTGATGGTGTTAACTGCTCCAATTCGTCGGGCATCTTCGGACAAATCCGACAAGAACGGAATTACTGCGCTCTTGTGAGGAACCGTGACATTGACCCCTGCAAACCGAAGGGCCGAAATCCCTGACATGGCATCTGAAAGATCGTCGGCATAGACATGGAGCGGCACATACACCCAATCAAGTTCTAAGGCACTGAAAGCCGCGTTATGCATAACGGGACTGAACGAGTGCGCAACGGGATCACCGATAATCCCTACCAATTTTGTGTTACCGGTCACCATTCGATGTCAGCCCCGAGCTTTTTCAGCAATTCGGGAAAACCCGGAAATGATTCGTTCAACACGGCCCAGTTTTCAATTTCAGTTTCTCCATCTGCTATCAATCCGGCTATGGCCAGGGTCATTGCCAATCGGTGATCACCCAATGCGTTTACTTTTGCGCCGTTCAGTCGCTTTGGTCCCTCTATGATAAAACCGTCATCTCTGGGCTCAATACATGCACCCATTTTGTTCAATTCTTCCGCTAGTGAAATGATTCTGTCGCTCTCTTTGATTTTGAGTTCCGCAGCGCCCGTAACGACGGTCTTGCCTTTTGCCTGGGTAGCAGCCACCGCAAAAATGGGGAATTCATCGATCATGGATGGAACCACCTCGGCCCCTATCGATATTCCATGCAGCTCCGAAAATTTTACCGTTAGTTTCCCGACATCCTCACCCAACAAGGTCGATTGTTCAGAAATTGAGACTTCCGCACCCATTCTTTGCAGGGAATCAAATAGTCCCGTTCTCCCTGCATTCAGGCAGACATTCGGGATCTCGATACATGACCCATCCAATATGGAAGCGGCAACGGCCGGAAAAGCCGCAGACGACGGATCGCTCGGTAGAGCGCAATTGATAACGGGCAACGAATGCACAGGCCCGCTTATCGTAACGCCGTGTCTCTTGCCGGCATCAGTCCACTCTTCGATTTCAATACCTGAATTCCTGAGAAGTCGCTCAGTGTGATCTCTGCTGCGTAGGGGTTCGACCACGGTAGTTTTTCCGCTGCAATACATCCCTGAAAAGAGGATTGCCGATTTTACCTGAGCGCTCGCAACTTGAAGAATGTGCTCAGAAGGTTTCAGTTCGGCCGGGTGAAATGTCAAAGGAGCGTTACCGTTTTGGGTTTCGATGATTGCTCCTTTTTGAATGAGCGGATCGACTACTCGGTTCATAGGTCGTTGGCGCAACCGCTCATTTCCATCGAGTACGGAATGGAAAGATCGTGACGCTAAAAGACCTGCAAACATTCGCATTGTCGTAGCAGACCCACCGCAATTGAGCTCCGAGAGCGGTTCTGAATAACCGTGCATTCCGCAACCATGAACCGCAATTTCGGCAATTCCCGTGTCGGTCTCTTTTTTCTCTACGACAATTCCCAACCTGTGCAGGCATTCGATCATTGCAGCGGTCACGTTCGCA
>CAZTJA010000127.1:0-7887 GCA_964613745.1 uncultured Syntrophaceae bacterium
ACATCAAGAAGTGTGGAAATGGTCTTTTCCGAATCGGTGGTTACGGTGGCTCCTCGTTCAAGAAGCATCTCCGTAATCTCTTCGTAACCCTCTTGAGAAGCCCAGGTCAGTGCGGTCATTCCTGCATGATCTTCCGCATCAATCTCCGCGCCGTGATCCAAAAGGTAGGTTGCAATTTGATGCTTACCTGCTCTAGCAGCCCACATGAGAGCTGTCCTGCCTGCTTTGTCTTGTATATCGAGGCATGCACCTTGCTGAATCAGCGATTTCACGATAGTTGAATAACCCCGATCCGCCGCTATCATCAGGGCTGTCCAGCCGGCGTTATCCTGGACATCGGGATCAACTCCCAGACCGAGCAGGAGATCCATAACCGGTTTGTGACCTCGCTGCACAGCCTTAATCAATGCCGTCCGCCCTCCCTTGTCGGCCATATTCACATCCGCACTGTGGTCCAGCAGAAGTTTTATCATTCCTATATGACCGTCATAAGCGGCGCGCATGAGCGGGCTCCATCCTGAATCGTCAACCGCGTTTACGTCTGCACCCTGTTCCACCAGACGAGCCGCCGCAACGTGCTGTCCCGCATTCATAGCTACATGTAATGCGGTTCGTCCGTGTAAAACCTTTCGATTGACATGGGCTCCCGCTTCAAACAGGAACTTCATAAATTCCAAACGACCATGCTGAGTTGCTAAAGTCAGTGGCGAATTACCTTCATCGTCGCATGCATCAACATCTGCATTTTTTAAAACCAGAAGTTTTCCGCAGAGAATTTGATTTGAAGCTGCAGCATAGATGAGCGCAGTAGACCCCTTTTGATCATACCCATTTACGCCCGCTCCATGGTCCAGCAACATTTTCACAATTCGAGCATGGCCGCTGGATGACGCTTTCATCAGTGCTGTCACACCGTTCTCATCACAACTATTCGGGTCAGTACCCTTTTGGAGTAGTTGATCGACCGAATGCGTGTCGCCTTTAGATGCCAATTGAATTAAGTTTTTGCCTTTATCTCTGAAGAGAGCCATTCCCCTACCTGATTACATGGACCATTCCGAAGAAATTACCTTTCAAGAGCTGCCAATTCCTGCATGATGCAACGATCCTGAACCACGGTCAACCCTGCTTTTTGGGCGATTTCGGCAGCTTCATCATTTGAAACGCCGATTTGCATCCATAGGACCTTCGCTCCTATTTTGACGGCTTCTCGGGCTATAGGAACCATAGCGTCGGATCGCCGGAAAACGTCCACTACATCAATGGGTTCGGGAATCGAAGTGAGATCCGGATAACTCTTTTCGCCAAGAACCTCATCAATTTTAGGATTGACGGGAATGATCGTGTATCCTCTTTGTTGGAGAAATTGCGCCACACGAAAGCTGTCTCTTCTTTCATCAGCTGAAATCCCCACAACCGCTATTCGCTTGTAATTACCCAAAACTTCCTTAACGCTCTTCTTCTGTTCCATGGAATCCCCCTGTTTTTTTGATTGGGCTTAATTTGCCGTTGAGACTTGAAATAATAATTGAGTGAGAAAGCCTGCCGCGACGATTCCTCAATTCGATATTAGTTGTTAAAATCCGGAGCCTCATGATACTATGACCCAAAATAACCGATCTATCTAAAAACATGTATTACGAAATTCGTAATAGATTCACTGGTGATCTTATATTCTGCGGGGAGGCGGATTGTTTTGCGTCGATACTGACCGAAGCCGTTTCCCTGGATTTTGATCTATCCGAAGCCCAATTGTCCAATGCTAATTTGGGTAAAGCTGTTTTGTCCAATGCGAGACTTGCTCTCGCTGATCTAAGCGGAGCCAACATGTTTCAGTGTAATCTAAAAGGAGCATGGCTGGCGGGTGCTCGGCTGGTATCTGCGGATTTGCATGGAGTGAATCTGAGAAACGCAAATTTGTCCGGAGCCGACATGTCGGATGCAAACCTTATCAACGGCGATCTGGCGTGGGCGAGGCTTACAATGGCAAATTTGTCTGAAGCTAATCTTTCACAAGCCAACCTCTTTGGAGCGAATCTTACCGGGGCAAACCTCTTCGAAGCCATTCTTACCGGAGTAAATTTGGTTGGAGCAAACCTGGACGGAGCTACTACAATGGGCATCCATCTTTCCAACGCGAATGTTCTTTGGGTCAAGGGAATAGAAGAGGAAAATAGCTGATTCCTGAGCCGAAATCTCTCACACTATCCAGTCCCCCCTGAAACGGTGTAATCCGCCCATAAACATGGCATTGAGCAATAAACACCCAAGATGCGGACCCATTCATAATGAGCCGGCGTGTAGGCTTTGCATCTATAATTAAGGCCGTCGGGGTTTAATTACTCTCATTGCTCTTATCTCTCTTCAGTCTCACCTGCGGATGTTATCATGTCATGTACCTGCCTCAACAGATTTAAGTCGAGCACCGGTCCGGAAAAACAGTCATGGGGTAGCATCCAGAGGTGTGGCGTTCTTTCTGGGTATACACCTTGCACTGCAATATTACCAACTACCAATTGAGCCGTTGTCCGCAATTTTGGGGAAATTATGGGTAATCTCAATCCTCGTTTTTTTGATCGCTTTTCACATGCTGAGCCGGTCCCGAAATTCATTGAGGGAGAAACCGGAACCGAGACGCTCGACTTAGATGATCTGCAGAATGAAGCCAATTCCGGCAGTTTTTATCTCACCAGCATGGAAGCCGGATTTTTGGGCAAGCTTCTTCACGCCTTTCCAATTCCCTCATTGCTTGTAGACCATCAGCATCAGATAGTCTTTGCGAATAAGGCATGTGGTGTATCGAAAATATATAAAACGAATATGAGCGGCAGACCGTTTGAGGATTTGTTTCCTTATAAAGAACACTCCGATGCGTGCAAGATGCTGGTTGATCACGTGCTCCAAACACGTAAAACACAGGTCACTACTTCTTTGCTCCAAATAAACGGCAGGAAAATGTGGGGAAGACTCCATCTGCGTTCCATGAGAGCGTGGCAAAACAGATCCGCATTGGTGCTCATTGAGGATCTTACCCTAGAAAAAAAGCAATTGATCCTCACAAAAAGGCATCAGGATGAACTCCGAAAGGCTCATAGCGAGCTTGAATTACGCGTTCGGGAAAGAACCGTTGAATTAACGAAATCCAATGAATTACTTAGGTCCGAAATTTCAGAGCGTAGGAGAGCGGAGCAGGAACTCAAGTTAAGCCGAGCCTCTTTCACCAGTATTGTGGAAGGAAGCAAAGATGGAATAGTCATTGTGGATCAGGAGGGGGCAGTCCGCTATTGTAATCCTGCTGCATGGCAGTTTTTCGGCTGCAGTGCCGAACAATTAGCTGCGCAACGATTTTCGACGCAGTTAGACAAAAACGGTGTTCAGGAACTGGCTATCATAACTCCTGAAGGTGGATTAGGTACAGCCGAAATGCACGTCACCGACACGGACTGGCACGGGACACCGGCTTACCTTGCAGTTCTTAGAGACATCACAGAGCGAAAAAGTGCTGAGCAGGCTCTACGTGAGAATGAACACAGATATAGACAGACCTTTCAACGGATGAGGGCAGTGAAGCTCCTGATTGACCCGGAAACCGCAAACATCGTTGATGCTAATCCGGCAGCAGCGGAATTCTATGGCTATACAGTAGAGAAGCTTAAATCGATGAACTTCACCGATTTGAATTCAGCTCCCATCGAAGAGGTCTTTGACGCCATAAACAAATCGGTATCGGAACAGCAAAATTACTACATCTCAACTCATGTACTCGCATCAGGCGAAACTCGGGAAGTGGAAATCCACACCGGGCCGGTACTTCTCAATTCAGGTCAGCTCCTGAACACAATTATTCATGACATCACCGACAGAAAAAGGGCTGAACAGAAGCTCCATTTAGCCGCCAAAATAATCGAAAGCAGCAACGAAGCTCTTATCACTACTGATACCACCGGTAGGGTTATTGATGTGAATCAAGCCTTTTGCAAGATCACCGGTTACTTGAGGGAAGATGTTGTTGGTCAGATGGCGGACGTGTTTCAACTCGGTATAAATGGTTCAACTTTAGACATTTGGGAAGCTGTATTGTCAACCGGCGCATGGCAAGGAGAAGTTTGGGACAAACGTAAGAACGGAGAACTCTATCCTAAGCTGCTATCCGTGAGCGCCGTAAAGAACAATGATGGGATCGTTACCCACTATGTTGCGACTTTCTCCGACATCACCAAAATAAAGAAGGCCGAAAAACACCTGCAGCACCTTGCGCATTTTGATCCATTAACTAAACTGCCGAACCGGCTATTGTTCAGGGACAGATTACAACGGGCTCTGGTTGCCGCAGATCGAAGAAAATCAATGGTCGCATTGATGCTGCTGGATTTGGATCGGTTCAAGAATATTAATGACACCCTCGGACACGGCGCGGGAGACAAACTACTCATTCAAGTTTCCGAAAGGCTCGCAAAATCAGTGAGACAGAGCGACACGGTCGCAAGGCTGGGAGGAGATGAGTTTACCGTTGTGCTTCCTGACATTCCCAGCAATCTCTCTGCCGCAAATGTTGCTCGCAAAATAGTTCAATCAATGAGCAAGCCTTTCAACCTTGATGGTCGTGAGGTGTTCATAACCACGAGCATAGGAATAACCTTGTACCCGAACGATGGGACTCAATCCGATCGGTTGCTTCAGAACGCGGATATGGCTTTGTATCACGCTAAGGAATTAGGGAAAAACAATTTTCAGTTTTTCTGCGAAGAAATGAACATCGAAGCAATTGAGCGTTCGGACTTGGAGGATGCCCTCCGAGGCGCAATCGACCGTGATGAATTCATGGTTTTTTATCAGCCGCGTTTAAACCTCCGCACCGGGGAAATAATGAACGTCGAAGCTTTGCTTCGCTGGCGCCACCCCAAACGAGGGCTTGTTTTACCCGGTCAATTCATATCTGTAGCGGAAGAAACCGGAGCAATTGTTCCAATAGGTGATTGGGTCCTTGAGACTGCGTGCGCTCAGGTAAAGAAATGGCAAGACATGGGACTTCCCAGGATTGGTCTTGCAGTGAACGTTTCCGCCCGACAACTTAATCAGGATGATTTGATCGATACCGTTAGTCGTGTCCTTTCCAAAACGGGAATTCAACCTTCCTGTCTTGAACTGGAGCTTACCGAGAGCGTTGCCATGCAAGATGCTGCTCGCACGATTCACTTTTTCACTGAATTAAAGAAAATGGGGATCCAAATATCAATTGACGATTTTGGAACCGGATATTCATCTTTGAGCTATTTGAAGCGTTTTCCCATCGATAAGCTTAAAATAGACAAGTCTTTTGTGAAGGACATCGTGAATGATGCTGATGATGAAGCAATAGTTAAAGCCATCATCGCAGTGGCTCATAGCCTTAAACTTAAAGTGGTTGCCGAAGGAGTTGAAACGAAAGAACAATTAAGATTTCTCCGGTTGCATCATTGCGACGAATGGCAGGGATTCCATTTTTCTCGTCCCATTCCGGGGGATGAAATGACGCAGATGCTTCAGAGGGGAAAAACAATGGTGGCTTGACGCAATTTGGGATGCCGCATCCGGCTAACACATCAGATTTCCTGCATTATCACTCCACTTCTTTATCAAGACGGAATGAGCTTCCATTAGTTTCATACGAAAAATAATCCAACTGCATACCCGATCTAAATGCTATACTATTGATTTACGGCTGATAGCCTCCGGCAGTACGTGAGGTCAAATGTTCAGAAGTCTAATGAAACATCTTCTCATAGGTGTAAAGGATTCGGCAAAGCCCATACTGTCTTGGATGCCCGTCGAATGGCGACGTGGGTCCGTGTACAAACGTTGGCGTAAGTTCCTTTCAGAAGCTCAGTTTTATCCTATTGAACGAATTCGGGAGTGGCAACTCAACAATGTTCGGGACATTGTGGATTATGCCTACAGAAGGACTAGAGGATACAAACAATTATACGATGAGGCCGGAGTACATCCCAGGGACATTCGGAAACTGACCGACTTACAATTCTTACCTTTCACGACCAAAGAATTGATGCGCGACAATTTGGAAGCCTTCAGCGTTGCGCTTCCTCTCAGGTTCTATACGACGACCGGAGGATCTACCGGAATACCGTTTGGTTTCTATTATTTGTACGAAAATCAGGAAATTGAGGATGCATTCGTACACACTGGTTGGTCTTGGGTTGGTTGGAAACTGGATGGCCTAAATGCAATTTTGCGCGGCGCTTACATTGGCAGCGATGATGATATTTTCAAATATGACAGGTTTCGAAACGAACTCCTTTTATCTTCGTACTTCTTAACGGAACAAAATTTACCAAAGTACATTCGCTTGCTGGAAGAATTTAACCCGCGAGTCATTCAGGCTTACCCGTCTTCCTTCAACATCCTTTGTGACCTTCTGAATCAAGCGAATGCCGAAGAAAAGATTTCTGCGGATCTCGTGTTACTTGCTTCGGAAAATATTTACGACTGGATGATGGAGAAATACACAACCACCTTTCCGAATACCAAATTTTTTTCATTCTACGGACACGCGGAACTTACGATCCAAGCACCATGGTGCGAACACAATCGCTCATACCATTTATGGCCTTTTTATGGTTTCACCGAGTTGCTGAACGGAAACTCCGAAGAGGTGACCGAAGGTGAGGAAGGTGAGCTTGTCGGGACGAGTTTTCATATGCGCGCCACCCCGTTTATACGATACAAAACCATGGATCGAGCCGTGAAAGGTCCTTCACAGTGCCCCGATTGCGGAAGAGCCTTCCAGCTTCTCAATAAAATTTCCGGCAGAATGCAGGAAGTTATAGTTACCGGAACGGGCCGTTATATTTCCATGACGGCTATTAACATGCATAGCGACATTTTTGATCATGTGAGACAGTTCCAATTTTACCAGGACACGCCGGGAAAAATTACGTTCAAAATCGCGCCCCAAAGCAATTATTCGGAAACCGACTCGGAGAGAATACGCAAGGAACTCATGAAAAAATTGGGGAATGATGTAGAACTGGAGATCAGCCTCGTTCAAGATATCCCGAAGACCAGATCCGGCAAGTTCAGGTTTTTGGACCAGCAGCTGGATATCAAGTATGGTGAATAGGCTTTTTTAGCCTTCGAAACGTATGATGCCGACAAAACAATCCGAAAAATTCAAAGTCGCTGTTTGGAAGGGGGATGCCGAATACCCCCCCAGCCCTTTTAATCCGTCCGAACTGTATCCGGAGTACCCTTTCAAAGGTGTATCAAACCATCGGAACCAGGTTTATGAAGGTGTTAGAAGATGTCTCACGATGCTGGAGTTGGATAGTTCGAGATTCGGAACACCGGAATGGAATCCTTTAGGACACATCATCTCTCCCGGCCGGACTGTAGTGCTGAAACCGAATTTTGTTCTCAGTTATCACGCAAAGGGCGGGAGCATTGAATCGATTATCACCCATCCGGCGGTGCTAAGGGCTGTTGCCGATTATGTTTATATTGCTTTGCAGGGTTCCGGGAAAATAATTATTGCTGATGCGCCTCAAATGGACTGCAATTTCGACGAACTTGCTGCAAAAACCGATCTTTTTGCAATCAAACGGACTTTCTCGGATGAAGCGGGATTCGATTTGCAGATTCTCGATCTGAGAAATTTTCAATTACATATGTCCGCCGGAGATACCGTGGCATACGCCGAAAGGCGAGCACAGCTACCGGGAGATCCGTCCGGCAGTGTAGTTATAAACCTGGGCGAGAAAAGCGCATTTTTCGGCAAAGAAAATTGGGACAAATTTTACGGAGCGGATTATACGCGGGATGAAACAATAGCTCTCCATCATGATAACGTTCATAAATACGTCATATCGAAAACCATTCTCGATGCTGATGTTT
>CAZTJA010000128.1:0-7768 GCA_964613745.1 uncultured Syntrophaceae bacterium
CGGTCCTTTCAATGAGCCAGCGAGCGGTATCATAGTCCACGGATTCTCTCACCATTATCTTTTCTACCCTGAAGTCAAAAGGGGCAATTACCCGAATTCTGAATGCGTGGGGCACTCCTCTTAACAGGAAGTTTGCACCCCGCTCCATGAGGACGGTGTTATCTTTATAGGCATGAGCCAGCAGGACGCTCCGGGCCAGAGCCGAGAAGCCTCGAAAGGACCAGTCGTATTTTTCCCATGTAGATGGTGAATGTTCATCGAGCCCTTTGCCCCAATTCTCCCAATTCTTGCCGCGAGTTCCCAGCTCTTTTAGGAATTTATCTCGATCCAGCAACTCGTAACCGAGTTTCTCCGCTACCGCCTGAGCAATATCTCTTCCACCGCTGCCAAATTCTCTTGATATGGTAAGAATAGCCATAATTCCTCACTATTATTCTGATTCGGAAGCCTGTACATCAGCAGATTGTTGCGCTTTTCGTTCTTCGGATTTTATTCGCCATTTGATCCAAAGTTTCCCGACTACTATGACACCAACGGCTAAGATCGCCTCCACCGAGTATTGCATCAGTTTTCCCGGGTTCAGGTGTTGAGTTATGAACGGATCAGTCATTATCATTTCACCGCCCACCTTACCCAAGATACCGGCGCCCAAATAAATGATGAAGGGGTATTTATCCATCAGCATGGAAAGCAGATTGCTGGTAAATACGATGAAGGGGATGCTCAATCCCAATCCAAACAGGAGCAGAAAGAGATTACCGGCGGAAGCCCCGCCAACGGCCAATACGTTGTCGAGGGACATCGTGATATCTGCAATCACTATGGTCTTTATCGCCTGGTAGATACTCGTTGCGTCACGTGTAAGAGCCTCGTCGGGGGCACCTTCGATAAACAATTTAACCGCGATCCATAGAATCAATGCCCCGCCGACAAGCTTAATGAACATGATCGTGAGTAACTGGGAAACAAAAAACGTGAGTATAACTCGGAGCAAGACGGCGGCGCCGGCACCGAATATGATGCCCTGCTTCCGCTGCTCACGGGGCAGAGAACGCACTGCCATGGCGATGACCACTGCATTGTCGCCGGCGAGAATCAAGTCAATGATGATTATGCTGAATAGTCTCGAAAAGAAATCCCAATTTAAGGCAATGCCGCTGAATACCTCAAGATCCATACCCGCTCCAATTCATCTTGATGTTAATTAAATGCTAAGGAATGACTATCGATTGCTATAAAAGGATTGCCGCGTGTCGATCACGACTGCCGACCCTCAGTGCCGATCAGAATACGCAAAACGAGTCCAAAAATAAACACCAACTAGAAGGCTGCGTGCAGGGGAAATGATCGAATTTAGGCTGGAACGAGGCTGAAGACGTGAATACGTTCCTGGATATTCTTAAGCTGAATAAGTCCGCGATCAAACAGGAGAGTATTTTGTTTAATTCTGGCGGCGGTTTCAGGACCTACGAGAATGTCCCCGTCCTTTGCAATTGAGGCTAGGCGGGCGGCTATATTCGTCGTTGTTCCCGATGCCGTGAACGTCATCCGGGTTCCGGAGGCTCCCTGGAATCTGCTCATGCCGACCAACGCTTTTCCCGAATTTATCCCCATATTGACAACGATGGGATGGAAAAGCCCCTTGAGTTCGTTATTAATCTGGATGGTTCTTCTACGGATTTCCATTGCAGCAGTACAGGCGTTCCGGGCATTTTCCTCGGCGGTGCCCTGGAAGATTGCCATCAAACCGTCCCCTGCCGTCTCATTCACATCCCCCTGGTAACTGCATACAACGTCGAGAAAATTAGAGAAGTACTTTTCGATGATAAAGTTGACCTTATCCCGAGTTAATGTCTCGCTTATGCGGGTGTAGTCGGCTACATCGAGAAAAAGGATCGAAACATCCACTTCCGACTTGTCCAGTGCGGGAGAGTCAGGATTCTTCTCGATTATCTTTCTCACCGTTTCAGGCACGAAGGGTCCGATATGCCCCAAGATGCGTTCGAGAGACAGTTTGTCCCTGGCCATTTTGGAGTAGTTCTTGGCATTGACGATGGTGTTGGCGGCAAGTTCCGCCAGATCGTTAAGGAGGACCATATCCCGGTCAT
This sequence comes from uncultured Syntrophaceae bacterium, assembly GCA_964613745.1. Lineage (GTDB taxonomy): Bacteria > Desulfobacterota > Desulfomonilia > Desulfomonilales > Desulfomonilaceae > CAZTJA01. Next base: position 2,109 of record CAZTJA010000128.1, read on the forward strand.
CGAGCGATTTACCGTCAACAGTTACAACATTCAATACGGCCAGCGGGTTAACGCCTTCATAGATCGGAAGAGCCACCTCCCAGCACTGCTCACCTGACTTGCTTATGCAGTCATTCGATGTTGTCTGTTCGTCCAAAACGCAATGCGATGCAGGGTGTCCCTGCAAGACGTGCTGAACCGCGGCTCGTCCTCTCCTGCAGAGATGACAATTGATGTTTTCCTTCGCTATTGTGCAGTGGAGCGGTCTTGTATAGTTGGGTGCATCGGGGTCAACGAGGATCAGGCAAGCATCTCCGGCGTGGGGAAGGATGATCTTAACTTCGTCACGGATAATTTCGAGTATGTCTCCGATGTTGAGGCATGAAGTTATCTTTTTCGCCACACGAAAGAGGTTATCAAATCGGTCCTTATACAAATAGAGTGAATCGTCCAGCATGCCGTCGCTCCTCTGTGGTGCATTCTGCGCGGACCCGATCATGGTTTGAATATTCCTTTTTAAAAAGACGGTTTTAATTGAGCACGAGCAAACAGTCACGGAGATTGCCGTCCTATTAATTCGACGACATCTTCTTTCTTAGTCGTATTCTATAGATGTATTTGTCAATGGGAATTGATTTAAGTCAAGTTTTTGGATTTTTGAAGGCAAGCCGCTCCGATTTTGGCAACGGAGCGGCCTATAAGCGGAGAGAATGCTAATCTTCGTCTATTTGTTCCACAAGGTAGTTCTGAATGGTGATCTGGGATATCTGATCAAGTTGAGCTTCCAGCCAGTCTATGTGATTTTCTTCGTCCTTGAGTATGCCGTCCAAGAGCTCTCTCGTTCCATTGTCGCCCACATCCATTGTGAGTTTAATGGCATCGTTGTAGAGCTTTTGTGCTCCGAGTTCCGAAGCCAGATCATTTCGGAGCTGCGATTCGACATCCGCGCCGATGTGGAGGTCATTGAGTCTACTCACTTCGGGTCGGCCGTCAAGAAACAATATCCGAGCGATGAGTTTTTCGGCATGTTTCATTTCTTCGATTGCTCTGTGTTCAATTTTCTTGTGAAGGCGCCCGTAATTCCAGTTGTCGCACATCTCTGAGTGGACCATGTACTGGTTGATCGCCGTAAGTTCATCGGCAAGCAACTCATTGAGTTTACTAATGACCTGTTCGTTGCCTTTCATTGAAATTTCTCCTTGTTATAATTTTCGGTCAGGTTTCCGAACCGAAGCGAGAGCAACTAAAATTGAGATCACACGAATAATTGCTCAACCGTGTTCAACGTGAATCGAAGTAAATACACGCAATTCAAAACAGCAATTTATTTCAGGATAGTAGAAGGAATGAATTTCGTCAATGTAGATGGTGATTATTGAGGCGAATGTGTATCGGTTACCGACAAAGAGCAACCGATACACGATGAAGCTTAGAGGGTAGATGAAATTACGATTCTCTGGATTTCGTTTGTACCTTCGTAAATTTGGGTAATCTTCGCGTCACGCATCATGCGCTCAACGGGATACTCAGAAATGTAGCCGTACCCGCCGAGTACCTGCACCGCTTCGATGGTGGTCCACATGGCCACATCGGAACAATAAGCCTTGCTCATGGAAGAATGCCTTATGGTTTCGGGCGGAATCTTGGAAAGGTCTTTGCCGACGTTGTCCAGCAGCGAACAGGTTTTCCAAAGCAACTGGCGTGCGGCGGTTATTCTCATGGCCATGTCCGCCAGTTTGAAAGCTATAGCCTGATGACGAATAATGGGCTTGCCGAAAGCTTCTCGTTCTTTTGCATACTGGGTGGCATATTCGAAAGCTCCCGCAGCGATACCAAGAGCCTGTGCCGCCACCGACGGTCGGCTGAAATCGAGGGTTTTCATCATGATGTGGAATCCATCGCCTTCCTCACCAAGACGATTCTCGACCGGGACTTCCACGTCTTCGAAGATCAGTTCCCTCGTGTCGGAACAACGGATGCCCAGCTTGCTTTCTTTCTTGCCCACCGTGAATCCCGGCATTCCCTTTTCCAGAATGAAAACGCTGGCACTCTTGTGCTGTTTTTCATCCGGGTTCGTGATTGCGTAAACGGTGAAGGTGTCCGCCACGCCGCCGTTGGTGATGAAAATCTTGGATCCGTTAATGATGTATTTGTCGCCTTTACGGACGGCTCTTGTTTTCAGACTCGCAACATCCGAACCGCCTTTTGCCTCGGTGAGTCCAAAAGCTGCAACTTTTTCGCCGGATGAAAGCGGAGTTAGATATTTTTCCTTTTGCTCGTGATTTCCTCCCAAGATGATGGGGAGGCTCCCGAGTTCCTGGCATGAAGGGATCAACGCAACGGCGGCATCGGCTTTCGCCAGTTCTTCGACGACGATACAATGGGCGATCATACCCGCAGCCATTCCGCCGTAAGCTTCCGGGAAATCAACACCCATCAAGCCGTTTTCCTTCATGAGTTCGAGCATGTCCCAGGGGTATTCGCCTTTTTTGTCGCGTTCTTCCGCACCGGGAAATACTTTTTCTTTGGTGAGACGACGCACCATATCTTGAAGCATCTGTTCTTCTTCGTTAAGGCCAAATCGTACATTTTCCGACATTTTTTCCTCCTCGTATATGACCGCCGGATCTTTCTGATTACTTGGAATCAACTTTAATCGTTAACTATAATCGTAAAAACCTTTACCTGATTTGCGACCCAATCGTCCGGCTCTCACCATTTTCTTTAACAGTCCCGGCGGGCGATACTTAGGGTCTCCAAATTCTTCATAAAGGTGCTGCTGCACATTGAGAAGAGTATCCAACCCGACCAGATCAGCCAATGCCAACGGGCCTATTGGATGATTCGCCCCCAATTTCATGCCTTCGTCTATTTCCTCTTTGGACGCCAAGCCTTCTTGAAGCACGAAGATAGCCTCTATGACCATGGGAACAAGAATCCTGTTGACCACGAATCCCGGCGCTTCGGATACTTCAATGGCCGTTTTCCCCATTTTTGCGGAAAGATCTTTGATGATTTGAACGGTTTCGTCGCTGGTTGCGATGCCTTTGATGATTTCAACCAACTTCATTACGGGAACGGGATTGAAGAAGTGCATGCCGATGAAACGATCCGGTCGAGTAGTAATATTCGCCATTTCGGTAATACTTAAGCCGGAGGTGTTCGTGGCAAAAACGGTGTTCTTATCGGCAACATCGTCCAGTTCTTTGTAGACGGTCTTCTTGAGTTCCATTTTTTCAATTACGGCTTCAATTATGACATCCGCCCCTGCTGCAACTTCCGTGAGAGACAGACATGTTTTTATTCTGCCGATAATTGTTTCCGCCTCTGAAGCTTGAAGCTTACCTTTGCCCACAAGCCTATCGATGTTTTTGGTGATTCCGGCCATACCTTTATCGATGAAACGCTGTTCCACATCCATTAGGTTGACTTCAAATCCGGCCTGCGCGGCAACCTGGGCAATTCCTGATCCCATAAGTCCTGCGCCTATAACTCCAACACGTTTTATATCCATATTGTTCTCCCATAAAGCGTTCTGCCGGTAAGATTGGCTGCACCATGCCCCAGCCATATTCTTAATGTCGACTTTCGCTGATTCTATGCACTAGAGAATGAAATTTGAGTAAAATACTACGGTTAATGAACACAAATGGAAAATTGCTTCAATTTAGTAATTAACAGAACCTCCACCCCGGTTCAAGGAATATTGATTGACAAATTGATCAATGTCGCAGGGAGGAAAATTTACGGCATAAAGAGCCACTCTTATGAATTCATGTGTGTCTTGCCGCACGGACTTTGAATTTCCGAATACAAAGTCCATTCCACTGAATTTTCAGCAGTCCACAAGTATTCCGAATTCTTTTCTTTCGAGCACATCGGTGCCGACCATAAATTCATTGCCGTGAATTATGCCCTGTGGTAATCTCTTTCGACTGCACGAAAAATCCACACAGGTTTCACCCCTCTCACAGGAGGAAAAAATGCGGAAAGTAGCGGTAATAGGCGTTGGCCAGAGCGCATTCGTGCGAGCATATCCCGGGTCTATCCGGGAACTCGCTTTCGAGGCCTATCGTGAGGCGATGACGGATGCGGCTATCAAGCCGAATCAAATCGATGCTTCGGTTGTGTGCTCAGCTCCGGAATACGACAAACAACGAACCCCGGCTGGGTTAATGGCTGAATATCTCGGCTTGAACCCGCAGCCCACGTTTTACGTGGAAAGCGTGTGTTCTTCGAGTTCCAGCGGGCTGCGCACTGCTTACGCTCTGATTGCTTCAGGTCTGCACGATATAGTGATGGTTCTGGGTTTCCAAAAGATGTCCGAAATCACATCGGCGGAATCGCAGGAAAGAATGGGTCGTGGAGCCGATATACAGTGGGAAGCTCCATTCGGCACCATGATGCCGGCCTACTACGCTCTGTACGCAAGAGGCCACTTTGAAAAATTCGGGACCACTGAAGAGGATTTGGCTCTGATACGGGTAAAGTCCGCTTATTACGGCACCATGAATGAAAAAGCCGTGTTCAGGAAGGAACTGCCTCTGGATAAGGTAATGGAACCCAAGTACATTGCCGAACCCCTGAAGCAGTACGACTGCTGCGCGAATGCTGACGGTTCGTCGTGCCTGATACTCGCGTCCGAAGAAAAGGCTAAAGATTTGGTCAAGAAGCCGGTCTGGATCCGAGGACTTGGCATGGCTACCGCTCCTATAAATATGGCGGCGAGGGATACGTTCAGCGGTCTGAAATGTGCTCAGCTTGCAGGCAAGAGAGCTTACGAGATGGCGGGTGTTTCTGCAAAGGATATTGATGTTGCCGAGGTTCACGACTGCTTCACAATAGCCGAAATGATGGCGTATGAAGATCTCGGCTTTGCGGAACCGGGTCATGGAAAAGACCTGATCAAAGAAAAACAAACGTATAAGGAAGGCCGAATCCCGGTGAACGTTGATGGCGGACTTCTTTCAAAGGGGCATCCCATCGGCGCAACCGGCGGGTCTCAGATCAGAACGATTGTATTGCAGCTTAGGGGCGAAGCGGGAAATATGCAGGTTCCCAATGCAAAAACAGGGCTCGTCCATAATATCGGCGGCGTGGGAATCTACGGAAACGTAAGCATCTTCGGAGTCGACTAGCCCAGCGTTCCATGAACTCGGAGGATTAACATGGGATTCGATCAATTTGGAATTATAAGCTTCACGGCTTCTACAAAAGCGGAAGCATTCATTGAGTTCCTCAAGGCAAATCAAATTAGCGGTACGTACTGCAAATCATGCGGAGCGAAGTTTTTTCCGCCAAGAAGTGATTGCGATAAATGTTTTTCGAGCGACATGGAATGGTTCCCAATCAACAGCGAGGGAACTTTGCTCACCTTTACGAATGCGATGTATGCACCCGCCGGCTTTGAAAAGGACGTCCCTTACAAATTGGGGGTTGCAGAGTTTTCGGATGGGATAAAAGTGTTCGGGAGAATCGATAAGGGTCTTGCCGATGATGCGGTTAAGGCCGGTTCAAAGGTTAAGCTCCGGGTGGTTGATCTCGGGAACGATCGATTCTCGTATGAGTTGACGTCCGCGTAATAGAAGGGCGGGTGCAAGGCCCGCCTTTTTATGGAATTGACAAATATCGTCAAAGGCATGGATCCCGCCCTTCGGCGGGATGACGTGTTTATATAGGTT
>CAZTJA010000129.1:0-7593 GCA_964613745.1 uncultured Syntrophaceae bacterium
TTTCCACACCTTCGTTTACAAAATCTCTCATGTCTTTCATGCGTCGGCTCCTCCATCAAATTTGTATTTCTGCTCTGATATGAACCAGAACTCGGTATCCCTTGCGCCGGGCGAACTACTCCATAGCCCTGAAGACAGCCACTCCTGAGGGCGAGAAATTGATAAAAATCGGACTATCGTGAGAGATTACTTGAGCTTTTTTCCAGCAATCAGTCCCGCAACGATATGTTCAAGAGCGCTCTTTTTGGGTTCAACTATCGGCTTGATCTCCTTTTGGCTCCAGACCGTTTCGGGGCGACTTTGGAGGATAAACACTTCTCCTTTGAATGGCAGGCTTTTCTCCGTAGCCCATTCAATGTCCATGGGTTTTCCGTAGTGTTTTTCGATAACTTTCGCCAGTTTTGCCAAATCGATTATCTCTGCATCAAGCAGCGTCTGCTGGCTACGGCGCTCTGCATCGACGGGTAGTTTCATGACCTCGTCAGTTTCGGGATCAGTCGTGTAATAAATTGCTTTTTCGGAGACGGTTCTCTTGACTATGTCCAGGGTGATCTTATTGATTTGAAACTGGTCGGGCGTGACTTCACCTGAAACTACGCTCTCCCCGTATCCCCAGTTTGAATCAATGACTACAGTAGCCTGATCACCCGTGGAAGGATTCAGGGTAAACATGACTCCCGCAGCAAAGGACCGGACCATTTTCTGAATTGCCACGCTGATGAGTACCTTCGAATGGTCGAAACCCATTCTCATGCGGTACGTTATTGCACGGGACGTAAAAAGACTGCTCCAGCACTTCCGTATTTTGTAGAGAACATCGTCCACCCCTCTCACCCACAAAAAAGTGTCCTGCTGGCCCGCGAAACTGGCATCCGGCAAGTCTTCGGCAGTGGCGGAAGACCGGACCGCCACCGGTAGGGCCGGCGTTCCGGAACGCCTGGAAAGGAGACGATAATTCTCGGCTATAATATCTTCAAGCTCTTCACTGATGCTGCCGGATTCGATCCAATTGCGAATGTCGACCGAGGCGTCATCCACATCTTTAATGACTGCGTGATCAAGTCCATTAAGCCGTTGTATCACTTTTTCTCGGATACCGTTCTCTTCGAGGAATCTCTCATAAGTATCGGTGGTTAATGCATATCCCGGAGGAACTGGAATCTGAGCTCTCAACAATTCACCGAGACTGGCACATTTGCCGCCGACTCGGCTGACCATGCTAAGATCACATTTCTCGAAGGGGATTACATACTTTGACATATCCATTCCACTACCTCCGATTAGATGAATCCTTACAAAATACTGATCTCCCCTGTTGCTCCGTCTACCTTAACTTTCTGGCCCGTTTTGAGAATAGAAGTGGCCGAACCTGTACCGACCACTGCGGGAAGGCCGTACTCACGGCAAACAATGGCTGCATGGCACATAACACCGCCCACGTCGGTTACAGCGGCCTTGATTTTCTGAAAAGCCGGTGCCCAGCTTGGAGATGTTGTTGGAGCCACAAGTATCTCGCCTTCTTTGAGGCTGCCTATTTCCGCAACCGTGCGACAAACCCTGACTGTACCCTCAACAATACCCGGCGAACCGGGAAAGCCCATTATCTTGGTGACATCTCCGGCTTGCATAGTCTTCAGCTTGGCCCAGTTGGACATAGATTCTGACGTGATGCCCCACAAGACTATCGTGAAAGGCTCATTAATTGTTTCGGGAACCGTCCCCATTGCATCCGGCGGCGTCCACTCACGAAATTTCTCCATGACGCTCTTGCGCCAAGCGATTTCCTTGGGCCAAACGAGGGGTCCTCTAGAAGAACTCCCCGTGGCCCAACCGGTAACCAAATCCCAAAGAGCATCCTTGATTTCCGCCCGTTTCATGTACCAGATGTCTTCGACATCTTCGATAAACTTGTAATCGACCAATATCCGAGACACTTCACGGATTTTGTTCCAGAACAAACTGTGGAACCAGTGTTCTACGTAAAAAAGGTGGTTTTCTACATATGGGAAAACGGTTTTCGCTGTTCCCAACAACTGGTCGTACGTCTGGCGGTCTTCATCGGTCTTGAGCAATGCTCGATATTCCGTGACCAATTTTTGGCTTTGCTCACGTACACTGGCCGTTGGACGTTCAATGCTGTCGCCTTTGCGCAATTTTTCGATATATATGCGCATTGCCGAAAGGGGTATTTCGAGATCATCATTCCAGGAGGAATCGTGATGATACCACCCGGTTCCGGTGGACACGTGGAACCACGGCTCTCTGGCCTTAGTAAAAGCCTCCATCCATTGCTTTCCACCCGAGCTGCTTTCCATTTTCTTGAAAATAGATTCAGCATCGCCGCCCGACATAACCGTTTCGTCTACTCCAAGCTCTAAAGACAACCTCGCCAGTTTCTTTAGTTCTTCATCAGGCTGATAGATTATGACGTCTATGCCGCCCACCATTTGTGTAATTTTCTGAAGAGGAATGTCAGGAAAGGCCTTTTGGCAGAAATCGACAAAGACGACGTATGCGGCGTATCCGAGATTGAGAAATTCAAAGTGATACTGCCAGGTCAGAATTCCTAAATCGATCAGTTCATCATAAGCCTTGAGAAGTTTGTAACCGGTTGAAACGCCCAACCCTTCCGTAACGACCGATTCGTCCTCCATCTCGGGTAGGGCCGGAATCTTAAGCTCCGCTAATTGCTTTATTACGGACCGCATCTTGTCTTCCCATTGATGATGCAGTCGATCCCAGTTTTGATAATAATATCCAGCTCTCTGCATAAAGAGTTCAACGCGTTTAGGGATATCTTCGGGATCTTTTACGGGAAGAGGAGTAATATAAATATAACCGTTGTGAATACGGTGATCGATTCCAAGTGCAGGGGGAACTATGAAGATCCGGGTGTTGAACTGAGATAGTGCCAAAAACCAGGCTTCGTCCCAAATAATATCGAATGGGTACATGGGTTCCGGATAATGTAACCCATCATAAAACCAGAACATTCCTTCTTCGTACTTTTTCCGTTCCGGATCATCCGCGGTGAATTGATAATGGTACGGATACATCCGTTCCCATCCTTCAGTACCTTCAAGCTTCTCCGCCTCATGCGGACTCGGGAATTGTAAGTCGGACATCGCCTCCTCCTCTTATGGTTTGTCAAATACCTGCAAAATCTTCACAGACAAGAAAACCGCTCTGTTTAGGAAGGATTTTCCGATAATCGGCCTGATGTGTCCGGGCCCATCATTTGAGCCGACATCTGTGCCTATTCCGAACCATTTCGTATATCTTGCTACGTTGCCACAACCCGAGCAGCGAAACGTTTCTTTCACCGGGGAAAGCATTTTAATTATCTGAAGTGTCTTTCAGAAAATGCTAATCTCCTTTCCACCTATCGAATAGCTGATGTTGAATTCCAAACTGGTCCAAAGCTTTGCCTACCGTCTGATTGATGATGTCGTCTATGGTCTTTGGATTATGATAAAAGGAGGGCACCGGCGGCATAATTATCCCGCCCATCTCCGTAATCTGTATCATGCTTCTCAGATGACCAAGGTGCAGGGGAGTTTCTCTCGGAATGAGCAGCAGCTTGCGTCTTTCCTTCAGAGTGACGTCCGCCGCACGGATGAGGAGATTGTCGTTGATTGAAAGTGAAATCATGGACAAGGTCTTCATGGAACAAGGGGCAACAATCATTCCCTCCGTGAGGAATGATCCGCTTGAAACACTCGCAGCAAGGTTTTCCGGCGAGTGCACATGATCCGCGAGTGATTCAACAGTTTCGGATTTGATCGAAGTCTCGTGGGACATCGCAACTTTTGCACCACGACTCAGGATCAGGTGAGTTTCAACACCTTCGATTTCTTTCAAGACTTCGAGCAGGCGCACTCCATAAATCGTTCCGCTTGCTCCGCTAATGCCTATGATAAGACGCTTCACGGAATTCCCCTTCGTCCATTGTGCGAAAGCCGAACTGGATCGCTGTTTCAAACCAAATTCACGGAACTATACCCTTGGGCAAAATCTGCGTTCATTCGGCAAAAACAATATTTTAGAAATCCGAAAATGTTGGATGCGAATGCGCTATACAGCTGCATCTGTGGATTGAGGGTTCACAAGTTACTTAGTACGGTAATCCATCATGAGAGCTTTTTCGTGCTCGTTTGTACTTTTGGAGTTAGGATTAGACGAGAAAAGAGGAAGATCCACCGTGGTTTTCAGGATCTTTGCCTCAAGCTAATTCTGCGACAGGTAGGTAATCGAAGTCAATACGCAAAAACAATATACTTATATAAGTTTTTGTTATAATATGATTCAATAGACAGCCATTAACCGTCCATACCATGAACCTGAAACACCTCGAAGTATTTCATCATTTCTGCTATTTCGGCAGCATGTCAAAAACCGCCTACCATCTCAAAACCTCCCAACCTGCGGTTTCACAACGTCTCCACAGCCTGGAAGAAGATTGCGGAGTAAAACTATTCTATCGTGACGGTTCAGTTTACAAATTAACTGAAGTGGGAGAATCCGTTTATCTACTTACTAAGAGAATTTTTTCCCGAGTCGCTCAAATACAGGGTTTAATAGAACGAGAACAGAAGAAACACGACGAACATCTTAGAATCGGCACTACTAAAGGATACGCCTGCACGGCAATGCCTGACATTTTGGCCCAGTTTCAACGAAAATTCCCTGAAATTCAGGTCAACCTCAGTGAGGGAAACTCTACGGATCTATTAGTCCGTTTAAGAAAACGAGAGGAAGATCTCGTGATCGTTGCCAGGAGATCATATGACTCATCCATGAAACCTATTCCATTCGCCGAGGCGGAATTCATATTGGTTTCAAGACCTGACCATCACCTGGCTCAATGTGGACAGGTATCATTGAAGGACCTTAGCGGTGAATTACTTATCATCCGAGAGCAAGGATCAGGTTCGCGAGAAGTTATTCTAAAGAAACTGAATGAAGCCGGTGTCATCCCGTCCATCATCGCCGAATCGGAAAGCCTGAGTTTTATACTTGCTTACATTGAAAGACGTATGGGAATTTCATTTGTCCTCGCTGAGGATGTTGAAAGGGAATTATCCGAAGGAATTTTGAAGCGAATCAACTTGACTGATTGCAGGATTACCTTTCAAGCCGATATTGTCGCCTTGCGTGGCCAGCCCATGTCCGGGCCGGTGAAGTATTTCATCAAACTCGCCCGAAAATTGAGATGAATAACTGCTGTTTCTTGCCATAATTGCACCAATATCTGCTCAAAACTGCTACCCTACTGCTCCACTCTTTCCAAAGCCATTGAATCAAGTATAATTGACTAAAAAACCTTTTTACAAGTCTGATCCAGGGATGTAGTATCGTCACTCAAGTAGAGTCTTTACAACTTGAATTTTTGATGAATCGGTTAACGGAAGTCCTATCCTCTCACCAAGAGGCACCAAATGTCTCTTCCTTCATTTTAGAGCCAAGCTGCAGTTCAGAATCGGAATCTAACGGTTTCAACTTTTTTTGACGGAGTAATTCGATTATCGGCCCGCGCCGGGAATGTCTCATGAAAAAAGACAGGGGAATCAGCAATGGCCTACAAGATCGCAATCATGGCTACTCTTGATACCAAGGGACAAGAAGTTGCTTACCTGAAGGATTTGATCCAGGCAAACGGCTGCGGAACAATAGTAATCGATGTAGGAACACTCCACCCGCCGGCCATAAATCCGGACATAACACGCGAAAATGTCGCAGAGGCTGCTACATCACATCTTTCTGAGCTCGATGAGGAAAAGGACCGTCGAACATCCGTGGAAACAATGATCGCAGGGGCATCCAAAGTAGTGAAGCAGCTTCATGAATCATCAGAGCTTGCCGGAATAATTTCCGTCGGTGGAGGGACAGGAACTCACATCGGTATGAGCGTCATGCAAGTGCTACCTCTCGGAGTTCCCAAACTGATGGTTTCAACCGTCGCTTCACGAGATATGAGCAGACTTATTGGGACAAAAGACATAACCCTGATGCATTCCGTCGCGGACATTCTCGGCTTGAACCCCATAACCGAACGCATTCTGAAAAGTGCGGCAGGCGCAATAGTTGGAATGACGTTTGCCGCCGGCCCCATCACATCGCTGAAACCTATAATCGGGTTGACATCCTTCGGATTCATAACCGAGGGTGCGATGAGAGTAAAACGACTTCTGGAGTCCGCAGGGTATGAGGTATCCCCGTTTCATGCCAACGGAACCGGTGGAATGGCAATGGAAGACCTAATCAACCAGGGGTTAATAAGTGGAGTATTGGATTTTGCTTTGCACGAATTTTCGGATTCCCTATATGGTGGTTATTGCGGCGGAATAGGTCCGGATCGTCTGGAATCAGCCGGTAAAAAAGGAATTCCTCAGGTCATTGTGCCAGGCGGCCTCGATTGTATCGTTCTGGAATTCGATTCATTGGAAAACATGCCTAAGAATGTGCAAGGACGACAAGTATTCTGGTATGATTTTCGATCGGGAGTCCGGACCGTCAAAGACGACATGATCCGCTTAGCGGATATAATTTCGGGGAAACTCAATAGGTCTACAGGGCCGGTTCGCTTTCTGGTGCCCCTGAAAGGGTGGTCGGAAGCCGACGCCCCGGTTGGTCCCCTTTATAACCCGGAAATCAATCAGGTTTTCGTATCCGAACTAAAATCAAAATTGAAGCTCGATATACCGGTGATGGAAATCGAAGCCCACATCAATTCCGAAGAGTTTGCGAGTATTGCTGTAGCACAATTGCATGAGCTTATGAAAGCCACATCGTCAATACCGGTTGTTAGTCCAATCGGTCATAGCAATCCGTTATGAACTACCGTACAAAGGCAAGTTCCAATGTACTTCGCCCAAAATGGCGTTTCCAAGAAAGCTTTTCGGAATAGCGAAAAATGACTCAGGACGAACTCCAATCCACAATTATTCAATTCATGGATCAGCTAACAACCATGACCCTCGGTTGTAGTCTCGATGAAGTACCCTGGACGGCTCCAGTGTACTATGCCAGGCAGAATTTCGATCTTATCTTCTTTTCTTCAAAGCTCTCCCGACACTCGATGACATTTGAGAAAAATCCTAGAGCTTCGGCTTCTATATATGGCCAGTATAACAGCTGGAAAGAAATTAAGGGGTTGCAGTTGTCAGGAAATGTTCAAGCAGTGAACTCGGCTCTAGCAATTGCAAGAGCCACGAAAACCTACCTGACACGTTACCCTTTCGTAAAAGAGTTCCTCACTCATGCGGGATCGATCACGTCGGGGACGGCCAAGAAAATGACCAATATTTCTCTTTACGCATTTAGACCGGACACCATCTATTACATGGACAATTCACAGGGATTTGGAACGGGGTGGACACTCCAAGTACAAATGGACTTACCAAAGAGAAACATTAAAGTGCAGGAGTGATTGTTCACACCCTGTCCCAATTCTCATTCAAGCGAAGTTTATGAATCTAATCGTAGGATCTGATCTAAGGCCCTTTCCCACTTAGCAATTCTCCCATTTCGCTGAGTTTTCGGTCATAGGACAATTGGCCATTGGATGCACAAACTTCGGTTATGTTTTCGAGC
>CAZTJA010000130.1:0-7498 GCA_964613745.1 uncultured Syntrophaceae bacterium
ACATCCTGGACTCCCCAGGCTAATGTACTTCCTTCTTCGAGCTGCAGATCCGGCGGGGTGCGATTGCGATCGAATTCCGCAACGGTGTATCCGAGTGAACGTATCCGTTTCACTATGTTATCGGAATAGAATATCGTCATGGCCGACCTTCGTTCGGGATCGTATTCCATGGCGGCAAGAACGAGATGGTGGATTTGTCTCGATGCGCCGAACTTGGCCGAATACAGGGTATCGACCGTGTTTACCAGCCGAATTATTCGACCGGGGAAAGATGCTATGTCGTGGACTGATTCGGCGAACGGAATCGCGTAAGCCAGATTGGATTGAACTTCCGGGATGAGGTGGCCGATGTTGAGTCGTTTCAGCCGTTCGAGAGCCTTATCGAGTTCTTCTATCACATGAGATCGAGCAATCTCCCTGTTTATTGAAGCAAAATGATTTGTGGGTCCTATTCCCCTGCCTATGCTCAAGGAAAACCTGAGTGCTCGATAGAGATATCTCTTGGCCTGATCAATACACTCCATGAGAGAATAGCCTTTTGCCAAAAGTACCGCGATGGCGGCGGCAAGCGTGCAGCCTGTCCCATGAGTGTGACGGGTTCTGACTCTGATGGTGCTGAATTCATAATGTTGAAGCCCATCATGAAGGACGTCAACCGGCGAATCCTTAAGATGCCCGCCCTTTACCAGTACGTATTTGGGGCCCATTTTCTGGAGCTTTTTTGCAGCCCTCTTCATGTCGGCTATGGTGGTTATCTTTTTCCCGGTTAAAACTTCGGCTTCGGGAATGTTGGGCGTCAATAGATAGCATTGCGGAAACAACGTTTCCACAAGCGCTTTACGCCCCTCTTCATCAATGAGTTCGGCCCCGTTTTTCGAAACCATGACGGGATCCACGACAAGCTGTTCGACGTTGTATTTTTTTAATTTTTTCGCGACAACCCGGACAATATCTGCATTTGCAAGCATCCCCGTTTTTACGCAATCGGCTCCGATGTCGCTCAGCACGGATTCAAGCTGGAGTTCCACAAAACTCGGGTCGACGGTAACGACTCCCTGAACCCCAAGGGTATTTTGCGCAGTTAAAGCCGTTATGACGCTCATACCATAACCGCCGAGGGACAGGATAGTTTTTAAATCGGCCTGTATTCCGGCTCCTCCACCGGAATCCGAGCCGGCTATTGTTAGGACTTTATGCATAGTAAGATCCAACAAACATGATGATAGAGAAAGGGAGCTTTGTGATGCAATTGTCTACCTAAGGACTGAACGTATCAACACGTTTTTTGCGGGTGCCGGTCTTTTTCTTCTCCGAAAACAAAAATTACTCGCGTGAGGCTGCTGTTTGGGTCTGTAAATCACCAATTGAAGAATTCGGACAGCCGGACTCTTTCCGATGGCTTTTCCGGAGCTTTCGGATCGGATTCGTCCCAGGATATCTCTAATTCGTCGGGGATTTCCACTTTTTTCTGCAGTTCGATCGGCCCTTGAACGGAGATTTCGATAACTTCCGGAATCGGGATTTCGGACGGTTCATTCCAAGAAAACGCTATTTCTTCCTGGGGACCAACTTCCCAGTTATCGGAATCCGGCAGGACACCGCCGAAATCGGCCTCACAGTTGTCGTCCATCTGCACGACCGTGATCTCGTCTAGTCCAATGAGTTCCAGTTCAGGTTCATCTTGATCATCTTCGATGAAGAGGGCTTCTATTTCGTCTGGTTCAGACTGTAAGGAAATCAAATAATTGTCTTCATGTTGATTAACTGGAGCAATCGGCTCGAAAATCTGAACGGGTGTATCTTCCTGGACAACGATGCTGAGATCAACGCCTTCATCGGAATCGGACATTTCGACGAGATTGCCCGGCATCAGTCCGGTGAGAACAATTGAAGGGAGCACGTCATCATCTGAATTGGTGACTGCATTGTCTTGCTGCGGGACTTCATCGGAGTCGGTTTTTACAGAGTCTTTCTCTTCGGCTTTCACGTAAAAGGATTCGAGGTTTTCGAATTCACTGAATGTCGGCTCATCAGAGACGCTCACAACGGGGTAATCCATCAATTTGTTCAGTTCAGGCGATTCCGGCTCAAGCGTGGGTTCCGGGGTTGCGCTACTTTGCTGAAGAGCAGTCGGCCTGTCTTGATCCGGCTGAGAATCGGAATCGTCCTGACAAGCGGCATCTTGCCGAGACAAGAATAGGTAGGACAGCCCTATGAAACAGAAGGCCATGACGGGGATCAAAACACCTGATCTTTTTAGTACTGACGGCGAATTAACGGGTTCGATCCGAACAAGCCAACCGGGTGCAGCGAGCAAAGCTTCCGCTTTTAGAACGCCGCTCCAGAATGTTGCCGTACTGCCGGCCGAATTCGATCCGGCACCCGTGTCATGCTTTTTGAGTCCGCTTATGGGAACCAGTGATGTTTTGTAACTTTCTCTGGAGTTGAGAATATTGACGAGGGTATCGCGAGAAAATTTTGTCCGGGAGAACCATTGTCCTCTATCGGAACCCATGTGCCTACAAATAATATGGAAGAAATTACCCGAGGGATCATCTACGATCAGACCCATATCCAAAGGGATATCCGACCCGACGCGAATGTAATTCGATTTCCCGACGCCGTCCACTTCTGCATCCGCCAGCGACAAATCTCCGGTCATGCCGAGGATCTGCCCACGATCACTGATGATTTCTATGCTGAGGAAATCGGACATACTGTCTTTGAGTTTATTATAAAAAACGTCGAGCTTTTCGGGTTTGAGAACGGTATCAAGATCCATACGACCTGCGATGAGAGAGAGCATGGAGGTCTTTTGCTTGACCATGCCGTCTATTTCGCCTGCCAGGATTTTTGCTTCAGTCTTGAAATGATTCTGTTCCGACGGCAATGTCCAAAAGGAATACACGCCTAGCGAGATTACAAGGCATACTGCCGCTCCAAACAAGAGCAGGCGCAGTCGATTGTATTTTTGTTTCTCGGGACTTTCGGAAGCGGATTCTTTGTGCGACCCGGTATTGACTTTAAAGAATTGTCGAACGCTATTGAGCGACTTTAAATCATGGATTTTCATGTCGGACCTGTTACTCCCTTCCGGGCTTGGACGCAGGTTAATTCCGTCGAACTGAACATGGTCTGAGGACGTCTTAGGAAATGGGAAGCTGCGGTTTTGGACACAATGATCCTGTATCCCTTTTGTCTCTCACGACCACTAGGCTCCTCGTATATCAAATTAACATGGCAAAATCAAGTTTAATTCCAATTATTTTGCCGTATTTCTTAAAGTCGAGAGCCTCCTGATGAGAAAAAACAGCTTGAAAATTTCGCCATGATCGACTTCTTTTATCGTGGTTTTTGGTTATAATGCTGAGCCAATTTTACCTGGAGGGCATCGGTTTGCACGAAAGCTTAATCAGGAAACTGAAACCGGCACCTGTTCTCGTCGCCGGAGACGTCATGGTGGACGAGTATATAATCGGAGATGTAGACCGGATTTCACCCGAGTCTCCGGTCCCGGTTCTGGTAGCTCGCGACCGACTGAGGAGGCTCGGTGGTGCAGGCAATGTCGTAAGGAATCTCGTAGGTATGGGGGCCAAATCGGCCCTGTTTGCGGCGGTGGGCAGGGACAATCCCGGACGGTGGTTCAAAAGGCATTGTGAAGATCTCGGTGTAGAGACTTTCTGGCTCAAGGATGATCCCGAAAGACCCACAACCATCAAAACCAGAGTAGTCGCAAGAAATCAGCAGCTTGTTCGGATCGATGAAGAATTCGTACAGAATATCTCCGTCGAGATGGAAGATCTGATACTTGATGA
Organism: uncultured Syntrophaceae bacterium; assembly: GCA_964613745.1. GTDB lineage: Bacteria > Desulfobacterota > Desulfomonilia > Desulfomonilales > Desulfomonilaceae > CAZTJA01. The sequence continues at coordinate 3,816 of CAZTJA010000130.1, forward strand.
ACTCAAGTCCGTTCTCACACAGGTTCGATCAGTCATTCTCTCGGATTATGGAAAGGGTTTTCTGACGGACAGATTGACCCGATCGATAATCACTGCAGCAAAGGTCGAAAAAATTCCGGTTTTAGTCGATCCCAAAGGGCTTGATTTTAAACGGTATCGTGGAGCCACGTATATTACGCCGAACGTGAGGGAAGCTCAGCGGGCTTCGGGAATCGAAATACGCAATCGGGACAATTTGATAGAAGCGGGACGCACTATACTGGAACAGTGTGAAGCCGAAGGAATTATCATCACCAGGGGTAAAGATGGGGCCACGCTGGTGACCGCAAAGAAAGCCGAGGACTTCCCTGTGAAACCCGTGGAAATAGTGGATGTCACAGGGGCCGGCGACACGGTCATATCTACGCTCGCTCTGGCGGTAGCAAACAACCTTAGCATTGAGAATGCGATTACACTCGCCAACTTGGCCGCTTCGATCGTTGTCGCTCGTTTTGGAGCAGCAACTGCAACACTGGATGAAATGGTGCTCTCTCTGAAGCAGGATTCACCGGCCGGAAAAATAATACCGTTCGAGGATGTTGCAACCGTAGTGCATGGACACAGAATTCAGGGTCACAAGATCTGTTTCACAAATGGGTGCTTTGACTTGTTTCATGCGGGCCACCTTGAAATTTTGAGACAATCTTCGCTGAAAGGTGATGTGCTGATTGTTGGAGTGAATTCCGATAAATCCATTCGGCGGATTAAAGGACCGGAGAGGCCAATCGTTTCACAGATTGAGAGAGCCATCTTGGTTGCCGCAATGAGCTTTGTCGATTATGTGGTGGTGTTTGACGAGGACACGCCGTTGAATCTGATTCAGGAGATAAAGCCGGACGTGCTTGTGAAGGGATCCGATTGGCAGGGTAAGAAGGTGGTGGGAGAGAACGTCGTCAAATCGAGAGGCGGGTGTGTTGAATTTGTGAAACTCCTGGATGGAATTTCCACAACGGCTCTGATCAATAAAATTAAAATCGTAGGCTGAATCTTTTCAAATATATCCTAGATCACGGAGTCTGCTCGTCACGATTTCTTCTTCATCGGCAGTGAATCCTCTGTCGGACGGCGGAGTTCTTGGAATTTTCTTCGCTGGAACGACTGATGCGTGTTCGATGCCGTTTGTGCTGATCACTTTTCCCGTCATTTCCTTCGGAACAGCTAACCTGAACTGATGCAATATCGTCGGAGTAATATCCAGACACGAAGCAGCCGGGATTCTCTCGTTAATGATTCTGCCGGAACGGAGATCGCTCAAGTGAGTAAATATGAATATTCCTTCCGGATCATGATTGGCATCGTCAGGCCCGGTATCATTGCCCTGGACATGGAGCCTTCCATCTCCAACCGATCCTATGGATCTGCGATTTAATTCATCGAAGTAGACCATCAGGTCGGGGGGAAAACTCTCGGTCGTGCGGTAAATTTCCTCCGGCTTGAGGACGATGTTTCTCATGGGCTTGCCGTCGTCATATGAGAGTGATTCCAATTCATGTGACAATCGGTTTCGCAATGAATCGTATTCGGAGGCCGAAACTATACCGTTCGGATCCCTTCCTTCCAAATTGATGAATATTCTTGCGTAATACCCACCTTCGCTCCAGACCTTCGTGCGATCCCAATCGATATACTCGGGCTTGATCGACCCATTTCCATTGGAATGGGGTTTAAGATGGAGCAAGCCTTTCCGGACGAGCCATTCGTTAATGCAAAAGCCTCCGAGCATGGTGCGTGCGCCGTGATCCGAAATCACCATTACGTCGGTATTATCGTCTATGAGGGCAAGGAAAGTGCCTATCTTTGAATCGAGGTACCTATAAAATTCCCTGAATACATTTTCGAACTTATTTCCCGGTTCAAAGAGATGGTGGTCCTTTCGGCAAAAACGCCAAAATCCGTGATGGAGACGGTCCAGAGCTATTTCCACCATCATCAGGAAGTTCCAGTTCTTGCGGTGAACAATTTTATTGAGGAGATTGAATCTGCGGTCCACCATTTCATATAAGGATTCCAAAAGCCGCTCTTTTTCGGATGTTCGGAAATCCTTCACATCTGGCAGGTATTCTCCTGAGGACAAACTATTGAGTTCATAAAATAGATCGGAAGGATACGTGAAGCGCTGATCGACTCTGGGGGCAAGAAAATCGCCCACGGTAATCCCGTTGTGAGGTCTAGCGGGGTATGTCTGTGGGATTCCTACCAAAATAGACGAATGCCCCTTGTCTTCAAGGTAGTCCCAAATTCTTGGATGGCGTACCGTAGCCGACGTTTCCAAACGGGCCAGTTCGTACGAGTTTGGAATCCGGTTACGGAATCCGTAAATACCGAGTTGACCGGGATCCATTCCGGTTGTTATGGACGTCCACGCGGGAATGGTAATAGGTGGATGGGTTGACAGCAATGAACCCCAACGCCCGTGCTCCATGAGAGAGTTCAATACGGGCAGGTCGTCCCTGAATTCATCAAAAACGAGGCCGGCCGGAGCGCAATCCAGGCCGAGAACCACAAGGCGACGGTTGCGTGATCGTGATGATCTCCTGCGCTGTCCAAAGGATCGTAGATCGGGATATTTCTCATAAATAAAACTGAGCACCCGGTCCCGACATTCTATTGGCGACAATTCTGAAGACGAAACTTTCAAATCATAGTAAGCCGGTGGTTCGAAGAGCGATGAAATTCCGGTAAATTCGGGCGTGATCCCATTTCGTGCAGATCTATAGAGACCTTTGGGATCGCGTTCTTCACAGATTTCAAGGGGACAATCCACAAAGATTTCAACGAATCTCTCGCTTCCCAGTAGGTTCCTGAGCTGCGTTCGTATGGATTCGAGGGGGGTAATGAAGGCTGCGACTACAATTTGGCCGGATTCGCAGAGGAATTTTGCTATTTCTGCAGCTCTCCTGATGTTTTCGGCGCGATCTTCCGAAGAAAACGTAAGATCCCTGTTGAGCCCCTGCCGGAGAGAGTCGCCGTCCAACAATGTCACGGTTTTGCCGGACGCTTCTAAGGAGGATTTCACCATCATGGAAATGCTGGTTTTACCGGACCCGGACAATCCGTTAAACCAAATAATACAACCCTGTAACCTCATCGGAATTCCACTCAATGACATAATGAGCAGTCGGGAGATTACACCTAAATCACGACTGCTTTAGAGTGCTTTCAAAAAATCTCAGGTCAACCGAATACCGGTGCATCGCCGGTTAGTTCGATCCAAAAACCGATTTTTGAAACCATATCTCGTTCAATCTTTCGGAAGACCGAGTACCCAAAAGGTCTTACCTGAAAATTGTTACTTAGGACAACACAACCTGCTCAGAAGTTCGAGAGGAGTCGCGTGTTCGGCGACCCGGAAAATTGGAGATTGTATCATTTTTGCGGTTCATTTACATGAATAATCTGTTGTACGAGTGAAGAGCTTTCCTGGAGCAGGGTTTTAACCGACGGTTCGAGGGAGTGTTGAGCTGAAGAAGTACGTTTTCAGATGAAAAAATTTGAATGAGTACCGAATTGCTGAGCTTTGTGTTGACATCCCGGGTTTTTGTGTAATACAATCTTTAGGTTCCGGTCGGGGCGTAGCGCAGTCTGGTAGCGTACCTGAATGGGGTTCAGGTGGTCGCTGGTTCAAATCCAGTCGCCCCGACCAC
>CAZTJA010000131.1:0-7372 GCA_964613745.1 uncultured Syntrophaceae bacterium
ATTGATGAAGAATTGGACTTTGCACTGCTTGTCTTTGATTTCTGGCGGGACTTTCATCTTTCAGCCTGCGCGGCATGCTTGGATGCAGGAATTGAACTGATTTTCTTTCGGGAAAATCCTGCGGGATTTCCTCAAAATGCATCGAATGCGGCTCGTCTGGATGTTTTTTTAAGAGAGAGGTATCAGGTCATTAATGAACTCGTTCAGTCTCGAGGAGGGACCCTGATTTTCGATTGTGATTCTAATGATATGCTTGAGACCGATTATCCCACTGCCTGGGGGTTTAACGGTATAGGTCCCATGCTGTTCAGGGATGAAGATGATTTTCAAACGGCTCGAAAGTGTTTACCTGGAGATTTGATCCTCATAGGTTCCGTTTTACTCCCTGAATTCGGTACGTCGGAAATAGATCAGTTTGGGCCGGTAACAGGCATCATGTACGAACCAAGCGCCGAGACCGAGTCAATCATGTAGATCGCATTTACATGCTTTGACCTGAATTGCAATAATAGAGGTGATCTCAAAGATTCTCACAGGCCCGGAAACGTTATATGCAAGGAATTGAATCAATAAACGTCATAGATATCTTTATAATACTCACCGTATTTATAGGTCTAATTCTGGGGGTTTGGAAGGGGTTTTTGCAATCACTCACGGCTCTCGCCGGGGTGATAGTTGGAACGCTTGCGGCTGCGAAATACTATCCGTCGGTTCAGGTGTATCTCACAAAAATTTCTTCTTTGGATCCACATATTTCGATGATTTTATCTATGCTCATCATCTTTGTGGGAATACAGATTGCCTTTGCGATTCTAAGACGAATTTTGCGTGCCATTTTAGACTTTACGAGATTGAGTTGGCTTGATCGGACGCTCGGTGCGGGGATGGGCGTTTTAGCAGGATTACTTATTTCCGCGGTTACCGTGCAGGCAGTACTCATAGGATTACCTGAGTGGCCGATGGTGAAGGAGTCAAAGCTGCTGTCTCCTGTCAATCAGTTGACCTCCAAAGCTTTAGATTATGTTCCTCAGCAAACTAGGGACGCCATTCAGGCGTTCATTACCAAATGGAAAACACCGGAGCCGATCATGCAGCCCCAGCCTCGGCAAACGGGGCCGGTCCAGAAAGCCCCCGGTGGTTCCCGGTAGGCCTAGTGAGCTTCTGTAACTCACAGGTTAATATAGGGAGTACGTTATGAGACGGTCCGTCATTCTGTTGTTGGTTCTGGTGATAGGGATCATGTCGGGGTGTGCATACTTGCAAAAGAAAGACGAGCCACCTCCTTTACCTCCTATTGAAGAAACGAAACCACCTCTCAAAATGAGTGCCGATTACTTTAGGGAATATCCGTGGACCGAATTGGGCAAGGCGAGCAAAGATTCCAACGAACCCGACACTCGTCCCTATACCTTCAAGGACGGCGATTCCTTTGGAAGCATCGCCGACAAAGAAATGGGTGACCCGGCAATGGGTCCGAAACTCGCAGCCTATAATAATGTGTCGGAAGCATCAACACCCGCACCCGGCGAAAAAATAATTATTCCTAATCCAATAATTGGAATCAACAGCCAAATGGTCGTGAAGCGGAAAGGTGAGCGGGAATTCGGATCTCCTGAGTCCGTAGATGCTACAATAGGCAAGGGAGATGAATACAAGTTAAGATTTGAATCGAATGTGAATGGGTTTCTATACGTTTTCCGCCAGGGAACCAAGGGAGTCGAACTCCTTTATCCGGCACAGGTGAAAACAAGCACAAGGACTAAGAAGAAACAATCTGAACCATTGATGCGTGATACGGGCAAGGTTACGGCCCATGACCCTGTTGTAATCCCCACCGGCGGCAAAGGGTTTAGTTTTGATCCCAAGCGCGTCGGGGATAGAGTATTTGTCTTTTTGTCCCTGAGGCAAATTCCCGAATTTGAGGACTTGAAGGACAAAGGCAAAATCAAAATAGAAGAAGTTGAAGACGTAATGCATCGGGTCAAAGAGGGAGAAATTGTGACCGACGGTGCAATACGTGTCCTAAGAATCTCAGATCCTTCCGAGGTGCTTGGTTTCAGCCTAAACATAAATGGGTAGAAAAATATTGACAGGATAAGTAATCTGATTTAATAATGATGATTCGCACATGATCAGCGTCAAAGGATTTTGTGCACCGACAGAGGGGCTGTAGCTCAGCTGGGAGAGCGCTTGAATGGCATTCAAGAGGTCGTCGGTTCGATCCCGTCCAGCTCCACCACAGACACATCCGGGTCAAGTGAATTCACTTGGCCCTTTTTGTTTTCTAGGCTTCAGTTTCCTAGGCCATTCTCTTTCTAGCTTTTATAGATTCTAAATCGAATCACGATTCATAGTTCACCAAACTGAACGCTGCATGCTCACTTTCATCAACTGGAGCATACATTTCTTTGGTCTTGACATAAAATCTTTATAGAACTAGATTCAGCATAGTGACTCTTTTCCTTCGACGCTTATAGCCCGTTTCAAAATATTCCAGCAGAACAAATCCACATGTAGGGCTTAATCAGATTCGAACTATTCAGGAGGTCATCATGAGAAAGCTTGCCGTGCTCGCATTGTTTTCAATGCTTCTGGTCGGCGGTGCTGAAACTCCCGTTTTGAGTCAGGATTCCATCCTCATTGGGATTCCTACCGCAACAACAGCTCTCGAAGGAAAAGAATCAGTAAAGGCCGTTGAAATGGCCGTCGATGAAATCAATTCAAAGGGCGGCGTTAATGTCGGTGGTACAAAAAAGCTATTCAAAATCGAAACAATCGACATTCGCGATGCCTCTCCCGGCGTTCCCGTCTCGGAAGCCTTGCTCGGTATCGAAAAGATCATTACGGAAAAGAAAGTTAATGCGATTCTTGTGGGGCCGTTCAGATCGGAAGCGCTGCTTGCCGGTATGGACATAATAGCAAAGTACAAAGTTCCCTTGCTGGGGACAATCGCAATGACCCCGAAATCCGAAGAAAAAATAAAAAGTGATCCCGAAAAATATAAGTATTGTTTCCGTGTGACCCTTAACTCGGGTCATTTGGGTCGATATTTGGTTAGTGCCTTGGACACGGTGAAAAATGAGTTTGGGTTCAACAAGATCTATGCGATGCACCAGGATGTACTCTGGGCAAGAGCCACGGCGGAAGGCACTTTGAAAGTTGCCGCGGACAAATTCGGGTTTGAAAATCTTGGTACCGAAGTATATCCGACAGGGGCTTCCGATTTTTCTGCCGGACTTGTCAAGGCAAAGACTAAAGGTGCTCAGGTCATTTTGCCGGTATTTGACATGCCTCAGAGTGGTATTCTTTTGAAACAATGGCAGACGATGAAAGTGCCTGCCCTGATGCTTGGTTTTATTTCACCAATGGCCGGACAGGGCGCATGGAAAACTTTTGACGGGAAGATTGCCGGACTCATGAATACCTGTTTTGAAATAGGCAGTGCTATTGGACCCGAAAAGTACCAACCCGCAAAGGTATTTTACGATAATTACCAGAAAAAATTCGGCGTTCCAATGGAAGCCGGTCACGGTCCCGCACCTTCATATGATTCAGTCTACATATTGGCGGCGGCCATAGAGAACGCGGGGTCTCTGGATGCCGATAAAATAGTCGAGGAAATCAAGAAAACGGACATGCAAGGTGTGATCGGACGAATAAAGTTCGATGACGGCAACCAAGTTGTTTATGGAAATGATCCTGCGCAAACTGCTGTTGGCTGCGTATATCAATGGGGAGAAGGGGGAAAGCGGACCATAGTATTTCCAAACTCCATAGCCGAAGGAAAGATTCAGTTACCCGACTGGGTGAAACCCGCCAAATAGATATTTAGATCCGGATCTCTACCGAGGTCCGGACGCCCCACGTTTCAAAGTTTACATGTTCAGGATCTTCGATGATAGAAGTTACGATTATCTACGGCTTCATTAATAGTGTTATTCTGGCTCTCGTGGCTCTCGGGTTCAGTCTAACATTCGGGATAAGCGGGGTGTCCAATTTCTCATACGGGGCGCTTTATGTTTTTTCCGGATACGCTGTATGGATTCTCATCAACAAGCTGGGACTGCCTTTCTGGTTGTCTGCTTTAATTGCCATATTATTAACTTCTTTTCTTGGATACCTACTGTACAGATTTGTACTTCTCAGGGTGAGGGGGCTAGTGATTTCAGAGGTCATAGCAACCTTTGGCGTTGGTTTAGCGATACTCGAGACCTTCAGATTTCTTGGATTCACGGGATTTGAGTACACGCTCCCGGTATTTACCGATGGGGCAGTGTTGATCGGCGACACATACATTGATCACCAGCGACTCTGGATTGTTGGAGTTGGCGTCGCTTTGGCAGTCGGTCTGTATGTATTTACTCACCATACCAAGCTCGGTCTTGCATTCAGAGGGATTGCTCAGGATGAGCGAACCGCTTTGTCGTTGGGAATAAATTCTGATCGAATCGCAGGAATAAGCGTGGTCTTCGGTGCCGGTCTGGCTGCGATTGCCGCCATTCTTATTCTCCCCCGTGGAAACATTTCGGTTAATGAAGGATATGATGTGTTGATCAATGCGATGGCGGTTTGTATTGTCGGTGGTCTGGGAAGTACTGCAGGTGTGATAACAGCTTCCTTTCTCATTGGATATGCACAGATGATAACAGACACTTTGTCTGGACCACATTGGAAAATGATAGTGTCGCTTGCTGCGATCTTCCTCATTCTAATAGTTAAACCGTCCGGAATTTTCGGAAAACAAAAGGAACTCGAAGAAAGAATTTAATTCCATGCCGGGATTGTCATCCGCTCCAACGAGGTTACCTGAATCGGGAAACGGTACTTACGTCGGCGAAACTCCGGTTCGCAAAAGGCGCAAGGAAAGAATTGATCGCGGCATCAAAGTGCGATCCGATGATATTTTTGCTCTCAACTCTTACAGGGAGATGCTGTATGTGGCAGCGCCGCCATTGATTCCCGTGCTGTCCCTCCTTGTTCTTCCTTTGATTCTCCCGATTTATTGGCAAAAAGTACTCATTTCAACGGCAATATTTGCAGTATTGGCTATGAGTTGGGATTTTCTCGTTTGTGTTGGGATGGTGTCGCTTGGGCAGGCCTTATTCTTCGGTGTGGGAGCATATTGGGCAGGAATTCTGGATGCACGCTTTCATTTGCCCCTTTGGATGGGGATACCTTTGGCCTCAATTCTCGGCGGTGCAATGTGTACAATTTTTCTGCTTCCCGTACTAAGGCTGCGGGGGGTTTATTTCTCCATGGTGACACTGGTTGTGCCCTTGATGCTCGAGAGAAGCATTGAAGCAACAGGTTTCATGGGGGGAACGGAAGGAATTACCGGATTAACACCTTTTCCAAATATCTACTTTGAACTCTATATAATTATTGCGGTACTTCTTGTGGTGCTGTTCGGATTCCGGAGATTGGTAACCACCGATTACGGCTTGGTACTCAGGGCCATAAACAATAATGATCGCTCTGTAATGAGCGGGGGAATAAACATTTACTTGATGAAGGCTCAGGCGCTGTTTATTGCCGGATCAATCGGAGCTTTTTGCGGTGCATTCATGACCCACGTGTATCAATTTGTTGGAATGCCGTCTTTCGCTCTGGACTTCTCTATCTTGCCGCTGGCTTCAGCAGTGGTGGGAGGGATGGGAACATTTGCCGGTTCACTTACCGGGGCATTCATTCTCGTTCCGTTATCCGAAGCATTAAGAAGTCTCGGCGGCCTAAGAACGGTAATATACGCTCTCGCGCTCGTTATTTTTATAGTCGCTCTGCCGGAAGGAATTTTCCATTTTATTCAACGGAAGTATCAGCAGTTCGAGCGCTGGGTTGAAGTAGACAAATAGATCGGCTTTGAGGATCACAATGGACGGCAAAAATCCGGAAAATCGAGAAAAATTGCTGCAGGTAACCGGACTTAGCAAAAGTTTTGGAGGCGTCCACGCTGTAGTAGGAGTTGATTTTGAGGTTTTCCGAGGAGAATTGCTCGGGATCATAGGACCAAACGGATCGGGCAAAACAACCCTGGTAAATCTGATCACCGGTTTTTTGCGTCCCGACAAAGGTGAAATTGAATATCTTGGCAAGAATATTAAAGGTTTAATGCCTTACAAGATTGCATCCATGGGTATAGCCCGCACATTTCAGATGACAAGACCTTTTGCAGAATTGCCGGCGTTCAAAAATCTAATTATCCCGCTTTTTTCTAAGAGAGTAAGAACTCTTTTAGGCGGAAAATATGGAGATAGAGATTCGGTTTCCAAGGATTTGCTGGAGGAGGTCGGGTTTGAACGAGATTCTCCAGTTACTTTCAAAGCCGCCGGCAGTTTGCCGCATGGATACCTAAAAAGACTGGAGCTGGCCAAGTGTTTGGCATTGCGAGCAGATCTGATAATACTCGATGAGCTTTTTTCCGGATTGAGCATTGCCGAATTGGCCAGTTTAATACCTGTTATCGAAAAGCTGCTTGTAGAAGGAAAGACCCTCATAATGATAGAGCATCGTTTGCGGGAGTTGTTTCGAATCGCCGACCGCGTAATGGTACTCAATTTTGGGCAGGCAATTGCGATCGGCAAGCCTGCCGAGGTGATGGAAAAGACAGAAGTGAAACAAGCCTACTTAGGATTCGAATAACTCTAAATGGTGGGAAAAGTCTCTAACCAAGAAACTTGAACTAATTGGAATCAGGAAAGAACAACAATGTTGGAAATTTCCAACCTCATGGTCTTTTACGAGAACGCTCTAGCCCTTAACGATTTTTCCATGAAAACGGAGTCCGGCAAAATTGTGGCTGTAATCGGCTCAAATAGCGCCGGTAAGACGACCTTAATGAACACCGTTAGTGGGCTTATCATCGACACCAAGATCAAGGAACATAGGAAAGGTGGGGAGAGGATAACTCTTTACGGCAGGGTGTTTCTCGACGGTGAGGACATCACCAACACGTACCCAAGCGATAGAGTAACTAAGGGTATGGTTCTCTGTCGTGAGCGTCATCCAATCTTTCCGGAATCGGATTTGGTTGAGAATCTTAAGATCGCAGCTTACCTGAGACCTCGATCAGAAATTAAGTCCGGCATTGAATTTGTGTTCGATCTCTTTCCTACTCTAGTACGATTAAAATCCAGGAAAGCCGGTTTTTTGAGTGGAGGAGAGCAGCAGATGCTCACAATAGGCATGGCCTTGATGGTCAAACCAAAACTTTTGCTACTCGATGAACCGCTATTGGGGTTGAGCCCGTTGATGCAAAACACCCTTGTCGAGGCCATACAAAAAATCCGTGGCCAAACGGGTTTGACGATAGTGCTTACAGAGCAGTTCGCAAGACCGATACTACCGATCATCGATTACGGATACGTCATAGAAA
>CAZTJA010000132.1:0-7358 GCA_964613745.1 uncultured Syntrophaceae bacterium
ATCTCCAATAATCTGAATGTTAGTAATTAAAGCCGTTCAATTCATGTGCATTTTACTTAAAATAAGGCACTAGACTATTATGTCAAATTCCATTAGGCACAATACAAAAGTAATTCCATACAGATAAATGACATATAGGAAACAATTAATCATCCGGACCCAAGCTGCAATACGCAAATGGAGAATGTTCGATTCAGGCGACTCGGTATTGACCGCCGTTTCGGGTGGTCCTGATTCAATGGCTCTCCTACGTGTGCTGCATCAATTAAAAGACGTCATGTCCCTGAATGTGCATGTGGCACACGTCAATCACTGTTTACGCTCGGAAGCCCAAGCTGATGCCGACTTTGTGATCGAGGAAGCTGAACGCCTCGGGTTACCTGTATACGTCCGTTCGGTTGATGTTGGAGCTCTTGCATGTCAAACCGGGACCTCTCTGGAAGAAGCCGGACGGAATGTGAGGTATGCCTTTTTCAAAGAGCTGTGCCGTGAAAAGAATATCGACAAAATTGCTACGGCTCATCATAAAGATGATCTCGCAGAAACCGTGTTTCTGAGAATGATGAGAGGCTCATCCCTTGATGGATTGAGCGGAATACCACCGGTTCGCGGTCCAATTGTTAGACCGTTCATCAGCATTGAGCGGCATCTCATTCTTAAATTTCTAGCTGAGGAAAACATCCCGTACAAAGTGGACGACTCGAATTATGACGATCAGCCGGACAGAAATTTCATGCGTAATCGCATCATACCGCTTGTGAAAAATCGGTTTCCCGCATTCAGTAACACCTTATTCGATACCGCGGAAATTTTACGGTCTGATGCCGATTACCTGGAAAAGGCCGCTGCTGGTATTTTTGCTGATTTCTGTACAGTGGCCGAAACTGCTGCCGTTATCAAAATTGAGCTAAGACGAGTACACGAAGCCCTTTCTTCAAGGGTTTTGCTGCGAACCCTGCACGGTCTGGGCAATACCGGCATCAAGTGGTCTCATAGACACGTACAATCGATACTCGGATTAATGTCCGCTGAATCGGCTTCAGGACTCTTGAATTTACCGGGTGGATTACTGTGTAGGAGAGATTACGACCGGATCATAATTGAGAGATCCGCGAGCCGCGACGCTCCAGAGAAGTTTCTTATCGAAGTTGAAGGACCGGCCTGCATCTGGATTGGCTTAGATCAAATGCTGTTGATCGAAATCACGGATAAGTCCAAAGTAGATCTTTCCAGCCCACAAGATAGTGCCTATTTCGATGCCGACCTATTGAACCTTCCCATCCATGTTCGAAATCGCCTTCCGGGCGATCGAATGAGACCATGGGGCCTAAACGGTACACGCAAGCTCAAAAAAATACTGATTGACGCGAAATATCCCGTAACTCTGCGGGACCGTCTTCCATTGGTGTGTCAAGCCGACGCCATTCTGTGGGTACCCGGAATCGTGAGAAGCGATCTTTTCCCCGTTACGGAAAGAACCGTTGCTGTATTGAAAATGTCCATAAATGAAACCTTAAAGTGCCCCTCAGGAGATTTCAATGATCGGACAAACAGTCGACCAACTATTCATTGGTCAAACAGTCGAATTTTCAAAGACAATCTCTGAATCCGATGTGTACCTTTATTCCGGTATTACCGGGGATTTCAATCCGGCTCACATCAATGAGCCGTATGCTCAAACCACTTTTTTCAAGACAAGAATTGTACATGGAATGCTGATCGCGGGCTTGATCTCTGCAATCCTCGGGTCAAGACTACCCGGTCCCGGAACAATATATGTACATCAAGAACTCAGCTTTTTGGCCCCGGTCTATTTTGGTGATACGATCACCGCCAGAGTAGAAGTGACCGAAATCGATAGAGAAAAGAATCGTGCAAAGTTAAAGACCACCTGCCTGAATCAGGACGGCAAGACAGTAATTGATGGAGCCGCGCTTGTAAGCCCTCCTAAGAAGCCTAAGAATTGAATACGGTTATCGTAATGCAATATTATTTCTCTCTTGTGATAATTCAGAAAAAAGGTGATACTTAGAAGTTGCCCATGCCTGGGATTACCGGAAAACGGGTCCTTGTCCGCGAATTTGAGTCGATTCTATTGACATGAAACGCACTTGATGATAATTCTTGGTGTTTACGTAACTATAGAGGTGAAGCATGAAGACCTGGACCCCAAAAAAAGGGGAGATTGAAAGAAAATGGTACGTTATCGATGCTAAAGATAAGGTTCTCGGTCGCGTAGCAGAACTCAGTGCAAGACTATTAAGGGGCAAGCACAAGCCGCAATTCGCTCCTCACATGGATACAGGGGATTTCGTCATTATTATTAATGCGTCAAAAGTCCGCTTAACAGGAAAAAAACTGGTTCAAAAAGTCTATTACAGGCATAGCGGCTATCCTGGTGGGTTAAGAGCCGATACCGCAGGTACGCTTTTGAACAGCAAACCGGAAAGGGTCTTCCGGCTTGCGGTCCGTGGAATGCTACCGAAGAACTCCATCGGTCGCGCTCAACTGACCAAACTCAAGATCTATGCGGATGGAAGCCATCCCCACGAAGCACAGAAACCCGAGACCTATCAGTTCTAACGGAGAATGAAATGAGCGAAGATCGTTTTTACGCCACCGGGAAAAGAAAAAATGCAATAGCCCGCGTCTGGTTGACCTCCGGCAGCGGAAATATAATCGTCAATAATCGAAATATGGACAACTACTTCGGCAGAGAGACATCAAGAATGGTCATCATGCAGCCATTTGAGCTTACCCAGACCACAGGTAAATTCGATGTCAAAGTTAATGTCCACGGTGGAGGATTGTCAGGACAGGCGGGAGCCATCAAACACGGCATAAGCAAAGCATTGCTGTCTATTGACGCAGGATACCGTTCCATCCTCAAGTCTGAAGGATTCCTCACAAGAGATTCCCGGGTCAAAGAGCGCAAAAAATACGGCAAGAGAGCTGCAAGGGCTAGTTTCCAGTTCTCCAAACGTTAATCCATCGACTTCGAACTTTCCTTTTCTTCAGTGCTTCACATTCACCCGGAGTATTTTTCTTCGGGTGAACTCTTCTCCATTTACCCGCACGAAGCTTTTTTCACCTCCGACATTATGCTTTCCATCCCTGAACCGGCTTTATCCCGAATTACCAGATCCATCATCCCGTCATATGACGTCTCCGTCATGTTCACCAGTATGAGATAAGCCCCGTTTCTCTTCGCTTCCACCGGGAGTAGATTTGCAGGCTGAACTACAAGTGAAGATCCGATGGTGAGAAACAGGTCACAGGTTGCTGCGTGTTCGAATGAAGCCTGGAGAATGTCTTGAGACAAAGACTGACCGAACGATATTGTAGCGCATTTAAGAGGTCCACCGCAGTACGTGCAGTACGGTACCTCGATCCCAAGTCGATCCATTTCTTCAGTTATTTCCTCCCTGGGCCACTCATGATTACATTCCAGGCAGGTAATTTTTCTGACTGTTCCGTGGATCTCCAGTATTTTACTATCGGAATTACCGGCCTTATGGTGGAGTCCATCAATATTCTGCGTGATGAGAGCCTGCAACTTACCCATTTTTTCAATTTGAACTACTGCTCTGTGGGCGGCGTTGGGTTCAGCATCCCGCATGGCCGGGTATCTTTCGTTGTCATATTTCCAGTATAATTTGCGATACTTCTCGTGTGATCTGAACCGCTGATAAGTCAAATCTTCCTGATTATATCGGCTCCAAACTCCCCCCGGAGAGCGGAAGTCCGGAATTCCCGATTCCGTAGAAATACCTGCACCCGTAAAGACTACAATTCGTTGTGCATCCAACAGGGCTTTGGCTGCTTGGATTACCTGCTCATTTGCCATGGTACCTCTCCGACCTTTGTTTAGGCACGTATGGGGCTATTTTCTATCGGGAATTTTGCAGTTTTGTTTACGCATCTCTGATTTAATATCAATGATTTTGTCGAGAATTTCCGATAATTTCTTGAACTCCGCACGTTTGCTTGGATCATTCTTGTTCGAAGCCTGCAATTTGTATTCTTGACGGAGTCGTAGTAAATCCTTCGTGAGAGCTGCGCAATTTTTGCCGTAAGCCGGCTCAAAACTTAGAACCTGAGCCGTAATCAAACAACTAAGAACAATTAAGGCTTTCAGCAATTTACATACTCAGTAGCTTTCGCCATGTTGATATACCCTTGAACTTCACTACAGTCGAATCATCTTTGTCCGAGTGCGTTCCAAATCGAACGTTCCAGTTACCCATCAAAATGAATGGCGCCCAGTAATAGGGATGCGCAGTACCGGGACTATTTATCAGTGAGATTTTGGCGTTCTTCAGTGCCTCTGCTTTCGTCCCTTCTCGCATGTTCTTGTACATCTCGATAAACAGCTTTGCCGTACTTTCATCATTAACCTGCCACATGCTGAAAATGATGGAATCCGTTCCTGCAAAGAGAAATGCACGAGCAAGACCCAGCAGCGTACCTGAATCACCCTGAGGCGGCTTAGAATGCGTAAAACACGATGATAATACAACCAATTCGGAATTCAACTTAAGTCCGAATATTTCGCCAAGCTGCAGAAAACCGTCATTATCATTGTCTCCATACAATGAAAATACCACGGCAGGCTGTTGTTGAAGCTTGCCGAAGTTCCCCAAGAGCACTCCGTGTGTAGCCAAATGAATATAGTTGTACCGGGTTAAATCAACCTTCTTGAAGAGGGATTCGGTGGCATCATCACCCAAATACGTTTGAGTCGGACCGCCCAAAATTCGTGTTATCTCGGAAATCTCTCTTCTGGCTCCCGGCAGCTGTTTAAGCTCCGCGTTTCTTGAATCCTTAGCATTTGACGTGAGCGAAGCCAAGATCCTTTCGGATCCGGGATTTGCTTCTTTTTTCTTGTCGCTCACCTGATACACCGCATCACCAAAAGCTGCAAGGTTCCAACCCGGCCGTTCTTTTCGGTCCCTCGTTCGTGTCTGAGAGAGCACGGCTATGGAAGGACAATAGGAGAAGGCATATTTTTCAACTAAGTAGCTGGGTCTCTCCTGAGCCGACCAGAACCTCTTGTTCGCGTGTGCCTTAGAATCCACCAAGATTTCAAACGGTACTGCGGAAAGCGGTCCATGAGGAATAATAACGACGGTTTTCTTTCCTATGAGAAAACCTTCCACCGGATAGATGATTTTTGAGTAGAGCTTATACGCAACGGAAGGATCCCAGCTCGACTGCGTATCCGCCCTGTGCAGCGGTCGCGTGAGTGCTTCCACATCCCGTTCGAGATCCTTATCCGCATATTCCACCGAGTAAGTGTAGAATCTCTGTTTATCGAGCGCAAAAATGTATGTGCGGCTTCGAGTTACCATAAATTGCAAAATTGCTTCATCCGGATCCAGCACATCTTTCTGCAATTCCGGGACGGAAACGGGCTGTGGGTATCGCAAGCCTGCGTAAGCAGGATACTCTTTCTGCAGCTTGCTTTTTAAAGCTACAAACTGCTTTTCTTTTGTCCGGCGATCTTCCAGAAGTTTTTGAACCTTTTTTTGATCCGCATTGCTACTGGAAGTCTCTTCATGAAGTTTTGCATTGAGCTTCCGAATATTGAGCTTTAAACTTTTTTCCTTTAACAGCAGTTCCTGTGGAAGATCCGAAAACTTGTCGACGTTAATTCTAGATAAGGTGTTTTCGAATTCCGAGGCTTTCAGCTTTTCCACGATCCTTAATGCCTGATTCTCGTAAGCTCCTTCGGGATCCCGGCGGGACAATTTCATGAGAACACGCAGTGAGGTATCATAAAGAGCCGATCTTCCCCCGAAAATGAATGAGTCTTCGTCGGATTCCTCCGCTGTTTCGAAATCCATTGCTTCAACTATGCCCAAAGCTTTGCGATACGATTCCAGAGATTCTCCAAGTCTATTTTTGGATTCAAGGGCTCGCCCCATGATAAAATAGGCTTTCCACAGCAGACTTCGGTCTTCCGAACATTGGGCAATTTCGAATGCCTTCTTAAGATCGTTAACGGCTGAGTCAAACTCGCCGAGAGTCGCCGTTATCAACGCAATCTGTAGTAGATTCTCGCTGACGCCTCGCTTATCCCCAAGAGTCTGCCTGATTTCATAAGATTCTTTGTAGCTATCAAGGGCCTGCTTTCCTCTGCCCAATATCTGCTGAAGAGTTCCCATTCGAGTAAGTACTTTGGCTTCAAGCCTACGGTCTCCGGTTTCCTTTGCAAGCGTGAGACCCCTCTGCAGGTACTTCAAAGAAGTCTCCGATTGACCAAGTTTACTCATGATATCGCCCAACTTGATCAGCTCGGTCTTTTGTTTCTGAATGTCGTTGTTCTCAGAGTGTATGCGGAGAGCGTCTTCAAAGTACTCCTTCGCTTTCGCATAATCCTCCAGCTGAAAATAAATTTCGCCGATTCGATCGTAGATCCTCGCCGGATAAGTATCGCCCACAGATGTTTGAGATGAGCTTGCAGCCTTCTGGTAGTGTTCTAAAGCTCGTTCAAAATCTCTGAATCCTTCGTATATTTCCCCGAAATGGAAATCTAAATCACGGGTTTGCGCAGCCGGAAGTCCAAGCTCGGCGGCCAAGCTTAAAGCCTTTTGCAGGTTGTTTACTGCAGGTTCGAAGTCCTCCATCTTGGTCTGAATAATTCCAATGCCGCCTATAGCGTAAAACTCGCCTTTCCGATCGCCCTGTTTCTTCATAACGCTGAGTTGATTTTGGAGTATCCCCAGAGCTTTCGGATAATCACCAAGATCTTCCAGCACAGTCGCCATTTTGAAATTAATGCCGTTTACGGCCGCCGGTTCATTCGCCTGCTTTGCGGATTCGAGGGCCTGGTTCAACAACGTGAGGGCCTGACCGGGATTACCTTTGGATCTTTGCAACATAGCCAATTCCGAGAGAATCAGAATATCTCCCCTCGGATTTCGTATTTTCTTGTTTATCTTCTCCGCTTCTTCCAGTGACGCCGCTGCATTCCGGTAGTCACCTCTGGCTAAATACAACGAACCTAAACCTGCCAAATCAGTAGCTATCCCCCGGGTATCGGAAATCTCGCGATGAAGCTTCAATGCTGCTTGGAATTTCTCGATTGCGGAGACTTGCGATCCCCTGCTTACATCGAGGTTTGCCAGGTTCGTAAGAATGTCGGCCTCGCCCTTTTTATCCGACAAACGTTTGTAAATACCGAGAGCCTGTTCAAGATACTGAAGGGCCTCAGGGATCTCACTCCTATGGCGGTAAATGTTACCAAGATTTGCAAGACAGGCTGCCTGGCCCCTGAGATCGCCGATACCCTGTCGGATATCCATGGCATTCTTGAAGTGTTCAATAGCTTTTTCGAGTTCACCGAAGTTTTTGTA
>CAZTJA010000133.1:0-6812 GCA_964613745.1 uncultured Syntrophaceae bacterium
ACTCCGGCCATGATGATGTCCGGCGGCGGGGAGATTCTTGAGGCAGGAACCGTGATGACTTTGGCGACCGAGTCAACGATGAATCCGGTGATGTTGTCGTCAATCTCAACCACCAAAATTCGAGTTCCGGGTTTTGTCCCGTCGGGTTTGCTGGATCTCATTCGCAGGCGTTTTCTCAAATCAAGAACGGGAATGATGTTTCCCCGCAGATTTATTACACCTTCAACAAAGTCAGGAGCATTCGGAATTTCCGTAATGTTCGACATCATAATAATTTCCTGCACCACCAATATCTCAACGCCGAAACGCTCGTTGCCGACGGTGAAGCTGATCATCTGCACGTATTTTTCAGGCTCGGGCAAGGCTCTTTTTGTCTGCTCTCTTCGAGTCATTTTTTCTCCTTGTGAACGATGGTGCAGTTATATTCATGTTTGTGACAAAACATCTTCAAGCATTTCTATTACGTTTTCATTCGTAAATCTGTAATCGACGAGATCTAAGGATATGGCATGATTGATCATACTTGGATTGACGGTCAAATCGGGTTCCTGGGCCATGATGACGGCTTCTATTTGTTTTGCGGAACGCAACCCTGCCAGTCCGTTTTCATCGTTTCCGGAAAGCAGTACAACAACCATTCGTTTCCCAACAACACGCGATGCAGAGCTGAGAAAATGATCCGCAACTTTTCCGGGAAGATCAGATACAATCTCGAAAAAGAGGTTTCCATTTTCGCGACGAATTTCGAGCGGGACGGATGCGGGATGGAGATAACAGGTCGATTCCAGAAGCGGGGCTCCATCTTCCAGAGGCTTGACTCTAATTACACTCCTCCTGTCCAAGTAATCCACAAAGGCGCCGATTGCCTCCTGTTGCATATCGTGAATAACCAAAACCCCTGCCCGGGTGGGGACGGGAAGCATGGTAATAAGCTTGATCAATTCAATGCATGCCCCGGTTGAAGAGCACATAACAATCAATGAATCAGCCGGTTTGCTATTTATTGCAATCTTTGCCGACGATTTGAGGGGAGAGGGTATTTTTATTCTCTTGATTCGGTCGAACTTGATCTTGCACGCCTCTTTAATCCGATGAACCAAATCATTTGCCCTACCGTCAATTCTCCAATTGTTCTGGGGCTTTCGCAAGAAATCGATGCCGCCGAGACAAAGTAGGTCAAAAGGATTTGCTCCGACTCCACCCACAAACCCACTCAGAATGACTACAGGACAAGGACTGCGGATCATAATGTGCATCAAAGTGGTGCTGCCCTTCATAACGGGCATGTCCCAGTCCAAAAGAATAAGATCGGGTCGAAGGTCCTCTATCTTGGACAGAGCCTCCTGCCCGTTTACCGCATAACCGGCGACTGTGATTCCTGGGTCTGATTGTAATATCTCCTGAACGATTTTACGGATGAAACGTGAATCATCCACAATCATGATGCGTTTTGCTGAAATTTCTGTAGTTTCTCCCGTGCCGGCAACCGGTACGGAAACTGAACCAAGTCTAGGACCTGAACCTAGGGCATGTCGTATCTCGTCTTTTTGTCTCATGCCTTCCATGAGAAGGCTCTGCCAATCCATAAAAAGGGTTTGTTCCGGGAGTGTGAGTACTATCTGCGACAAAAACTCTCCCGATTCCCAGCTCAGTATTTCATAAAATGCTTCAACTCCGGACAGATCATCAATCTCCGCGTGAGTGATCCCGCCGTCGTGCACGTAAATTGAGCCCCATCTTGCATGGTCTCTTACTCTCAGAAGAGTGCTTTCTTTTCGATAACAGAGCATTTGCAGCACGTCTTCCAATCTCATCGCCACCAGCTTGCCGGAAAAGGATTGATGGGGTTGGAGCATGCTCAAAATAAGATTCGCAAAGGCTGCTTCCGAATAAGGTTTGACAATGAAGTTTGTACAGCCCAATTGCAGGGCTTCAACTTGATCTTCCTTGCATGCCGGATCCGCAACTAGAACAACTTGAACCAGCGGATTGGAAAATTTTAAAATTCTGAGTAGATCCAATCCGTCAAACTGTTCATTATTTTCGTGTGAACAGATGATTATGTGTGTTGGAGTTTGCTGTAGAAATGAGGGAGCTTCAGGTGTGGAAGATACGGAACTTAGGGATATACCGACACCGATTTCGGCCAGGTGCTCTTCGAGTCCTGCTGAAATGGTCTTGTCTTTCTCAACAACAAGAATCCGGCGTTCCGTATAATTCATGCTCTTCTCAACAAAGACACTGTAATTGAATCACTCCAGCGATTTCATCAGATTCAACAATGCTGAAGTGGGAACTCTAATATTCGTCTCAGGAATGTTATCGAAGCTCGAATCAAAATGGGCTGCATTTTTCCATGACAAAATCTGAAAAAACGCTTCATCGCCCGTTGCATCACTCGTTTGAGCGTGAAAAATTTCGCCTTCTTTGATGAAAACGGTTCCCGAAACACTTCCTCTATTCACAGTGATTTTTCGGGCTTCCCCGCTCAGGACGATCAACCTTATCGTGGTTTTCAAGTCGTAATTTGAAAAATCGATAACCTCGGAGACGTCGGAGGGACAATCCGGGTCCGAGTTTGCTCCGGACGATACAGGTTTTGATTTTCGATTTAGAGATGACAACCTAAGATCAATCCTTGCCCTCGGATGAGAACACACGAGTTCCATACTTCGTAAGAACTACAAGGAGCAATATGGCTAACCTTACGTGGAACGACAATAAGCACCGCAACGTAATGTTAGTCCGGGATTACTCCCTATTTCCCAAAAAGATCAATAAACTTAATATTAGAGAATGTTTTGCTGCGGGATTATAGCATGTCAAACGCGAAGAAGCAATGAAAGACTCGTATTTTCTTAGAGATATAGATCTGATTTGAATTAATTGCCGGATTCGGAAACCTTCGACTTCCATCCGGACATACCCATTTTCCTAAAATAAACAGAAAAATCGGCCATTATCTCCGGTAATCGTTCGCGTCTTACCAAGTTGATGAGATAGGCGGAACCGACGAAGAAAAACAGGGCGGGTAAAGGCAGAACCAATTCGGGCGGTAAGAATACCGATCTCGCTGCTCTCTCGACGCTCAAAGTAAACGCGTAATAAACGAAGACACCGATTAGCCCTAGCGATACATTGTTTAACCGGCTTTTTCCAATATTTACCATGCCGATTGGAAACGCAAAAATGGCTAACGCAAGGCAAGCGGCTGGATGGATGAATCTTTGAGTAATTATTATGGATGCCATCGTCTGAACTTTTCTAAAAAACTCCAACGTTTTCGGATCCTCAATTTTCCCCGATTGCACGACGGCTTCTCGTGATCGTTCTCGTATTTCGGTAATCGACATTTCTTCAAAGGACTTAGACGGCTTCTCCACGCCGGACAATGTTATAGGAAATCTAAACACGTATGTTTCAAATGAGAGCGTTCCTGTTGTATCCCCCATCTTATTCTCTTTGATTATTGTTCCTTGGCGTAGATCGAGCACGAGATCTTTACCTTCCGGGTCGGATTGAGCCTTTCCCTTTGCGGCAAGAATCGTCTTGACGTCATCCGGATCAGATGACTCCTTGATAAATACACGGTGAAGGACTCCCGATCCAGGCTCAATATGATCAACGTAAACCATTAAGTTTTTGAGAGAGTCAAAGAATACTTTCTCCTCAATTCCTGCATCTATTCGTTTCGTGGCTGCTTCGAATATCAATTGTTTTCCCGTGGATATTCCTTTTGGAATAAGGACCAGAGTGCAATAGATGCTTACAGCGAATCCGATTAGCCCAAGGAAAATTACAGGAGGTAACAGCTTTAAAACGGAAATACCTGCGGATTTCATTGCAGCTATTTCGTTATCCTGGGACATGCGTCCCAAACCCAAGAGAATTCCTATCATAATCGATAAAGGCAGCACGCTGACGAGCGTGGAAGGAAGGGCAGAAACTAGAACCTGAAATAAAATTACGGTGATTCCCGCTCCTGCTTCCATTCCCTTCTGCAGAAGAGGCAAAAATCCTGCAATTAGGCCTGCCGCCATGAAGATGAGAAAAGAAAAGACAAAAGCTGAAAATATTTCACGAAAAATATATCTAGTCAGGATAGAAGAACAAATCACCCGGCGCCCCAACCTCGTTCAACTTGGTTGCCGGATAAAAGCGGGAAGGAAAGTACAGACTTAATTCAACACAATTCCGTATCGTGTGCCTGCATTCGGGAATTGAGCGATTCCCGAAACACCATAGTGTCCGCGTGGTCCGGCCCGACAAAAGTATTCAGGAAATCATAAGCTTTTTCTTTCCAGAATTTCAATGCGGTTTCATCGAACTCAGTATCAATTACGTACCATCCAGCCTCAACGAGCGCATCAAACTGTTTAATCATGACATTACCCTTGCCGTTGATCAATTGGTTGAACGGAAGGCACCCACCTGAAATGGGTGCCGTGTTATCAATTGGAAGATTGGGTTTCACCTACTTCGATTCCGGCACTACGTTCAGTGGCATGACCGTACTCACTAAATGCGGATTCCGGCTGAATGCCGTGATGCTTTAAGTCATCATCCTGGTCATCAAATCGGTGCTCCAACGGAGTAACCGCAGGAGATGATGAGTCCCCGGTAACGTGGAGCTTCTCCACTTCATCAGTGGGAGAATTAAACATATGATCAGGGGACATTACCGCGCTATCGGACTGATCCTTTGAGCCCGCAACTGAAGACTCTCCGCTTTCATCATCATGTTCCATGGAATCGGATAGTTGTTCGGACATACGGGAGACTAATTCGTCATGTTCCATATCCGAATCTTTGGCCACCATAGCTGGGTTCAGTTCGTGTTTTTCGTTAGTTGTTGAGTCGTGAGCGGCAAAACGTACATCTATATCATCGTGTGATACGAGATCATCTTTCCATTCCATCTCAATTGAAAATTTCTTTTTGCCGTTTTTGACCTTAGCTTCTATTTCGACTTCGGCCGCTCCTCCTAGTTCAAATTCGACATGATGGTCTTGATATTCAGCCATCAGCTTACCCGATTTTATACTCTCCAAAAGTCCTTCAAATATATGAACCAATTTGTCCGTCGAAGCTGTTCCTTCAGCTTTAAATTTGTCTTTGCTCATTCTTGCCTCCGAGTTTGTTACCAATTCACAACCATATTAATTATCTTCGATGGTATCTATTTAGAGATCACATCGGCAAAAATGATTCCCCATCATTCTCATCTGTTCATTTTTTTGGGGAGAAATCGCCATCTCCGTATACAAAATTTCTGTTCTGACTGATCCGTTTGAGAAAAAGAGTTCTTAAGACTGCATTCTTTTGAGCTGCGTAAGCAACAAAGAAAGCATTGAACCCTCGAAAATTTCGAGAATTCACGTCTACACCCGCTTCGAGCAAGAGGTGAATGATTTCACGATGTCCGGCGCCCGAAGCAGCCAATAACGGAGAATAACCTCTCCTAGACTCGTAGTTGATGTCGGCTCCGGCGGAAATGAGATGCTCGGCAACTTCCACATGATTTCTGAAACAGGCCCAAATGAGCGGAGTGTTGTCTTCTTTATCCGGAAGATCAGCGTGAGCACCGGCTTCCAGCAACTGCTTCACAACTGCCGTATGTCCCTTGAAAGCTGCCCAGAATATGGCGCTTCTTCCATCGGCATCCTGATGGTCGACATCACTTCCCGAATCAATCAATAATTGCAGCGCTTCTAAACGCCCCTCGCGTGCTGCTTCCAGCAGCGGGATGAACCCGCGCTTATCGGCCTTGGTAACGTCGCACTTCGAGTCGATTAACTCTTTTATGACATCAATGTGATTCTCACGAGCCGCGATCATAAGAGGTGTGCCGCCCACTCGCGTTGTTGAATTGGGATTAGCGCCTCTATCGAGCAGAACCTTTACAATTTCTAAATTGCCGCCTAAACAAGCCATCGTTAGAGGCGAGGAACCGAACACGCCGTCTCGAGCATTCACATCAATTCCTAAATCGAGGAGACATTCCACGGTATCAATTTCCCCCAGGAGACATGCCTCCATTAATTCCAGGGATCCGCGCTCTTTGGAATCCGAATGCACGTAAGGATTTTCACTGCGCAGAAGCTGTTTGTCGGATTCTTGTTGAAGAATGGTTTCGTACATCATGTTCCCCGTTAATAATTAATTTGCCTTGATGCCTGCACGATCCTCAAGTATTCAATTCGACCGGTTTATGTGATCTGATCCGCAACAGACCATGTTAAACACGAACCTACTTAGCCAATATTCCCTTTTGGTTTTCTATTACCGGTTTCCATGGCCGGAGAATTGCCAAAATCGGAGTTCTTCCGGATAGAGATGGAAGTCCGGCGAAATCCCAGTGAAATCAGCTTAATCAGATTTGATCGGGAGAATTAACCCCGCTTTTGAGACAAATAGAGACGTGAAATGGTAAGCAGGAAATATGCCAAAACGACGAGGGCATCACGGGCGATAAAATAGGGCGCAATCTCAGCAGTTTCTCCTGGGTAGATCTTGGTTGGTACGGAATCGGATTACGAAAGCGCATGTCTCAATTCGACACGATGGAAAATTCCGATGGAATTTCGTAGTGATTTCGAAACGTGAACTGGGCTGATTTCCCCCCCAAAGCTGTTTTACTGAGTAATTAATCCCCACGGCCGAAAGTAACTTTCAGATATGAAACAAGTGTTACGTTTTCGTCACAATTCCTTTGAGAGAATGTCGCAATCCTTTTGTTATGGTGACAACGATTTCCGTACCGGGATTTGTAGTATCTGAACTTTCCAAATTTACTATTTTGTTGGTTCTTG
>CAZTJA010000134.1:0-6533 GCA_964613745.1 uncultured Syntrophaceae bacterium
CCCAGAGCTCTGAGAGTTCCGATTTCTTTTGTTCGATTTGCAACAGCTGAATACATGGTGACCATGGCTCCGAGAATTGCCCCTATACTAAAGAACGAAGTCATGGCAATGCCCAATATTCGAATAAATTTGGACATTACTTCAGATTGTTCTTTGTAGAATTGGGTCTCTCGTTTGACCTGAACCGATAATCTTGGATCGCTTTCCAGTATGCTGCGAAGTTTATGAAAACTGTTAGACCCAGGAACCCGCAAGATCACACTTGAATATGCATTGCGCCTGAAAGCCGACATGAGCTGTTCGGCATCTACCCATAACTCTGAGTCAAATGCAGAGCCTCCCGCCTCCAGGGTTCCCACGACATTCCAGTCCACCATGGCGAACCTCAGTGCTCCACCTAAATGCGCGCCCTGTATTGAAGAGGCTACATTTTTTCCCGCAACTACTTCACGAGATCCAGGTGTAAATGCCCTTCCATGAGTCAATTTGAGCTGCGGTCGTATGTCAAAGGAGTGAGCGCCAACCCCTCGGACGACCACGTTTGTGGGCTTGCCCTCCGGACCTTTGGGCAGAGTCACCAAAACGAGCACTTCTTTTGAAGCTAAGGGCTCTCCTTTTGCATTTTGCTCAACTTCCGGCTGTATTTCGATTATGGATGCAGCAGACCTCTCAATGACACTCGAAACCTCAGTGTCCGCGGAGCCCCTTAAGACGATCACGTTATCTTTGTGTCCCGTCTGCACCAGCGTTTTTTCCAAGCCCGCGGCCAACATGAGGACGGCTGCAAAAACGAAGGTCACCATTGCCATTCCTCCGGCGGTAAGAATGGTGGTGAGTTTCCTCGTCCATAAATTTCGGATACTATAACTTATGGGAACCGCCAATAGACTTGGCCCCTTATTTAGCTTGAGCTAACATGCAGTTAAATTGATACACATCCATTGAAACAAGTTGTTCCCCGAAGAAGATGCTGAACGAATCCGCTAAGACTCTTTTTGTGATATGCATGTCAATGCTCTTATTCAGTTGATTAATGGATACCATTCGTATGCCCGGCATTCCACAGGCAACCATGAACCGGCAAGGGTCAAAATCCAGCGCTACATTCAAACTGAAACCGTGATGAGCTATCCGTTTGTTTATCTTTACTCCTATTGATGCCAATTTACGGCTCTCGTCAATCCAGATCCCTGGTTTGCCGCTAAGGCTTACGGCCTGAATCCCTAGTTTTGCCAAAGAGTCGAGTAGTATCAGTTCCAATAGGTTTACGTAGGTACGAGCACTCAAATTCCGCCTGCGCAAATCTACAATTGGATATGCAACCAGCTGCCCCGGTCCATGGTACGTTGCTTGTCCTCCGCGATCGGTGGATACCACATCAATGGCTGTTTGCGAGAAGACCTCCTGGTCATGAATCGCACGAGCCTTGTCGGTGCGAGCTCCTAATGTGATCACGCTCCTGTGCTCCGTATACAGGACTAGATCGGGAAGACGACCTCGAATCTTTGCTTCCACAATCCGTTTCTGAAATTCCCAACATTTGGAGTAGTCGGTTGTTCCGATATCGAGAAGGATCATGTTCTTATTATAAGAGGGAAAGATCGGACCGTCGACGAGTTGATACTGTTGGAATGAAGCGTGTCATTGAGGAGCCCTCTCGCGGAAGGCTCCCAAAATGCGTATTAAACCTTTTCCACTATTATCGCCGCTCCCATGCCGCCACCGACGCAGAGAGTAGCCAAGCCTTTTTTTACATTTTCTCTCTTTTTCATTTCATGGAGCAGCGTCGTCAGAATTCTTGCTCCTGAGGCCCCGATTGGATGCCCAAGAGCAATAGCTCCGCCGTTGACGTTTACCTTTTCCATGTCAAAGTTCAGATCCTTACCCACCGCAAGGCATTGAGCCGCAAAAGCTTCGTTGGCCTCTATGAGATCAATGTCGGACAACTGAAGCCCAGAATTTTCGAGGGCTTTTCTCACGGCAGGAATCGGGCCGACTCCCATTATTTTGGGATCTACCCCGGCAGAAGCGTAACCAAGCACCTTTACCATCGGTTTCATGCCGAGACTTTCCGCTTTTTCTCGCGCCATGACCAAAATTGCAGCTGCCCCGTCGTTTATTCCCGAAGCGTTGCCCGCGGTAACCGAACCATCTTTTTTGAAAGCTGGTTTTAGCTTTCCAACCGTCTCAGGAGTGCTGCCGAATCTTGGATGTTCATCCGTGTCAAAGATCTTCGGGTCGCCTTTGCGTTGAGGAATCGAAACGGGTACGATTTCGTCTTTGAATCTGCCCGCTTTTATAGCAGCTTCCGCACGATTTTGACTCAACACCCCCATCTCGTCCTGCTGAGAGCGAGTAATTCCAAACTCTTCGGCAACATTCTCGGCCGTCACGCCCATATGATAATTGTTAAATGCGTCCCATAGGCCATCCGTGATCATGAGGTCCACGAGGGCGTCATCATTCATCCTGGCACCCCATCGAGCTTTCTTCAGTGCGTATGGGGCAGCGGACATGTTCTCAGTGCCGCCGGCTATTATCGTATCGGAATCCCCGGCTTTGATGATCGAAGCTGCAAGGGAAACCGACCGCAAACCCGATGCACAGACTTTGTTTATGGTCATTGCAGGAACGTCCTTGGGAATTCCTGCTTTAATGAGCACTTGGCGCGCTACGTTTTGACCGAGCCCTGCCTGAAGCACGCACCCGAAGATCAGTTCGTTAACCAAAGAAGCATCGAGTCCCGTTCGGTTCAGCAGTTCTTTAACGACCAAAGTGCCCAACTCGACTGCAGAAACTCCGGTCAGTGCGCCTCCAAAAGAGCCTACGGGAGTTCTGACGGCGTCGACTATTACCACATCTCTCATGTAACAAACCTCCATTTTTGGTTTTATGTATATCTACGAGCTGCAGAGATCTGAACGTAAGCATGAATCGGCAGGATCAGTGCAACGGCTTCATGTTTTTCTCTCTGTAATACTGGAGCGCGCCGTTGTGTACGGGTATAGTTAGGCCTTCCAGTGCTTGCTCAAGTGACACATTAGAACAGGCTGGGTGAGCTTTGGCAAGCTGATCTACATTCTCGAAAAGTGTTTTCGTTAATTCATACACAACTTCCCTGTCTAGGGAGGCCGCCACTCCAAGTATGCTCATCTGACCTATCGAGTAAGCATTCGAGACCTGCCCCGGATAGGTATTCTCCGGGATTACATGCCTGAAAAAATATTTCTTGAATTCTTCGTTACCTGCCGGAATCTGGTTGTCCAAAATTTCCAAAAGCGACACCGGTGGTTTCGTTTCCGCAAAAAGAGTTGCGATCACCGGGATTGGAAGTCCTCCCATCATTATCAGCCCTTGAACCTGTCCACGCTTGAGAGCCTCTGCTGCGGCCGTGTTGGTTAACGGTTTCAGAAGAGGTTTTTTTCTGGTGCTTTTGAGGTTTTTAAAAAGAATATCCGCTATGTACTTGCTTCCGCTATCCTGCAGTTCAACCGCTACATTGAGATTCTGTAGGTCTTCAATTGTCCCTGAAACAACCTTGTTCGACCGAACGAGAAAATGCATTATATCCGGCCAAAGAACGCCTATTGCCTGAAGCTCAGGGACGGCCTTCCCTTTGAATATTCCCTCTCCCTTGTGAGCCAAGGAACCGAATAGATTATCCACCAATATCATGTCGGCATCTGCAATTCGAATGGCCTCGATATTTTCAATGGATCCTTCGGAAATTGCCGCAGAAACTCTGATGCCCATATCCTTGAGCTTGGTGGTCCATAGAGAAGCCATGCCCAAACCGGCTTGATAATAGGTGCTCCCCGGCATGCCGGTTGCCATCAGGACGGAAATAGTGGCCGTGTCCTTTTGAGCTCGGCTTACATCAGCGCATAGCGCAACTATTACTATACAGATCAGCGGAACTACTTTATACTTTACATGCATAGACTTGAAATAAATCATAATTACATAGCAAGCAAATGCAGCTCGGCACGACTTTAAGGTTGAATTTTAACGGAGTTTCGCTTTATTTTCTCCCAAGTTCGTACCCGAGCCTTTCTCTGAATTTGTCGGCGATAATCGGTGAGTTTAAACGAGACCGGCGGCAGTATCAAAAGAATTTTCGTTTTTTTGATGGAATTTCTTGCTCTTAGTAGTCTCAGAACTTATGAGATTCAGCAAAGGATCGTTTGCATACTAAGTCGCAGGAGTCTTTTTGAAAAAAATGTATGTTTCTTTGAAAGGAAAATAATGTTTTTACGAATCGTTCTAGGAGCAGTATTTGCGGCATGCTTGGGAATCCTGCAAATGCCACATGTTTCTTTCGCACAACAGAGCGGTAAAGGGGCCGGAAGACACGTCAAAGAACTCAAGACCTCCGAATCGGAGATACTGAAGAGAACCAATGAAGTTCGAAAGCAGAACAATCTGCCTGAGTTTCAGTCGAGTCCGGCCCTTCAATATCTTGCGGCGAATCATACACGGAATATGTGCGACTCGCAGAAACTTAGCCATGAATCAGAGCTTTTTCCTGAAGGATGGAGAAAGTTCAATGAAAGATTGGACAAGATCAAGGTGAAAATGGGTGCCGAAAATGTTGCTCTTCGCACACTGGAATCGGATCCTAAGTGGGCTAAAGAAGTAGTATCGAACTGGATGAAAAGTCCTGGACACAAGAAAAATATACTCAATCCTGAGTTTACATTTATCGGCATTGGAGCGGCCGCTTGCGGTAAGGACCTGGGCTATGCCACGCAGGTTTTCTCAAACAAAGAAGGGCGAGTGCCTTGAGATTCAAATCAGATCACACATATAATAGAATAGTTGTTTTGTTTACTTCAGGAGCGCGGAAGGGGTTTCCCAGTGCATTGGAGTTTCACTTTTATTTTGATTTTACTGGTTTCCATTTGGATTTCCGGGTGCTCCAGGGTAACTCCGCAGACAAAGTCGGTGCCCGTGGAGCCTAAGATCCATGAAGAAGATATACGTGAACAGGGTACAGCCGCACCAAGAGTCGAGGAGTCTCAGCCACAGTATTCGCCTGCTCCATTCCCAGGTTCGAGTCCCGGCACTCTTGACCAACCGCCCACAGGTGGGGAAAACGGTCCAAAGCAGCCGCGACGTTTCATTTGGCGTGACAAGAAGGGATCTAAAAGTTGGGAATCACCATTGAACGAAAGTTCCGAGTAGGAACTCTGAATATAACAGTTCTCTAATAGTAATTCGGTTGAATAGTAAAGCCGACTGATGAAAGTTTACGTTTTATTTATTTTCGGAGTGTATTAATGCCGTCTTTGATCTGTAATGCTCAGTTCCTCTTAATTGCTGCTGCGAATTTCTGCTTATTTCTTGTGGTTGCCACCTGGAGTTTTTTGCCCGTGATCATAGTGGAACTCGGGGGCAACAAGATAGACGTGGGTCTCGTCATGGGATCCATCGGTATAACGTCTCTCGGTTGCCTTCCTCTTATTGCTCCCTTGATCGATAAGTACGGGAGGAAGTTTTTCATCTCCATCGGCGTTCTCGTGATAGGAGTCAGCAACGCCGCTTTTCTTCTGTTCGATTCGTACTCTCCGCTCATGATTTTGGCTCGCTTGCTACAAGGCATTGCTTTTGCGGCTTGCTTCAACGGATGTGCAACCGCAGTGATCGATTTAGTTCCGGCAGACCAGAGGGCTCAAGGTATTGGTCTGTTCGGCATCTCCGGATCTCTGGCCGTATCCGTCGGACCTTTTTTGGGAGAAAACGTATTGGCCTTCTGGGGCTACCAGGCATATTTCATGCTCCTGTTTGGGTTTGGATTAGCGGGATTTTTAATTTCTCTGTTCATTCGCGAACCCGTGAGAAAAACCGTCGGTAAGACTCTGAACGGCTTCTTTGCAACCGCCTACAATGATGGCTACATTCTCATGATGCTGATGGCCGGGATTTTTGGTTCGGGTTTCAGCGCAATGAATACTTTTTTTCCACTTTACGCGAAAACACTGGGTATTCAGGCGGGGCTTTTCTTCGTGGCCTACGGGGCAAGCTTGATTATTGTACGTATCCTGCTCGGCGGCTTTGCCGACAGGACGAACCGGGACAAGCTGATTCTCGCCTGTTTGATCGGTTTTGGAATCATGCTGATATACACGGTACAGGTCCATACCGTTTTCCAGGCCGCTCTCCTTGGGGCCTTCTTCGGCATTGCCCAAGGCCTTTCCTATCCGGCAATGATGGCTCGGATGGTGGATAAATCCGCTTCAGACAACAGGGCGATAGTCGTTGCCCTATTCACGGGATCATTCGGGGTGGGAATAAATCTTTCCGTTGTCGCCTGGGGATTCATCGCCGATACACAGGGACTGGATACCATGTTCTGGGTCGGCGGGTTGCTCATGTTCGCCGCAGCGATTGTAACTGCATTCAGTCTGCTTGGCCGCGAGACGGCATGGCAAAAGGCCCCGGTTTATCGAAAGCCCTCACGGGTATCGGAGTAAGCTGAATCGCGCACCCGACCCAAAGCCTATTTGCCTAACAAAGCTCACTCTTCAACTACT
>CAZTJA010000135.1:0-6477 GCA_964613745.1 uncultured Syntrophaceae bacterium
AATTCAGCCGGAATCCCGGTCGGGTCGAAATCTCGAGCGGTAAGATCCGGATCCATAGGGTGCTCCTAAAATGTACTTCTCAACAACAAAAATACTATTGCTATCGCAGTAGTGTCACGGGTTCGTTTGGGTAGCACCCCAATTTCTAATTGTCAAGCTTTGGTTTTATTTTTTTTATTAAAATATACTATTCATTCACTAATTATTTTTTTGGCCACTGCCGTAAAGATCCTTGTGCTTCTTCAATACTTCCGGATCGATTTTAATTTCCTGATTTTCTTCTTTAAATTTTTCGAGACTTTTCTTTTCTTGATAGGAGAACACCGCGGTTTCAATGTAACCCACGATAAGCTCTCCTTGAGGCAATTCTCTCACAAACGCTACGCCGCTCATGAGAGTGGGTTGATTGGTACGTAGGCCGTGTACATAGCAGCCCAGCACAATCCCTATTCCCGCCATAAGTCCGAAAAACAGCACATAACGAAGAAATCTCATTTTTCTCAACTCTTTAAAAATATATTATGCCCACACACATGGACAGCCAGATGATGGTGCAAATCAAAAGTGGAGGATCCGTCAAGAGCAGATTGGTGGGAGATCCGCCATCTTCCCTCAAGTAAATCAAATACATATATCGGAAGATGCCGTATGTGACAAACGGTATGGTAAACATCATCTTTTCAGTATGTATTCCCGTCCCACGCACCGAATAAAGGCAATAGAATATGAATGTTGCAGTCGTCACTACCTGGAGAAGTTGATCCAACAAAATGACATTGTAGTTTACGAGTACCGGCCTGTGACACACCGCGTCGTCACACAGCATCACCACCTCATGACGGCGCTTGCCCAACGCAAGAAATATTGCAATTGAAAATGTACAAAGGATCAACCAACTGGACACCGATACGCTTATTACGAGAGCTCCACCTATCACGCGCAACAGGAACCCCAGTGAAATAGAGAGCACATCCAATATCACGATGTCCTTCAATTTGACTGAATAGACGATATGAAGGGCGAAGTAAAAAATGAGTGTATAGTATCCAATCGCCGGAATGGATGCTGCCGCTAGTATTGCTCCCGTGGCAAAAATCAACCCCAGTATTAAGAAGAAAGCCTGATTTGGAGAAACTTCTCCGGATGCCAGAGGTCTTTTCTTCTTG
Organism: uncultured Syntrophaceae bacterium; assembly: GCA_964613745.1. Lineage (GTDB taxonomy): Bacteria > Desulfobacterota > Desulfomonilia > Desulfomonilales > Desulfomonilaceae > CAZTJA01. The sequence continues at coordinate 1,167 of CAZTJA010000135.1, forward strand.
AGCGGATGAATCCGGTCCTGCTCCATATCCATGTAGTCATTAACAATGTAAGTTGCCGATGACACAAGGCAAAAAGCCCCAAGCATCCCGAGCGTGCGAAATACGTCATCGAAATGAAACAATCTACCGCTAAAAATGAGCGGCATAACCACAAAACCATTCTTGATCCACTGAGTCGGCCTTGCTAATTTAATTAATGAGATCAAGAGCTTCATTATAGCTAGTACTTCCCGTATTATAGAGGATTGAACCGTATTCAGTATCATGCTTCGCATCTGCTGTAAATGTGTCCTCATTTTTCATAAGATATACCGGAAAACTTTAAGGCTTATCTGGAGATTATATCAGGTTTCACATGAACTAATCCACACAAATTACTTTGTTTCATACTAAACTCATTTATAAAGTCTCGCAGATCTATGTAATAAACGAAAGAGAACCCGCATGAATATACACGAAGAAAACATCAGAGAAGAAAATCGTCGGATCCGCATCTTGCGCATAGCCGGCGATCTGCTTGTCAATTCAATCATGACGAGATCGGTAACCGCGGATCAGGCCAATGACATGATTCATGGAGTTAGAAGTCTAGCCCTCAATCTGTTTCCCGGTAAGGATGAGCAGTTTAATCTTATCTATATGCCGCGATTCAGAAGAGCGCTCCGCGAAGCAGGCTATTACAACGAACTGCCTCGGCTTGAAGTAATCGAAGGAGGAAAGATGAACTCGGCGACAAACCATGGCTAACTGGTAATCCGCCCCTTATGCCGATCACCGACATGAAAACCCTCACCAATCTTCCTTGCGATTACAAAGGGTTGACGATTATAAGTTGAACATCTTGCACGGCAACATTATCATTCGAAAAATCAGCGACTTTTTATGTGGTGAATCTTCGCGGAGGATGGAATGTCCGATCTGAAATTGATGCAGGATTTAACCCAAACCGGGACCAGCAAAATTGTGCTCCTGGTAATGGATGGTCTCGGCGGCCTACCCCGTGAAACGGGGGGATACACCGAATTGGAAACAGCCGCTACACCCAATATGGATAAACTTGCCCGAGACGGCATGCTGGGGCTCATGAATACCGTCGGACTTGGAATTTCTCCGGGAAGCGGGCCTGGTCACTTGGGATTGTTCGGTTACGATCCTATGAAATACCTAATAGGTAGAGGCGTTCTAGAAGCCGTAGGTATCGGAATTCCCTTGACTCCGAATGATGTCGCCGCACGCGGCAATTTCTGCACCGTAGATTCGGAAGGCTTGATCACCGATAGAAGGGCCGGTCGCATCCCCACTGAGGAGTGTGCGAGAATGGTTTCGCTCATCAATGACATCCAACTCCCCGGCGTGGAAGTCATCGTAAAACCGGTCAGGGATTACAGATTTGTTCTCATCCTCAGAGGCCCCGGCTTATCGGATCAACTCAATGAAACGGATCCCCAAAGAGTGGGTTTCAGACCTCTCATTGTGGCTGCACAGGACGGATCCGACGAAGCAAAGGCAACCGCAAATCTCGTGAATATGTGGATCGATCAGGTTGCCGATCGTATCAAAGATCAACATCCCGCGAACATGGTTACATTGCGTGGTTGGTCAAAAGAACCCGGCCTTCCAACCATTCAGGACATATATAAGATGAAAACAGCCGCATTGGCCGTCTATCCCATGTATAAAGGATTGGCAAGCCTTGTCGGCATGGAACTCGTACCAAACTTGATGAACATCGACGACCAGATGGAAGCTCTCAAACGAGAATGGCACAGCCACGATTTCTTTTTCATTCATTACAAATACACGGACAGCAAAGGCGAAGATGGAGACTTTGACGGCAAGGTGAAAGAAATTGAAAAGGTTGACGCAATCATTCCACGAATTCTCGATCAAAAGCCCGACGTGCTCGTGATCACGGGGGATCACTCCACCCCCGCCGTACTCAAATCACATAGTTGGCATCCCGTTCCCGTCTTGTTGTGGGCACCGGGCGTAACCAGGGCAAACCCGGACGTTACCTCCTTCGGGGAAACGCAATGTCTGAACGGGGCACTGGGGCAGTTTAATGCCGCCAATTTAATGACCATTATGACTGCTTACGGTCAGAGGCAGGTTAAATACGGCGCTTAACTGAGCACTCCCTCATGGCAAAATCAGACGTTCATCCCATACACCATTTTGAATCTTGGCAGGTTTGGCCGGGATCCTACGACAACCCTCATTCCGGTGACCGGTACCCCTTCAAGGTACCGGCTCCGTTCACAATCGACAAACGAACGCATATCGCATCCATGGGTTCGTGTTTCGCCCGTGAAATAAAGACCGTACTCCTCCGTGAAGGATACAATTATATCACCGAAGAGATACATCATCCCGCTTCAAAACATGCGAGCGCAGCATGGGAGCGGCTCTACAACACCTTTTCGATGCGCCAAATCTTTGATTACACCTTCGGCGAGTGGCACCCGAACCTCCGCTGGTGGACAGCGCCTCAAACCGGCAAGATACAGGATCCCTATCGGAGAATCATCCTGTATAATTCAGTTGAAGAAGCAGAATCAGACTTTGCCGAACATCGCCGCCATTCGTTTGCAGCTTTAACCAAAGCGGAAGTATTGATCATAACCTTGGGTTTGACTGAAGTGTGGCAAGACCAGGTTGACGGTTCCGTCATTTGTCTGCCCGCAGGCCCGTATGTCAATGAACGCGGAGACATGAGCCGCTATAAATTCCGAGTGACACGGCATTCGGAAAATCTCGAAAACCTGGAGCATATCCACAGACTTTTGTCTCTCCATAATCCGTCGTGTAAGCTGATTGTAACCGTTTCCCCCGTTCACCTTTGGGCAACCTTCCGAAAAGACTGCGACATCATTTCCGCAAGCTGCAATTCAAAGTCCACATTACGGTCCGTTGCCGACGAATTCTGCTCCAACCATCCTGATGTGTTGTATTTCCCGGCTTACGAAATGGCCACCATATTCAGACCCATGCAGAACAAATCCATTTTTGCTGAAGGGAGAGAAAACTTCCATGTAAACGCCGAAACGGTTGACTTCATAATGAACGGATTTTTCCATCTTTTTTCGCCAAAATAGCTCACCTTTCGATGCAGACTTCAAGCCGTAGTTGACATTTAGTTAAACAAACTGATAAAATATGCGCTCCATGTGGGGTTCACAATTTGAACAGGGGGAGGGAAATCCCTGAAGCGGAGGGGTTTCACCTCTATGAAGGATGTTCGCACAATTGTTTCCTCACGAAGTAAGACTTTCTATGATGTAAAGTTCTTCTGTTTCTTCGCGTTTGTCCTTTCCGCTCTCCTTCTGAATGCCTGCACGATCGTTGCGCAATCCCCGTACCTGTCCCAGGAAGCCGGCATGCCATATCTCGCGTATGATCAGCCCCTCATATCCGACACATCGGGAAATCTGCCCTATCAAAAATGGAGATTGCCGTCATGGGAAGATGATCTCAGATATGTATGGCTGGTCGGCAATTACGACTTCCGAAACTTTGACAACGTTGAAATGATACTCTATTTCCACGGCATGCATTCATCAGACTATTACACTGCATTTCGCAAAGAATTACAGGCTTTAACAGATAAGAGACCCAACAAGCCTTTCGTGTTCATAGGATTTGTAGATACGCCTCATGTCACCCCCGAAGATCGCAGTAGAGAACGTTGGAAGGCTTTTACCGCAGGACAGACGGATTACCCGGAGAGACTCAGCAAGTCCGTCAATACCCTCTTCCGAGCTTTTCGCAAGACATACGCGAATATCGACAAAGATAAAACGTCCATAGTACTGAGCGGCTTTTCCGGTGGAGGCAAAGTCTTAGATGCAGTAGGTCAATGGCTGGCAAAGAGCCCCAAGGACGACCCGTATGCTGAAGTGTTCAGGGCCAGGTTAAGCAAAATAGTGTACTTTGATTGCTGGTTCGACAAGAACGTACTGGAAACCGTCCCTACCCTGCTGGAAGATAATCCCGACATAAAAATAGTGGGCACCGTCCACATGAAGAAGCCGGTTGAACACGCAGCAATGCTGGCGGGCCGTTACAACATGTCCGTGGATAAGGAACGGAAAGAACTGAAGGCCCTTGACGGCAGGTTGACCATATTTAAGGATGAAAGCCACTGGAATGCCATGATTTCAAGGCTGAAAGAAGCACTGTAAAAGCCGCTGGGATCCATCAGAAGTTTTGATCCAAAGTGTGCTTGGATCTAAGCATCTTATAGGCAACTAAGGATTGGCATAATTGTGATTATGTCAAAACGCTTTACAGGTGTAGCGCAATTTGTCGCAAGTAAGTGTGAGATATTTTTCCATATTGTCTGACATTTACCATAGAACTATGGGATTGATTCCATACCGGGTCAATTCTTAGTTCAAAGTGAGTGGCTTGCATTTTTGTTTTCTCAGCTTTCATTTTGACAATCGTCAATACGATTGTGAGTGCAGTTTTTCGGTACGGAAATTGCTTAAGCATAATCGCGTTGACATGACAGCAGGTTTCTGCTATGATTTGACAAACTATTAATACAACCAGCTTGAGGGTTCTTCTGGGACATAAAGCCCACGGGAAATAAATCCTGACAATCACGACCTCTCAGGGGGATGTCCAGGGTGACGTTCGATCACCGGGAGGTACCTATGGGTTTTTGGTCTCGTGATAAGGGCAAAGTGTATGGTCCCGATATCATTTTTGAACAACTCGAAGAACGCATCGTACTCGATGCTTCCGTAAATCCCAATCCCGACAACCAGAATCAGGACACAAACGATGCCCAGGCACAGCAAAATTGTGCCGGGGACGTTGCTATGCCCGCGCCCGGAGCACCACCCATCGATATCCCATTGTCCGCACCGGATCCACTCCAGGCGGATCTCAACGTCATACTTGTATCGGATTCCCTCTCCCAGATAGAAGCAATCTCTCAGGCTGCCGCACCGGATTCCAAGATAATTACGTACAACGCACAGTCCGACACCCTCGACAACATTAACGCCAAGCTGAACGACATTGTTCAATCCGAAGGTCGCACCATTGATCATCTTGCCGTTCTCAGTCATGGTGAAGCAGGCGAATGGCGAATCGGTGCAGCCGATGACGTCTCCATCGCTTCGCTAAGCTCTGATGCCGCTCAGTTGCATACTCTTGGCACGCTCATGTCGGCAAACGGCCGTATTGATCTCTACGGCTGCAACATAGGAGCAGGCGAGTCGGGCATGTTCTTCGTGACTGCCGTAAGCAATGCAACCGGAAAAACCGTTTGGGCCAGCAATGACATGACCGGCAGCGTCCC
>CAZTJA010000136.1:0-6454 GCA_964613745.1 uncultured Syntrophaceae bacterium
CAGGCTCTTACCGGCCGGAAGCACGCATCGAATTTTATAGATCCAGATATACTTTTTTTAATAAGCACTACGGCCCTGTGCATGCCGGTGTACTGAAAACGGTTGTATTTGTTAACTTGGTACTGAGTTCCGCCGGCATGAATTTAGCCAATATTGCGACACTACGAAAATCGGAGCGGCTCAATAGTCGCCTTGAAACGGCAAATCGTTTGTTGAAGTGGCACATACGAGGTTGTCCGGGTCATTGGGGTCTGCCGAGGACATAGGACAGGAATTTGTGATTCGATCACGGAGACTATCATGTCGATGTACAAAGTATTGTTGGTCTTGATTGCCGGTTTACTTGTCTGTGCTGAAGTTAAAGCTGAAGAGAAGGGTCCAATTGCAATCAAAGTTGGGGAGAGTTTCACCATCACCGTTGAAGCGAATCCTTCAACCGGATATTCGTGGTTTCCGGAATACGATGCCGGATTCTTGAAACTGGAGAATTCCGCTTACGAGCCTCCTAATGTATCAATCCCCGGTAAGCCGGGAACGCATAGGTTTACATTTGTTGGACTGAAGGGAGGCGAACTGACGGTGCGATTAATTTACAAGAGACCTTGGGAAGAAAAAGAAAATTCGAGCCGAGAATATGAGGTGAGAATAAATCAATAAAAAGGCATGGATGCCGCCCTGCGGCGGCATGACTCGCAAGCACTTATCGGAAGCGGGATGAGTTCGTCACAAAGAGAGAGCCATCCTGACTTTATCGTAAATCGTATTAAAGAACGCCACGGCTTCCATATCGACACGCTTGGCGCTCCATAGATGGGCTGCAAATCCGATTTGTCCAAGACCGTACAACCCGAACACAAACTGACCGATGGCGACTATACCTACTGCGAACTGCCCAATGCCGACTAAACCTGCCACTGCAACCTGGGCGATAATGAAAGCTCCGGCAAGAAATTGACCGAAACCGAAGAGTATTCCAATGCCAAATTGAGCGATGGTAATAAGCCCAATTGCAAACTGCCCTATAGCAATTACGCCTTTAGCAACCCTAAGTCTGCCCTGGGCATTTCTGCCGAAAGCAATATGGATCAGTGGAATTCCGAAGACGGCGGTTTGTGTTTTCCAATCTAGACCTGTTCCCTCCCAGCTATGAACTGCCGGTCTCGGGGCACCGCAATGAGGACACGAATACGCATTGGTACTCACCTGAGCGTCACATTCTCGGCAATTGGTTAAAGCCATTCTTCACCCCTAACCGGTTTTCCAAAGCAAACCAAAAAAGAAAACCACATTCAATGAGAATATGGTTTTCGTGACGGAATTATGTAGATCCGATCAACTGAATCATTTTTTTCGTAGGGCTGCCAACCGATCACCAAAATCGGAACTCTGGGGTACCGGGGTTCCGGAAATTGCTTTTAAAGCATTTTCAATGTGCTCATCTTTGGCGGGTGGTTCAGGTCCCAAAAGCTTGGCTTTCATGTCGGATGCCTGGGCCTTTGCTTTTGCTTCTTCGGCCTGTCTGTTCATGGCTTCCAATGCGACACCAAGATTTGAAGCGTCTTTTCGCAATCCGGCAAGCTGCTCTGCACGGGCTGCCTTATCATCGGCCCTCTTGAGTTCAATTTGAGCGCGTTGCATATCTCGCTTTGCGCGATCGAGGTTCTGCCTGGCCGTGCGAACCTTGTCCGCCGTCATTTCGGCAAGTTGTTTCACCTCTTCGTAATATTCTTTTGCTTCTTCAGCTTCTCGCGTTTCACGATCAACTTCCGGTTGCAATTTTTCAAGTTCCACTAAAAGTTTGTCGAGGCTTGCGCTTAATTCAGCTGATTTGGCCGTGTCATTTGCGGATTGAGCGTCCCCGTATTGTTTATTCAAGAGTTCGGCTGCGGCCATATATCGTTCATAATTCTTCTTTGCGGCTACGGCTTCGGCCTGTTCTCGATCAAATTCCTGTTTTGCTTTGCCCGCTTCGATTACAACTTTGTCGAGTTCCTTTACCATTTCCTCGATTTCGGCCTGTGATGCCGCTTCGGGATCCCATGCCACCAGTTTTTGAGTCACGGTTTTACCGGCTTCGGAGAATTTCTCCTTACCGAAACTTTTAAGAAATCCGAAGATTCCCATGTAAGCCTACTCCTTTGTTTTTTTCAGATTGCAGACTCGAATCGAGTGGAACATTTTATAATAGATTTATCGGGAAACGAAGCCTTGCGGGATGGATTTGGCCGTGTCTTTACATTTTTGTTGAAAATGTTCCGCTTTCGCGGTCTCATTTTCTATTCCAGATTAGGACAAGTACGATCAAAAAAATTGGTGAACTCAGAATTATTCTCTAGAAGAACCTGGTCAGTATTCCTGCTCCACCGAGTAACCGTTGCCCTCCAAAATTCGCGTCATGCCTGGAATATGGGGAGCGCCAACGAATACGGCAATTTTGCCCTGCCCCAAATGTGAAAGCATTTTTCGACAAAAAAGTACATCTCGCTGATCGATTGCCCGGGGCGTTCTGGTTGGAAATCCGTAAGGATTTTCAGCGATTTGTCGTATATTGCCGGCGAGGTACCAACGTATGAAATCTTTAGTAAATTTGGACCAAGAATCGATGCGGCCGAAAAAATCGATCAATCGGTGTCTTGGTATTTCATCTAATACACGGATTTGATCTTCGATAGTCTCCATAGAGACAATCGGCTTGCCCATCTCTTTGGCAATACAGTAGGCTTCCAGATCAACGGAATACCTCCAGCCCTTGTTTCTGAGATATGCAGTGTAAACCGAAAAAAAGGTCATCCACGGCGTCATGCATTTTAGGATCTCATATACCTCCTCTATTTTTTCGTCTGCAGATTGCCGATTATTCAGCATCAACTTCCGATCCAAGTCTCGTATTCCAAGGACATCTGCGATAGATCTCACGCATTCAGGTTCGAGTTCGTCCAGAATGTGGTTCCGAACTGGTCCTTGCCTCCCAGCGGCTACTACTTGTTCCATACTGGAACTATCAAGTGGGCCTTCGAACAGAACGATTTCAACATTTTTCACCAGATTGGAAAGTGAACTCCGAAAATGAAAAGGTGAAAAATGAGCCGTACCAATAAGGACGCCTTCCTGACTGTTTTTCCTTATCCGCCAGACCATTTTCAATTTGGGTCGTCTAATCCAATACCAAATTGTCATTCCACCCTCAGCGAAATTGCTTAATCAGGCCATTCTTAAAAACTCCCCACATGGAAGGATTTGAAACAACGAATTCACATGATTGATAAGATAGGGTAGCCTTTCCTCCCCATTTTTGTTTAAAAATCCGGATTCCCGTATTGACCCCAACTCCAAGATGGATGTAGGATTTCCCGGCTTCAATGCTAATCCTTAATAGCTCGTGCATCAGCATGTCGGATGCCCCCGGAAAATAGTTATTTTTGGAATGGCACCCAATTATAAACGTGGAGAAATTCTTTGGAGCAAAATCCACCACAAAGAAGGCGGCCAAGCTCCCGTCCATGTTCCAGGCATTGAGCACTCGGGCATCTTCCGAGCAACTCACATAATTCCACATTCGTAGCAGTAATGTTGAAATATGGATTGGGGGATTAACCCGCAGGATGAACTCCTTAGCCAACTGATGATGAGAATTATTCAATTCCCTGCTACACTCAAAGCGCAGCATCTTAGACGCATTTCGCACGAGTCTTCTGATCGTCCCTTTTGGAATTCCGACAGGCAACTCCAAAATGTAATAGCTGTCCTTATCTGTGCTCACACATTTAGTTTCGAACGATTCAGGAATTTCCTGAGCAATCAACCCTACTTGTTCCGGACGAAAGAGATCAATAATCTCCGTCGCTTCCCGCTCAAATTGTTTTAATTGGAAGGGTCCATCTAGGGGGTAACCGACAAGAATAAGCCGTTCGGAAGCACGACAGCAGAAGTAGCCGTTAATGAGAAAAGGCTCACCTCCCGAAACCGCCGTTATAAGCTCAACGCTATGTTCCGGCACGTAGGCATTGTCATTTATGAAATCGGCCTGTTCCCGAGTAATCATCTCTTTTTCGCTGACGCTTCCATAACAACCGGAGCTTCGAAATCTTTCAGCATATCATACGGCATTCCGTCACTTGGGACCAACTAAGCTTGACCGCTTTACTTGAAGCTTGCGAGATATGGCTGCAATATTGACTTAGGGAATATCCGGAATAGAATGGAACGTACATAACGATAAAACAACCGCACGAGAAACGGTCGGAATAAATGCTGTCCGAATCGGAACGTCAAGCCGTTTTCAAGTATGCCGTGGTCCCGGAGCAACTGCCCGATTATGTTCAGTCCGTTTCATTCGGCGAACCCTTCTTGCATGACGGTTACCTTTGTTATTACACAGCAGGCATTCTCATTTTCATCGGCTATCCTCTTGTACCGCCATCTGATTATCAACATACGGTTGAATTAAGGAATGCAGTCCAAACTGCAATTCGACGTTTTCGACCGACGACAATTAACCTCGTGACTCCAATGCATCCGGAATTCGATGGCTTAGAACCAAAAGAGGAGGACGATTATTTCAGAATACGTTTACCATTGAACGACATACCGTCAGACGTAAACTACATGGTGCGCAGAGCACGCCGTGATCTGACGATCAATGAGGCCCGATTCGGCCCTGAACACGATTTGCTGGTGCAGAATTTCATCAACGAACGGGATTTCAACTCTGATCATAAGGACATTTTAAGCAAATTATCAGTCTATTTGAAACTTTCGAGATCCGCGAAGCTCATGGAAGCTCGAGCACGAGGCAAACTGTCGGCCTTTACCATCATAGATTTAGGGTCATCGGACTACGGCTTTTATCTTTTTAATATTCGAAGTCGTGCAGTGCATATACCCGGCACATCTGATCTTCTCTTGTATGAATCCGCCCATCTTGCTGCCGAATCAGGAAAAAGATTCTTGAATCTGGGACTTGGAATAAATCCCGGTATCCGTAAGTTTAAGGAGAAATGGGGTGCGTCTGCATTCCTACCATACAGTTGGTCAATCTTAAAACCGAAACATCAAGGCTTTCTGTGTAATCTCCAGAGGATCTTTTCCGCGGTTTGAGCCATGCGAGTTACGCTCGTCGACCTGTAATTAGATTCAAATGTTTCACAACGGCAAGTGCTTAATTGGTGAATGATCAGGAAAAAGAAAAAAATCATCTATGATACGCAAGCTTTTGCAACGCCTCTTTTTGCCGCGACCCCAAAGTGCCCGGGATGAACTCGGTACTCAAAGTCACGGCCTTATGAATAGACGCTGGAAACTGCTTCAAGTTGAATCGGCAATGTCATGCAATCTGCGTTGCATTATGTGCCCATGGATAGACGTCCGGGATCATCTTGACAACAAGGCTCTGATGAGACCGGAAATTTGGGAATCGCTGCGGAGGCATTTGCCTGAAGTAATTTCCGTAGATTTTACCGGCGGAGGCGAACCGTTACTTCAGCCACTCATCCCCGAATGGATCAACGACGCAAAGTCGGCGGGCTGTGAAGCCGGCCTTCTGACTAATGGACTGCTCTTGAGCCGCTCTAAGGCGGAAGCTCTCATATCGGCGGGCCTGGACTGGTTGTGTGTATCCATAGATGGGGCTGACAAATCAACGTATGAAAGGATCCGCCAAGGTTCAGATTTTGACATCGTATGTAAAAACCTGGAGCAAGTTTCCAAGTTACGTAGAAATGGACTGCCGAAAACCATGATCAATTTTGTAATCATGTCGGCTAATTTTCATCAAATCGAAGATATAGTCAAACTTGCTTCAAAGCTTGGTGTGGACCACGTGAACATGAAACAGTGTGAAGTAATTCGCGGAACACACGGCCGGGACTGCGGTCTTTTTGGACCGAACACTTCACCGGAAATAAAAAAGCGAGAAGCCTTGTTGAAAAAAGCAGTTAAACTCGCAAAAAGATTAGGTCTGGTTGCCACGCTATCTCCGTTCATTCCTTCGGAACGCCCCGTTTGCGATCAGGATCCCCGAGGCTCCATGTTCGTGGCCTATGATGGAACAGTCGGCCCATGCATTAACGCCGTTTACGGCGGCCCCACAACTTTCCTCGGGAAGGATGCTTTTACGCCTACGATTCATTACGGCAGGATTCCCGAAAAGGATCTTCTCGATATTTGGAATTCTGAAACATGCAAATTCTACAGAGTTCGATTTAGCGAACGTTGTCACGAATACGAAAGTACGTTTATGGACTCGCTCATGTCAAATTCCCATAGCTCGCCGGAACGAATTCATGAATCAGCTTGCAAACGTATGCCCAACGCACCCGAAACATGTCGGGTATGTCATTATCTTTATGGGGTGTAATCCAGTACACCCTCCATATCTGCTTGAATCCACCTCGTCGCATAAATTGGTTGCTACACGAGTAATTTCATGTATGGTGTACATCTAATTGGATGGATT
>CAZTJA010000137.1:0-6451 GCA_964613745.1 uncultured Syntrophaceae bacterium
TAAGAAAGGAAGAAGAACAAAATAGCCGCCGGACGAAATGGGGTTGGTGGCTACTAAGACTCTGGTTCGGAACGTTATGTGCCAGTGTATTGGGAAATTGGTGCATCACAGGGGTAATGTTGCTAGTTATGCCTAAAGCTATAGAACCTTCATCTTCTATCGTTATATTTGTTTTGTATCAATTTATGATTCTTGCCTTTGCTATCGGTGCTGCAACCCTATTGCTGAACTGTTCAAGAAGTGTCAGAGAAGATAAAGTGTACCGTTTCCTGTCGTTTTTTCTTTTGCCACTATTGATGATGGTAGGTCATGCCACTATAGGAATGACTTTTTCTTGGGGGACGATTGGTCTATTGTGTCCTGTGTACTTAAGCTTTATACCTTGCTTGGCAGGTGCATATATCTTATTCATACGTAAATTGAAACGGGTACAATGAAGCGAAAATACTACATAGCCAATACATACTTATTGGAAAACTAAAAATAAATATTGGTAACAATCATCTTAACGGCTAAATGCAGTTAGTTGAAACCCATTATTAACAATAGCGAAATGAATAAAACAGTCCAATCTATACTGCCATTGACAGCTTTCAGTTTTTTACTGATAGCGATAACACTGTTTTGTGGCGGTTTAGGTTTTGGGCGGCTGTTCGGAATATATGGTGTGATGGAGTATGGCTTTTTAGGAATGCTGATGGTTATGGATATATGGATAATCTACAAGGTTTATAAGCTATATTTTAGTCAGCCTAAAGTTATCATATTATTGCTGGGTTTGGAATGTTGCTCTATTGTTTTGTGGCTCGGTTTTGTCTGTTTAGACCAAAACCTATTCGATTGGCAAATTACAAACCTCTTATTGCAAGCTGTCGGTTTAGACGGCATGGTAGGAGATGAACGGGGCTTGAATATACTTGCAGTCTTATGTGGCATTATCTATCCGCTTATTGGGACAGGTTGCTTATTCATCGGATTGAGATTTATACCGTGCAGACAACAATCACCCCAACGGCTAAACGCAGTTAGCCGCGAACCCATTAGCAACACTAAATGACAGCAGTAATAATGTATGAATACGATGAATAAAAATATGACTGCAAAATTAAAACAAACAAATAGTTTGTTATGAAAAAGAAAATAAACCTATTTGTCGCAATGCTGGCACTGATTTGTTGCGTTGGTTGCAACGAGAAACCTCAGCGGATGCCTATAATGGTTGAGCCTTGGTACAACTGTGACCCATTGACGATTCAGGTGGGTAAATTCAGCGATAGGCTCAAAAGCGACGATGCCGCAAAATTGCAGCTCGTAGCAGAGGATATTCGCACGGAAATCGACCAGACCCCCATCGAAGCCCTCTATGTGTTGGCGATTCGGCTCTACGATGTGGGGCAGAAAGAGGATGCTATCTATTGGTTCTATACGGCAGAGTTTCGTAGCGGCATCTATATGGAAATGATAGAAGAGACAGGTGGTGTGGGCGATGCGGCATTCGAATCAAAGCAGGCACAAATCGCTTTCAGTAAAATTTTAGGAGAACCTATAAATAGCTATGCTATCGATGTGTCTGACAAATTCATCAAAATCCTCGAAACAGTGGACGAAGAGGGCGTTAAGAGCGGTTACATCGGATTGGCTTACCCTAAACTAAGCTTCAAACCAGAAACGATGCAGGCTGAAATAGTCAAAGAGGTAGCTGTGGAATCGACAAAACTGCGGCAGTTTATTATCGACAATCGGGAGAGAATAGAACATGTCCGCAAAGAGAACGAAACAGACGAAAAAAATTGATTTAGACGAAAAATATGAAATTTAAAACAGGGCGAGGCGATAAAGAGATATATAGTTTTTGACACTTTTAGAGATTAGAAACAGGTGGATAGATATTTTAAGCCAATATTATTTATTCATATAACAGCACTGATAAGCGGAGCTGTTATACTGTTTACCATCCCAACGGAAGATAAACTTTGTTGGAATATGGGACATTTTATAGCGTGGGTTACTTTTTTGACGGCTATCGTTGTGAGTTGTTCGATTCCGCAACATATTAAGTTCCGCAGAGCCATAAAAGGGTATTTAATTGCGTTTTGGATGCTGCCGATTATCGCTTTATGCTGTATGGGGTTTTATGCTCCCTATTTTCCCTATTTGTTAAAAGGCACATTTATCCCGACGGCAAAAGTGATAGAGAATGAGAAATACATATTGCGTGAAGCTCCGTTCGATATTCGGATGCGTGGAAATTGTTTGTATTTAAAAAGAGGAGTGCTGGAGGTGTATCAGGGCGATACGGGTCAGAAAGAGCAAGATGATGAAAATACATACATAGACCCTATGGCTGTGCCTGCCCATATACAACCTGTGTCGTTGGATGTTTCACCCGAAAGAGATTGTGTTACAATAGTTTGTACGGACACCATATTAACTTACAAAATAATAAAAATGTGATAGAACTTATGAAGAGATTAACAACACTACTGCTTTGTGGATTTGTGGCAATATCGGCTGCCACTGCACAAGAAATTAAAACGCTCAGCCCGGAATATGAACAGAATTATCGGGAAACCGTCGAGCGTATTACGCAACGATTAGAGGCGGCAATGGCTAAATTAGAGGCTGGAGACTCTACCGCTCTTGCCGAAGTCGCATCGCTCGAATCGAGTATGGCGTTTGTCATTATTCAATCAAAAGAGGATTACCAGAGTGCTCTGCCTTGGGTGCGTCGCTGCATTGCACGCAATGCCGATACATCTAATCCTGCATTTAAATCAGACATCGCTAAGGCATATATGATGATGTCGATTTACTATAACTGTGGGTTGGCAGGCATAGAGAAAGATTCGATTAAAACCTTCGAATGGTATGAAAAGGCAGCCCACATGGGCGACCCACAGGGAATGTTTGAGTTGGGATTGGCTTATCACTATGGAGAGGTGGTTGCCGCCGATGAGAAAAAGGCATTTGAGTGGTGGTTGGCTTCGGCAAATAATGACTTTTATGACGCATATCGCAATGTGGCAATCGCATACTATTTTGGCAGCGGTGTAAAACGCAATTACGCTGAGGCAATCAAGTGGTCAGAGAAGGGAGTGGATGCTGACGACGGATATTGTGCCCTGATGCTCGGCATTGCATACTACAAAGGTCAAGGCGTAAAACGTGACTATGACAAAGCGTTCGGATTCTTCAATCTGTCCGTTAGACAAGGTGAGCCGAGTGCCAATCAAGCCCTTGCGGAGTGCTATTACTATGGTCGTGGCGTGAAACGTGACTATGAACAGGCAAAGGAGTGGTGTCAGCGAGGCGTGGTATTAGAAGACGAAGAGGCGGTGAAATTTATGAAAAAGCTGAAAAACAAATAACCGATGGCTCGAATATCAACCGTTTTAGTCTCCCTGTGTATGCTCTGTTCCTATTCGGTGAATAGAGTAAAGTTTCTTTTGGTTTTCCTCTTTTGCCTGATAGGTGCGAGAGAGGTTGTGGCACAGAGCGATTCCGTGCGGTATGAGTCGGCTCTCTCGAATATGGACGGAGTGGAGTGCTCCATCACCATCGACCCCAAACGTCCCCGACAGGGCGAACGGTTTGAGGTGGTGCTTACCTGCAATCGAAAACCGGACAGCGCACGCCCCACAGTCACGCTGAATGGGCAGGTGATGGAATCGGGCGGATACCACTATTCGGCAATAAATAGCGACGAAACATATAAGTTTATCTATGTCGCACGAGAGGGAGCGGAAAGCGGAAACTATACCCTATCGGTGAAAGAACTTGCCTTTGGTGGCACTTCTTACCCTCTTCCCGATGCCGAGCTGGAAGTAACAGGTGGCAGAACGCATAGCCCGACTGGTGGCGATACACCCTCTATATGGGTATGGCTCGTCATAGCCGGAGTTTATATGCTACTGGTCTATCTCGGTTTATGGTTGCGATTTCGCAAGGAGGTGACGCAAACAATGGCAGAGTTTGTTCTTAAGTATCGTCGGCTCAATCTAAATACAAGTTGTGCATATACGCACTACGGCTTTCCGCTTACCATATTGATAATTCCTTTTATTTTTGTGGGCGTCAGCCTCTATGAATACGCTGCGGGTGTCGAGATGTCACTCTCTGTATTATTTTGGTTCGGAGCACTTCCCTTGCTGCTTGCCTATATCAGTTATCGCCGTCAGCGTGCCAAGCTCTATTTCGAGCCGATAGCCACTACACTGACAATGGAGCAGATTCAGCAAATCGTTGTCGAGATTGCCAATCGCAACAACTGGATACTCGACCACGTTGGCGAGGATTGCATAGCGGCACACACCATTCGCCGTTTTCCGAGCCTCTCATGGGGCGAGCAGGTGTTTGTGGTGTTCGACAAAGATAGGGTGTGGATAAATAGCGTAAACGACCTCAATAAAAAAAGCGTTGCGTGTTCGTTTGGCTACCCCAAAAGGAATATTCGCCTGCTTAAAGAGGTAATAAAATGAACTAACTAAAAATAAAATAATTATGGAAACAGAAAAAGAGATTAGCACGGTAATCTTCAAAGATTACGGAGGATTGGTACTTATCGGATTGGGCATTATATTACTCTATGGAGCCGTTCGCCGCTGTAAATGGGCAATGGATATGACAGGGCAACGCACCGGCAGATTCAATCCCCTTTTACTATTATACGATTTGTTCGGCGATAAAGGGTTACGCATAGGTCTGATTATTATATCAATCATCATTATCCTCGCCGGTGTAGGGTTGATGATTGCAGTGAGCCGCTAATGCGAGAACTTATGTTCAAGTTAGAAATGCAAATAAAATGTGAAGACTGCAATAATTTGTTTGAATTAACAAAATAGCAAGAATGTATTGAATATGAATAATTTGGAAATCCTTAAACAGCAGGCGATAATTTCGATTCAAGAAAGTCCAAAAGGATACTTGGATTTTGCTTTGAGAAAAGAAATATTATCTCACTATGATGGGGCGCAACTGTCATTTATTATTTTAAACACTCTGGCTATAAACAAAGAGGTTTGGGATAAACTCTGCCCTAAAGATGATACATTTGACAATGCTTTAAAACACTCTCTTGATTATACAAGAAGAAAAATAAGCGAATCAGAGTTACGTATTTTTATTAATCGTCTGAGATCAGAAGTTGAGAATCGAATAAATAGTGGTCTTTTTTCTGAAGGCTATATATTACAATCCATAGAAAGATTGTGCCAAGAACAACTTAGTGATTGTTTCGTTCCTGAAGAAGACGAACTTACTTGGGATTCAGACCCAGAGTTGTGGAGTGCCCTTTTTATAGGTTCATTACCCTTTAGTGGTGGAGAAGATGATATTATGAATATCAACCGTAGTTTAAATGAAAAGTATTGGCTATATTTCATAAATAGTTTAACTAAAATAAATATTTTTGATTACGAATTTACTTATTATGCGACAACTCTTTCAGTAGGCTCATCTGTTACTCGTGTGCAAGTTCAACAGTACAATACTAATGAACATGTAATGAGAAGTGTAGACTTTTTAACAACTAAAATTGTTGAATTTAAAAAAACAAATGGATGGAAGGAAGTTGATCTTAATTTCTATGTCGTTAATGGAGCAAAATCCGTTGAGGCGTTTAGCGATAAAGGAAAAGTGGATACAGTTGATTTAGCTGTATTCTGTGATGAACAAACAATACCAAAAGTATTTCTTGAAATGCGAAAAGATATGTATGCTATTTTTCCTGAAGAAGGTGCTTGGTATAATGTTAAGTTAGTAGTAAATGAAGACGATAATTATTCAATCTCATTTGACTATGATTCTAAAAGCGAATATTTTGAAGATTGGACAGAGCCAATAGAATTTAAAGAAGATTTTGACATGTTTCCCCGCTCTGAAGAATACACTCCTGAGTGGTTAAAAAAGATACTGTTGAAATATAGTAAAGGTAAACGAACTAATCGGTAGGTTGGTTTAATATGAAGGAATGTATTGTGTATTTGTCTTAATAGCATTGTAATTCTTTGAAAAATATAAAAGTATGAGTGTAGATGAAATCATTACACGGCTGGAAAATAGAGTAATGGATGCAGCAGAGTATATCTCCTACTGCAAAAATCTGATTATGCAGCTAAAAGAGATAGACCCTGTTTTTAATGTGGTTGGAATATGGAGTGATTTACAGAAATGTGACTATTATTTCAACCAAGATTTGTCTGATTTCGGAGATATTGTTTTTGCGGAAATGCAAGAAGAGAGTAAAGAATACACTTTTATTAATATGAACACTGACGATAAAATACTCCATCTTGATTCTAAAAATGATATAAACTTTGGATTTACATGTGGGTTTGGAGAAAATGAAGAGAGTGACATTTCTATATATATAAGCTATGGTTCAATAGATAAATCTGAGTTTGGCATTATTAATTTTGAGTTCTCTGATGATTATCAACAGACTATGCCT
>CAZTJA010000138.1:0-3117 GCA_964613745.1 uncultured Syntrophaceae bacterium
TCATAGTATTGCTCTGCAAAATGGACATTGTGGAACTTCTTGAGAAAGAAATTGAATGGCCCTCTCTCGTCTTCTTCATCATGTTGTTCATAGTCGTGGGTGGTGCCGAACAAACAGGTATTCTCCAGGTGATCGCCGATTGGATAAAAGATGTTTGTCAGGGCAAACTCTGGTTGGCCGTGCTCATCATTTTATGGGTGTCCGGCATCGCATCGGCGATAGTCGATAACATACCTTACACGGCAACAATGCTGCCCATCATTGTTTTTCTCAACAAGACAATACCCGGTGCGGAAACCGGAGTTCTCTGGTGGGCACTGGCTCTTGGCGCATGTTTCGGTGGAAATGGTACCATCATTGGAGCTTCCGCGAATGTCGTGACCACAGGTATTGCCGAAAAAGCCGGATATAAGATTTCCTTCGGAGGATTCGTGAAGGAAGCGGCTCCAATAACTTTAGTAAGTCTGCTCATTTCATCAGTTTTCTTGTTGTTAAGGTACTAAATAAACTGCGCCATGTTCATTCAACATGGCGCAAATTTCATCCGATTATCACATCCGAGACGATCTACAGAAAACCAGATTTAACCGCCCTCGCAAGAGAGGAGAATAGAAATGAACACAAAGATTTTATTGGTCGATGACGAAGCTCCTTTCATAGAAGCCCTTGCTCGGCGTCTTGATAAGAGAGGATTGGCAATTTCGATAGCAATGAGTGGTCAAGAAGCTCTCAACAAATTAGCTGAAGATTCTCATATAGACATAGTTGTCTTAGACGTGAAGATGCCCGGAATGGATGGAATCGAGACACTGAAGGCAATAAAGACCAAATACCCGTTGATCGAAGTAATAATGCTGACGGGCCATGCCACGGTTGAATCCGCCATAGACGGAATGAAGATGGGCGCTCTTGATTATCTTATGAAGCCCTGTGACATGGACATTTTGATGACCAAGCTCAATGAGGCCAAAAACAAGAAAAGAACTCATGAAGACAAGATTGCTGAAGCCCGGGCCATGCAGATTGCCCTCAGGCGTGGTGATTAATTCATCAGCTCCTTAACTCGCACACAGTCGGACATGATTATTCGCATACCTGAAGAGGTGAAGTATGCCGCACACCGTACCTGTTTCTAAGTTGATGATTTCTCCTAAGAATTGGCCGCTCCTGCGAGCCGATATAACGATAAGTCAAGCTATTAAGACACTTCGAATCATATCTGAAGAGAGTAAACTGGAACATGGGCATTCAACGCCGTTCGTGTTGGATGATGATTACACTCCGTTGGGGTTTGTGCATTTAGTCGATCTGCTCAAAGGGGTTCGGCATCTCTGCGAAAAACAGGATGCACCATGCGAACTTGATATGGCTGAAACTAAACTGCGTACGCTCGTTGTTCCGTTCGCCGGAACGGTACAACCGGAAGACTCGGTTTTAAAAGCAATCGACTTAATGATGGAAAAGGGCGTCTCCATTGTTCCGGTGCTGAGCGGAAAAAAACTCGAAGGTATTCTCAAATTATCCGATCTCTTCAACAGCGTTGCTGCAATTCTTTTTGATGCCGAGATTCCCAAAGATCGTGAGCAGCTCCTGAGGATGGGCAGAGTGCATTGGTAATCCCATCGCATCATGTATAAGAGGAAATTTTCCGAATTGCCGGAATCACCACAAGTATCGAACAACAATTATGGAGAAATCTGATGATTGGTACCCGATTGCTGCTGGTGGATGATGAGGAAGCTTTCGTACAAGCAATGCGAAAGCGTATTGAGCATAGAGGAGTGGAGGTCATTACTGCCGCTTCAGGAGGCGAAGCCTTAAAGGCCTTACGAGAGTCGGCGGAGATAGATGTAGTCTTGTTGGATGTTAAAATGCCGGGCATGGACGGCATTGAAGTATTGAAAAAAATCAAATCGGAGCACCCTATCGTCGAGGTAATAATGCTGACCGGCCATGCCACAGTAGAAGATGCTATCGAAGGCATGAAACTCGGAGCGTACGACTTCTTGATGAAACCTGCAGATCTGGAAGAGCTTGTTTCCAAAATTGAGCTGGCGAGTCGGAAAAAACACAACCATCAAGAAAAGATATTAGAAGCGGCCGGTAAATACCTTCGGTCACAACGTGGTCGTTAAGTCCTCGTCTCGACTGGGACAATCTATTATATTATCTATGTGCAGCTCTCATACGGTCCCGATTTTGGACCGAGAGGTCGTCAATGGGTAAACCCCCAAAGCCTAACGAGGGTTACTACAGATCGCTTAACCGAAACATTGTTTTAATCATAGTCAGTGTTTCGGTTATACCCCTAGCCCTGATTACTTTAACCCTATTCTATTATTTTGAATCTTCGTACAGGGGCAAAGTGAACGAACACCTGCGGGTGCTCGTCTTGAAACACAAGCAAAACATAGATTCTTTCCTGAGCGAAAGACTCGCTGATATTCAGGCGATCGTTGACTCAAACTCGTTTGAACAATTGTCCGATGAGAATGTACTGAACTCAAAGCTCAGGATATTACAAAAGAATTTTGGAAGCATGTTTATCGACCTGGGGGTGATCGATCAGGACGGCAACCAAGTCACGTACGCCGGTCCCTTCAACCTCAAAAACGCCAGATATGGGGATGCTCCGTGGTTCAAGCAAGCCATGTCTACACAAGACTATATAAGCAATGTCTTTCCGGGTCTGAGAGGCATTCCGCATTTTATCGTGGCCGCAAAAGGAACTTCGGACGGAAAAAAATGGTTACTAAGAGCCACGGTGGATTTTGACAAATTCAGTTCCCTGGTTGAAGGCATCAGAATCGGTCAGACCGGTTCAGCATTTATCATCAACCGGGAAGGAGAATTTCAGACAAAACCGAATCCCGTAGCGGTTCCGTTAATCAGCAGATACATCGGCCGATTGACCTCGAGTGAAGCCGCAGTAAATTCCCCGAGGAGTGTAGAGCTTTCCGAAATCTCAGCGGAAGACATACTGTACGTGACCTCGGATCTTAAAAAAGGCGAATGGGTTCTTATTTTTCAGCAAACCATCAGTGATGCCTATTCAGCCCTCTTTACGGCTAAGGCTATTACGCTGACCATTTTCATTATCGGTTCCATTCTCATTGC
>CAZTJA010000138.1:3217-6423 GCA_964613745.1 uncultured Syntrophaceae bacterium
CGATCTCTTGACCAAATCAGGACTCAAGGAGCACGCTGCAAACAGATTACTCATAAGCTTCTCAGTTTTGCACGCAAGACCGATCCCATTCCGAAGAAAGTAAACATAAACGACGTGGTTAGAGAGGCTGTTGCCTTATGTCAGCAAAGGATTAGAAGCGGCAACCTAAAGCTGGTATCCGTTTTAGGCGACGATTTGCCTCTCATTCGTGTTTCCCCAACTGAAGCTCAGCAGGTTTTGATCAACCTGATTAACAATGCAGTCGATGCACTGGAAGCTCAGGGCGGCCTTGTCCAGATTACAACCAGAAGCGAAGAAGATTACGTGGTTGTAGATGTTGAAGACAATGGCCCGGGAATCCCGAGTTATGTTTTGCCCAGAATTTTTGATCCCTTCTTTACGACCAAACAAGTAGGCAAAGGGACTGGGCTCGGCTTGAGCATCTGCTATGGAATTATGAAGAAATTAGATGGAGAAATCACCGTCAATACCTCAGAGGGACTCGGAACACAGTTCCATGTCAAATTCCCCATTCCAAAGGCAAAGCGTAAATCCGCCTGACAATGGACAAAAATGAACAAATCTCAGGACGCGAATAATGCCGACTGACAGCTTTCATGAAAATCTTAAATTACTGCTTGTGGATGATGAAGAAGCATATGTGAATATATTGGCCCGCAGACTCCGCAAGCGAGGATTCGTTGTGCGGGTCGCACTCAATGGCACCAGCGGCATACAGGCAGCCAGAGAAATGGATTTCGATGTGGCCGTGCTCGATCTTAAAATGAACGACATGGACGGTATAGAGGTCCTCAGAATTTTCAAGAAAATGACGCCTTCAATGGCGGTGATCATGCTGACGGGACATGGCTCGGAACAAGCTGCACGGGACGGCATCGCATTCGGAGCGTATGATTACCTCACGAAACCTTGCGATTTTGACGAGTTGATTGAGAAAATAAGGGAAGCACACTTGAACACGAGTCGTTTGGATGAAAACAATCACGAACAGAGCTAGTTTAAGAATTTTGACATAACTTATTCGGAGGATATTCATGAACATAAAAGTTTTGCTGGTGGACGACGAAATCGATTTTGCAGAAACTTTAGGTGAGCGACTCTCAGCTCGAGGGTTTGATGTTCGTACGGCAACGAGCGGAGATCAGGCGATAAGTTTGCTGAAGGAAAAAGAAGCCGATGTAGTCGTTTTAGATGTGGTCATGCCGGGCAAAAGCGGAATTGACACATTAAAGGAGATCAAAGCATTAAACGCTCTTATTGAAGTGATCATGCTCACGGGTCACGGCACGCTGGACACGGGCATTGCCGGTCTCAAGCTCGGGGCTTACGATTACCTTCTGAAGCCTATGGAGACTGCTGAACTGGTCACGAAAATTACGAAGGCGTATGCTCGTAAAGCCGGTCAGGAGGAGAGGATTCGGCAAGCGGAAATAGACAAGATCATAAAAAGCAAAGGTTGGTAGACAAACATTCTCGACAATCCGTGTTGGAGGACTCATGCCGGCAAATGCTATATCCGCAAAAGAAGCGCTGACGCTGCTAAAAGAAGGCAATGCACGTTTTGTCTGCGGCAAGACCGAAGGAACAAACAGGTGCAAAGCAAGATTACTCGAAACACATGAACAAGGACAAAACCCCTTTGTCGCAATCGTCTCGTGCTCGGATTCGAGAGTTCCGTTGGAACTCATTTTTGATCGGGGCATCGGAGACATCTTTGTAATGCGTGTCGCGGGAAATATTTGCGGACCGAGCATAACCGGATCGCTGGAGTACGCAGTTGAACACCTGGGTGTAAAACTGCTTATTATTCTAGGCCACACAAAATGCGGCGCAGTTACCGCCGTAGTGCATGGGGAACATCTCGACGGCCATATAGCCACAATCGCCGAACGGATTAAACCGGCTGTGGAGCGTGCCCGTAAACCGGATGCGAACGGAAACGACCATCATTTGCTCAATGCCTCCATCCACCAGAATGTCCATTATCAGATTGAGACTTTGTTGAAGGAAAGCCCTAAATTGAAACAGGCATTAGCTGGAGGAAAGATCTCAATTCTTGGAGCGATTTTCGATCTTGAACATGGCGACATACAGTGGTTGGGCAGTCACCCTAATGAAAAAATTCTACTTTCAAATTAGGACTTTTTCAGTGCAACTCTTTCGTTTCGGAAGTGGTGAGCCTTAGAAGATTTGTTTACTTCTTTGGCCGTGGCAAGTTTTTATAGTTTGGTGTGTTCGCCGACAAAATGGTATTAAAAGGCGTTCTACTTTGATGCAGCTCAAGTGGAACGCCTTTTTTTCGATTTCAAGGACATAGAGTTCCTATTCATGCGAATTACCCGATACGCAATAAAAATTCTCGGTCTTCCTGAAACAGCTCTCGTGGGAGGATTTGCTGGAGTAATCTTCCTTGGCGCAGTCCTTTTGTGGTTGCCGATTTCTCACGTACCTGAAAAAAACAGTTTCGTTGACGCCCTTTTCACTTCGACTTCCGCGGTCTGCGTAACCGGCCTAGCCGTATTAGACACCGGAACGGAATACACTTTTTTCGGCCAAATCGTTATCCTGACTCTCATACAAATCGGCGGCTTGGGAATAATGACCTTGGCTGCATTGGCTTTTCTTTTTATGGGCCGGAGAATGTCTCTCCAATCGCAGGCTTTGGTCAGTGACACTTTTTTCCAACAGGATGCCGGAGACGAATTCAAAAAGACATTTCGAAGTATTTTGCTAATAACATTTGCAATCGAAGCCACAGGTGCAGTGAGTCTCTTCGCGTTTATTCTTCCCAATGAACCCGTTTCCAACGCAGTCTTTTCAGCTATTTTTCATTCAGTGTCCGCCTTTTGCAATGCCGGTTTTTCGCTTTACAGAGCTAATCTAATGGGCACAAACGTTGGGGTTCAAGTCACTATAATGACGTTGATTGTCCTTGGCGGTCTTGGTTACGCCGTGCTCCACGAAATCAAGTCGCGCAATATCACAAGTGGAAGGAAACTAACGGCAGCCCAACACTGGTCCTTGAATTCACGAGTTGTACTACGGGTCACTGCGGGGCTACTTTTCGTGGGAATGTTGCTGCTCTTATCGTGCGGATTGACATACGATCAGGTCACATTGTGGGACAAGATTCTTGGGGCCTGCTTTCAATCGGTTACTGCCCGAACCGCCGGTTTCAATACAAT
>CAZTJA010000139.1:0-6409 GCA_964613745.1 uncultured Syntrophaceae bacterium
ACAGTATGCAAATATGGAGTCCTGCCGCTAAGAGAATGATTCCTTTGAAACAGGTGGCCTTTGGTACTGAAATGGCTTGGGAAGACCCAGTCGTTGTGAGGCGAGACCGCGTGCCCACGATTACCGTACATGCGGATCCCAGAGAAGGACTGCCGAGCCGATTATTCAATCGTGTGCGGGATCGCATAGAGCAGATAGAATTGCCGCCCGGCTATTCGCTCCAATGGGGAGGAGAGTACGAAGATTCGACCAATGCCCGGGCAGCTTTGGCAAAACCACTACCAATGGCTCTAACACTTATGGTGTTTATTGTTGTGTGCCTCTTCAACTCAGTGAGAACCACACTGGTCATCTGGCTCACTGTTCCTTTATGCATAATAGGAGTAACGGCAGGTCTTCTGCTTACGGGACAACCCTTCGGATTCATGGCTCTATTGGGTGTTTTGAGTTTGGGTGGTGAGCAGATTAAGAATTCAATCGTAGTCTTGGACAAGATCAATACGGAAATTTCCGGTGGAGCACCGCCCCATCAGGCGGTCATCAAGGGTTGCGTTACGAAACTTCGCCCTGTGCTGATGGTTGCCATCACCACGGTTCTCGGTATGATCCCGCTTCTCACTGATGCATTCTTTGCATCAATGGCCGTAGCTCTCATGTTCGGTCTGCTGTTTGCCTGTGTTCTAACCATGATTTTTGTGCCCGTGCTTTATGCAATGTTGTACAGAATACCTCAGCAAGATGCTTTGATCGACTGAGGACAAGTCCGATTCCGGCCTTAACGCAAAGAGATGTTGAGAGAAGGCGGTTTTTTCGAGAGTCGCCTTTTGATCGAAACCTTTAGGACTACTGGGCAATTACTTTGATCTGATTTTCACTCTCACCCACATGTCCATGTGATCTTCCAATTTCAGGTCGCACTGATTCTGGAATCTTACTTGCTCAGATTTGGGTAGAGCTGAAAAGCCGAATCGATTGCCGTCCGGGCGAGCGCAAAAAACGCAGCGCTCAGCGGACCTGCGCGAAGAAGATTCCATAAGGTCTGCGACAAGGGCCATCAGGGCTGATTCCTCTATTTCTTCGATTTCTTCAAAATGCTTCTTCACGAGCAGGCAAGCAATATCCAAGAGTTCCTCTCGAAAATCTTCACCTATCATGACCGGACTTATAGGCGGAATGCAGATCATCCTATCTATTCTGTCAACAAAGTCTCTGCACTTTGGGATGACGGGACGAGTGTTGGGAGAAATGCCGTCTCCAATTTGTGAGGTAATGCTCAACTGAACTTCGTCCTTCCATGCACTAACAAACTCATGATAGCTGATCTTTTCAATGGAATTAGACGGATCAATTGTCGGATTGGGCAACATATTGCTCGCTGCAAATGCAAATATTGCTTTACCAAGAGCAAAGGAATCTTTGCCGATGTGAAACAAACCATCCCACATTGACGCCAAAAAGTTCGCCAACACATACCTTCCATCAACCTGGCCGTCTACTTCGTCGAAAAAGACAAAAGGTAATTTTCCTTGTAGATTCGCAGATTGGACCCGTTGCCATGCTCCATACAGGTCTTCTACGGATCGGAAGGCCGACACATGATATTCGTCAAATTCTACTTCTATATCCGAAGAGAGGCACTGGGCTAACTGTTTCAGCAGAAAGGACTTTCCGGAACCGGGAGCGGCTGACAATAGTATATTGAATGGTCGTTTCACCCTCGGTCTCCGGGCAAAGCTTTCCAAGCCGACGGCCAAATCTTCCAATTCATCTCGGAATTCGGCATTTCGTGTCACATATCGGCCGAAAACCGGTTCGATCACGCGTTCGGAAATTCGAACACCACTAACTCCGGGCCTCGAAATGGATTGAGCGAAATCGTTGGTATCCCGAAGGATTTCCGCCCAACTCTTTGTGGGCCAGGGATTTACCTTTTCCAAGTGTGCCTCCCGTCAAACATAGAAAATACATTGCTGCGCGACTTATCGGGCCGCATTGACCAATGCTAGGCTCATACATCAATCATTTTCAAACATTTCATTATCAATAATTCGGAGAGATTATCCAGAATACTCTGCACATTTTGGACAAATTTGGAAGGCAAGCTTTTCTCAGTGGCCCATCAACTCTGCTCGGCATTTCAGCATTAAATGTGTTTAGGAGCTGATCGCAGTGTTTATGAAGGAGTGGCGGCATGATTCAGGTGCCCCGGTTTTGATCAATGCTCTGAACACCACCGAAGATCTCCATGAAAGAACATGCGAAAAATTCGGGATTCAAAAGAATTTTGTATGTGAGTAAAGCAACAGTGGTCTATTTTTCCCATGTTTTAAACTGACGACAAGCTCTGTCCTTGAGATTCAGGATTAAGTTCTCTAAAGCAATTAAGTCAAAAATATTGCAGAATGCATTGTCGTTTCAGCATAGCCCTAAATGAAACTGAGGCCATAAGACGAGCGACGGCTTTTTCATGAATGGCATGTGTTTTGCTTAAGAATTAGCGTGAATTGATACGCAACTTTCATACTTATAACGGTTTTCTTCGATTTCTTCGAGTCACTCTCATGAACAACCTGAATGCCGAAAACTCCGCACTTCGGCCAAGAATAACAAGCACTGTTATTCCCTTGTTTTCACGGCTTCTTTATTTCCAAGGAGAGATGAAATGCTTCACTCAGGTATTTGCAGATCACCCGGTAGAGGTTCCGGCGCAGGGAAAGGAAGCGGAAAAGGATCTTCCGATAGAGGAACGGGAGCAGGTCGTAACAGGGGTATTGGAGGAAACTGCGTCTGTTTAAAGTGCGGCGAAAAAACACCTCATGAACAGGGAACCCCATGCTCCACCCAAAATTGCCCAAAATGCGGGTCCCCTATGGTTCGGGAGTAAACAACTCTCTTATCCACGTGGAAAATCCGGGACCGGGACGCACGATTTGATGTTCACGAGCTTGATTCCATATGTAGATGATCGATTGTGTCTTTCCAACGGGGGAATGAACGGAGGCAAAGAAAATGATGGAAAACGATCAACTCTTTCAGGCGATTCTGAACAGCATTTCCGAAGGTGTGATGACGCTGGACAAAGATTGGAAGATCGTATCATGGAACACCGCTGCGGAGAGAATTACCGGATACCACAAAGAAGAAGTTTTGGGTAAGGAATGTGCGAAGCTGCTGCGAACCCCTCTTTGTCAGGAGAATTGCCCCGTGGATCGAGCGCTTTCCTGCGGTCGCCCGCAAAACGACATTGAGATCAGAGTAAGAAACAAAAGAAATGAATTGTTGGATCTCCTCGTGAGTGCTGCCCCTCTCTATGACTCTAACGGCAGGATCATAGGCGGGCTTGAAACGTTTAAAGATGTATCTCAGAATCGTTGGATGAGAGAAGAGCTGGCGCGGCAATACGGACACGGTCACATTGTTGGTCACAGCAAGGCAATGAAAGGTGTATTTGAAGTTATAGCTTCACTTATGAATACGGACACAACAGTTTTGATACAAGGGGAATCTGGAACAGGGAAGGAGTTGGTTGCTAGGGCGCTTCACTTTTATGGTCCCAGAAAAGAGAAGTCGTTTGTCGCCATAAACTGTTCCGCACTTCCAGAAGGCGTACTCGAAACGGAGCTGTTCGGCCATGCAAAAGGTGCGTTCACAGGAGCTATCAGAGACCACGTAGGTAAATTTGAATTAGCCAATGGCGGAACACTCTTTCTAGATGAAATCGGAGAGATCAGCCCTGCAATACAAGTTAAGTTGCTGCGTGTTTTGGAAGAAAAGGAATTTCAGCGGGTCGGCGATAATAAGACGATAAGAATAGACGTGAGATTAATTACTGCAACGAACAAAGATCTCTACAAAATGGTACTCGAAGGATCATTCAGGGATGATCTATATTACAGACTTAATGTTTTTCCCGTGAATCTTCCTCCCTTGAGAGATCGCACGGAAGACATTCCTCTCCTCATCGGGCACTTCATAAGGAAGTTTAATAAGCAGATGGGAAAATCAATCCAGGGCATTGCAGACCAGGTGTTGGAAATTTTGGAAGCTTACCACTGGCCAGGAAATATACGGGAACTGGCGAACGCAATCGAACACAGTTTTGTCCACAGCAAGGGCTCACTTATACATTGTTCCGACTTACCACTCGGAATCGTAAATGCAGCACCTCCAGCTCCTGTTACTCCTATCTCAAAATCTGAGAAAAAGTTGAATTCTATAGAAAGACAACTGATTGTAAAAGAACTGGAGGCGGCTAATTGGCGCAGAAATGTTGCGGCAAAGAGCCTTGGTATGAGCCGAGCCACTCTTTGGAGGAAGATGGAAAAATACGGAATAGGCAAGTCGTTTCAATCATCTGAAACAACGTTTCAAGAATAAAACATTCCAAAAGCATTGTGATACTAAATACGTAACCCCATATCACAAAATCCTGTCGCGACCCTGCAACATTTTAGATGTACTGACTGCCAAGTTGTTTCACTTTCCCACGGCTGAGTCATTCATAATCCCTAATAAACATGATCCAAACCTGTCCTTGCAGCTGTCATGCTGTTCTGGCACGAGGCTTGCTATCAGTCTGTCAAGGGCTTGATGGAATATCGGCAATCCTGCCTGGTCACACATTAACCAACGAATCTAACGAAAAAAGAAGGAGGGACCGGCATGCCGAAAAAAATCTTAGTCGTAGACGACGAGCAAGACGTGTTGCTTTTTCTTGGCACCCTGTTGAGGAAAAACGGCTATGACGTGTGCGAAGCATGTGACGGTGTTGAAGGGATGAAAAAGGTCATAGAAGAGAAACCCGATCTTGTGTGCCTCGATCTAATCATGCCGGAAAAAACCGGGATCAAGATGTACAGGGAAATGCGAAAAGACGATCAGCTCAAGGGCGTCCCTGTGATCATGGTTACGGGAATCGAATCCGTTGACAGATGGGATTTCAAAGATTTCAAAACATTCATAAGCGAACGAGCAATACCGGGACCCAACGGGTATGTTGAAAAACCCATAGACAAAGATCAATTTCTTAAGGCAGTCAAAGAGGTCTTGGACGCCTAAATACCCGATCAAGCAACACCCGGAATCCCGCGAAAAAGAAAGTAGGCGGCGAGGTGAACAGACTGAAAGAGCGATGGACTTCGCTGTCCAGAAGTCTGGGTGTCAGGATCACCTTAGCCGTTGGCCTGATGCTCATGGCTTCTTATGCGGTGTTCATTTACTTAGTTATAAACATTCAGCAGACCTTTTATTTCCAGCGAATGATCCGAGAAGCGGACAGGTTCAGTGCGGCAATTATGAACGCAACAAATCACAGCATGCTTAACGATGATGCCGCTGCAACAGGAAGCATCGTTAGCGATATTGCCAAACAGGATGAGATTTCTGCGATAAGAATTTTTAATCATTATGGCGTCATAAAGTTTTCCAACGTTGAATCCGAGATAGGCACTAAGGTCGATAAGAAAGCCGAAGCGTGTTTTGCCTGTCATTCCGAAGATAAACCATTCAGTGAAGTAATTACAAATAATCGAACCCGGGTACATCAACATGGGAACGACAGGGTGCTCGGAATGATAACGCCTATTTACAATAGGGAAACCTGCTCGAGCGCTTCGTGCCATATTCATCCTGCAGACCAGAAGGTGCTGGGAGTTCTAGACATAGGAATGTCGCTGAGAAATTTCGATGCCCATGCACATTCCCTCATTCTGGATATAGCTCTTCTTGGAGTAGGCACCTGCTTGGCGGTGCTCAGCACCATTGGCATGTACTGCACTTTTCGAGTGCACCGGCCCATATCAAAGCTGAGGGATGCAGCAATGAAAATAGCGGTCGGCGATTTCAACTATAAACCACTAGTCAGCGGGGAAGATCAAGTCGCTGAG
The DNA here is from genome assembly GCA_964613745.1 of uncultured Syntrophaceae bacterium. GTDB lineage: Bacteria > Desulfobacterota > Desulfomonilia > Desulfomonilales > Desulfomonilaceae > CAZTJA01. The sequence continues at coordinate 5,886 of CAZTJA010000139.1, forward strand.
TGTTCCTGGGCATTCAACCTGATGAGATCGCAGATACAGCGACGAACAATGGAGCTGGCTCAGAGTCGCGAAGAATACAAGAACCTGTTCGAACAAGTGCCTTGTTTCATATGTGTAATCAATAAAGATTTTACAATAGTCCGACAGAACACACTTATGCGAACCCTTTTCAAAGGTAGCACGGGAATGCACTGCTATCAGGTTTTCAAAAAGAGTTCGACTAAATGCGATGATTGCCACGTGGATACCACATTTAGGGAAGGCACGACTTCCGGTAAAGAACACTGCGGCCTAAAGGGGACCGGAGAGGAAGCAAATTACCTCAGCTACACGACCCCGATAGTCAATGAAGAAGGCCGAGTCCTTTATGCCATGCTGATTGCGGTTGATATCAGCGACCGGGTGAGGCTTGAGAGAGCCCTTGAAGCATCCAGGGATTTTCAAACCAATCTTATCGACAATTCGATCCATGGAATTGTAGCTACTGATGAACACGGTCGTATCAACATCTACAATATCGCTGC
>CAZTJA010000140.1:0-6387 GCA_964613745.1 uncultured Syntrophaceae bacterium
TTGAAGATTACCCTGCATCGGGAATGTTCGACAAAGTAATGGGTCGAATGAAGCAGTGGTTTGCGGAAGCTTTCTGATCGGCACGTTTTTCTTCGATTAGTTTATAAAAAAATTTAACCGTCAACTCGTGTCGTTGAAGCTCCATTCGAATTCCGAACGTCTTACTAATCAACGCTGATCACAGGAATCAGTGGGATTTTTTGTACAACTTCTTAAGTCTGTTGATATGACCTCGTCCAAGACCCTTAACCTCACAGCCTAATTCAAAATATCTTTTAATTGCATCATCATCAAGTATTCCGAAGCAATCTATAACGGCCAATGGTCCGCCTGCGCTCTCGAAAACAACGTCCGGACTAAGCTCGAGGAATTGCTTATGACGCACGGCAAAAATAATGCAGTCCGCATCTTTGAGAACTTCATCCAAGCTTTGTGCAACGCAAAGATTGGTTAATTTTTTCTGACTCCTGAAAAACCGTGCTTTTCCCTTGCCGGGTGAGGGGTATTGATCCTGGGCTTCAAATTCCCACCAGTGATCAACATACGGGTCAAATACACAGACATCGGCTCCCATTTCCACCAGCCTGCGCACGATCACCTCAGATCCACTGTAACGAGTGTCGCCGACATCTTCACGGTACGATGCTCCCAGTAGGGCAACTTTGGATGCAGCAATGTAGCGACCCATATTTCTCAGGGCGTCTCTGGCAAGCTCCGGAACGTGCAAAGCTCGGGTATCGTTTATATTGATTGCAGCGGGCGTGATCTTAAACAGATCGTCTTGAAAACCCATGAGGTGCTTGTATGCCCAAACTCCGAGTCCTCCATCCTTTGGAAGACAGTATCCGCCGATTCCCGGTCCCGGGAAAATGAGATTTGAATGGGTTGGGCGAACTTTGATTGCATTGATGACCTTGACGAGGTCAACACCGTTCCGCTCGGAAAATAGGCTCCACTCGTTGAGAAACGCAAGTATGGTGGCTCGATAGCTGTTTTCCACTATCTTTGCGGTTTCAGATTCAATGGGTCTATCCAGAACGGTTAAAGGATAGTTTTTCGTATCCAATACATCGTCAAGAAATTTGACGACTCGTTCTTTGGATTCCTGGTTGATTCCGCTGCAAACTCGCCAGAAATTCCTGATGGATCCCACGTAATTTGCACCGGGCATTACTCGCTCGTAGCTATGTGCAATAAGCGGCTCTGACTCTATTCCTCTTTTGTGAAACGCCTTTTTTATCAGAGGGTATGCCACCTGTTCGGTAGTTCCCGGCGGAACCGTGGTTTCGATCAGCACGAGAGCTTCAGCGGGTATGAGATCCCCGATTATTTCAAGTGCCTTTTCGAGATCTTCCATCTGAACGTACCCGGTAGACACGTCATCCAGAGACTCTTTGATATAATCGCACTGTACGTCCACTACTACGATGTCGGCCAATGTAAGCGCCTGATAAATATACGAAGCAGTAAGGGTATTTTTTTCGTTAACACAGCGATGAATGATCTCCGGGACTTCAGGATCTTCGGACTTCATGGGAGATATGCCCCTATTAATCAGGGGAATTTTCCAGTAGCTACGCGTGCTTGGACGCTGCATTCCAATGACGAACTTTGTTGATTTACCGGAATCGTCTGTGGAATCGGCAATTACGGCAGCCATTACGGCGCCCACAAAACCCATTCCAAGAACCACCACTATTTCGCGGCCCTGCTTTCTTTGCTCTGAAGCTAGAGTTTCGAGTCTCTCAAATTCAAGCTGGGCGTCTATTTCATTTGGAAGAGCAAACTTCTCACCTTCCGGGCTCACGGAATAGAGTACGGTCATAATTCCTCTGCTATTTTGCGGAATCTGATTTGAATCTGTCAGTTTATAATTGAAGTGAGTTGTACTCGTCAAGAAAACCTTTTCCACTGGAATTGAACCGAAAAAGCTAATGGCGTTTAGCTGAGGTTTCAGCATGTGACGTGATGTTAAATTTTGGGACGAGAGTCAGCCAATCATGGGCACTGAGGAATTTGTCTTCGTTTGGACCGAGTTGTCTTTTCGGGCTTATGGAAACAATTTTCTTGACTAACGGTTAGCATGTTTACTATGGTTGCGCTTCACCGCACTCCGGATTATTTTTTTTGCGTTGTTTTGAAGGAGGGTTTTGAGGGATACCCCGCTCCGGAAGTATTTTCCGGTGGGCGGTCTTTCGGAGCGGGGATAAACACTAAGCCATATCGACCCATTCACCGATTTTCTCACCTACATAGTATGTTTCAAACATCTCAGGTTCTCTGAGAAATTCGTTTAATTTTGCTAAGAAACTTTTTCTTTTATCGCTTTCGGACCATTCCTCCCATTTTTTGAGTGTTCTCCAGGCGCTTATAACTACTATCTTGTCGGGATTTTGGGCTGAAACGAGAGTCTCGCCTGAGATGTACCCGGGTTGGAGAGTGGCAAGGGAACGAAATTCCATCAACAGTTGATGTGCCTTTGAGATGGTACCTGGTTTGAACGTTCTGGTAATGATTACTTTAGCAGCCATTGGTTTCCTCCTTGGAATGTAAAGACGTTTTTCCGTTGTTAGGAGAAAGTTAACCGGTGGGCCTACGTGAACTTATATTCATATTGTAACTATTTGAGAATACAATCGCAATTACGTTATTTCTAAATTGGCATTCAATTAGTTAGATGTTATACTTCGGGTACAAAACAGCATAAATTCGTTACTAAGATCCGGACTCGCTATATAAACCACAGAGTTATTCTATGCTGAACCGCCGAAAAGAAAACAATCGGGATTAAAGAACGACGAACGCTAGGGGGGAGCGGCAATATGGAAAAAAGGCGAATTAGTGCCAAGGACATATTAAATGATATCCGGGCCGGTTTGCCTGATTCATATTTGTGGGCGAAGTATAAACTTACGCCGGAGGGGTTACTTTATATATTTGAACGGCTGTTGCGAGCCCGCTTGTTAAGTCGGGAAGATTATGATGCTCGCAAGAGCGGTTATGAGAAAACTCTGGAAAGGGATCGTGAAAGACCGGCGGGGACTTGCAGTGTTTGCGGCAGAGTCATACCACCCGAAGTGGATGAATGTACACACTGCGATTCATTAACAGCCGACAATTTCAGGGAAAATCTGCTCATTGAGAGCACCGCTATGATCAGTGAAGAAGAACGGAGCGAAATAGCATCCGTTCTGATTTCTGAATTGGATTCCGCATCAATTCCCGTGAGCGATTCGACGGAAGTGTTGCCGGAAAATGACCGGCGACGGGTAGTCGAGAACGACGACGGCTCGGAGATATATGCGGGAAAAAATGCAATACTCAAAGCTTCCAGTCGCGGCAGAACCGACCATGTAGAACTCTTGCTCAAAGCAGGCCACAACGTCAATCATAGAAGCAAGTACGGGAACACACCATTAATGAGGGCCTGCTACAAGGGTCATTTGGCAACGGCTCGTCTCCTACTCGATTTCAAGGCTGATGTAAATGCCGAAAACCATCATGGTAATACTTCCCTATTGGTTGCCGTGAGCGCCGGTCACATGGAAATGATAGACTTGCTTCTTGGCAGAGGTGCGGACCCGAATATCCAAAATATGGACGGCAATTCACCATTACTGGTTGCAGCAGCGGACGGCAAATTTCAGATGGTTTCTAAGCTGTTGGCTCATCGGGCTCATGTGGACATTCCGAATACCTATGGAGATACACCATTATCGAAAGCTTGTGATAGAGACGATTTTCAAATTGTAAAGCTTTTGATCGACTCAGGCGCAGACGTCAATTGTAGGAACAAATTCGGCAACACCGCTTTAATGAAAGCAGCATACAGGGGTTATCTGAATATAGCCGAATCCCTCATAAAACAAGGTGCAGATGTAAACGCCCGGAACATATACGGCAATACGGCCCTTATGAAGGCGACTTTCGGAAATCATTTGTCGGTTGTAGAGCTGTTACTAAAATCCGGAGCAGAAGTGAAAATTGCCGATGAAAACGGCAACACGGCTCTGGATAGAGCATTAAATTCCAACAATAAAGAGATACTTGCCCTATTGCTGCGTTATACCGGCGAAGAAAAGGCGTGAAGCCGAATCTCGCCGGGTTCAATTCCTCAACAACTCCTATGTTTTATCGTTATCACCCGTTACTACGGATTACGGACACGTTGAACCATTTATCCAGTCCCCGTCTGGAACATAGGCACTCGGATCCGATCCCGTGCCGACGAATACGAGAATGCTGCTTACTTTCGGGTTGGCCCACAACGTGGGAAGTTCGACTCTGTGGAATACCGAGGATTTGTCGCATTTTTTTCGGGGTGTGAGATACACATAGATGATGCCGGAAGCCTCTCTAGCATATGCCGCCGAAGCGCAATCCCACATGGGGGTGATATCCTTAGCATCGTCGTAAGGCGGAACCGGATAGTTTCCGACGTACGAATTCACGTAGGCCCATCCCGGGGTATACGCCAGTACTTGGTGCCCGGCTGCTTTGCATGCATTCAGTGCATCAGGATAGCCGCTATAGAAGCAGGCTGTATCCGGTGATACGTAAAATAGGGAGTCCTCGGGCAATCCGGTACATTTGGAATTTACAACGACCTGATTCGGCTTAAACCAGTTTCTTCGAACCGGTTGCGCCATCAATTTATTGAGATTGCGTGGGCTCTTGAATACCGGTTCGGGTGAGGAGAATGGGTTGTTGCCTCTGACCAGATTTGTTAGATCGAACCCGATGTTCACGAATCCGCCTACAACGCCATAGTTCCTATAAAGGTCATCGTGACCGTATTCTGCTGAAAATCGGAAGATTCCGTCGGCAGTGGTGAATTCTGATCCTCCTTTCCATCCCCTTTTATAGCTGCTTCCAACTTCAAATTGGTACCCGGTCAGCTTAAGCCTCATGTCCATGTTGTTAAAGACAGGCATCGAAAATCCGGCTTGCAGATCGAAATTGCCGTTTCCTTCTTTGTAGCCGTCGACGATGTTGGATGTAGGAAACGCGCTACCTCGAGAGTCATAGGAGCTGAACACCTTCCCGTAGTAATTGAAATTAAGATCGAAAGCTGAATCAGCAGGGCCGAGAGCCGTCGTCTCCAGACCAAATCCCATTGAAGAATGTTGATTTCCAGTCAAGCGTGTAGTGTCGTAGAAGATGTTGGCTCCCACGAGAATGTCGGGATTTAGCAATTTGCGATATCCCAAGCCGATTGAGAGGTCCTCTCTCGTGTTGAAACCGGGTCTTCCCAGATTCCAGAAATTCTGAAGTATGGGTACCCAAGTTGTGGACTTGTAACTGGTAAAATTTCCGTGAAATTCGGCGAATAAGCGTGAACTACTCGAAATATTGAAAGGCAAGAGGTAATCGATGCTCCAATGACTTTGCCTAAGATTTTTTCCAAAAAGATAGGAAAATCCAATTTCCAGATTTGGAATGGTGGGCTTTAAGAATGGGAACATGTCGCTGGTCAAATTGACGGAATCCGATCCGCCATTGAATGCCGCACCCGCTGAAATTCCCTGGGTCTGATTATACGTTTCCGCTTTTGCTGAATGTGTCAAAAGCGTGATTGCAAGGAGAACACAAAATACAATGAGCGATGTTGCTTTGTCGCGACGGCATGATTCCATACTACCTCCATATCCTCCAAGAAATAGAAAATTAGAAAAATCTGGACGAATATTCGTACAGCACAAACTAACTTGATGGGCTATTACGGAGTTCTATAAGCGGAAGAAACCGGAACCGGAATCTTTATTAATAATGCAGGATCCCGTCCGATGAGCACGATCAAAGGCCGCACTTAAACACTGGAAATCTGCAATTCAGTTGAATAAATTCCCCACGTCTCGTTCTACAAAGAGCGATGAGACAAGTCAAATTCAAATTAGAGATTCAAATGCAATTTTGACGGAAAAAAGTGGAGGGGGACATCTAAGGAAAGGGATTGCAGAGATCAAAACATTTCGTAGCAATCAGCAGAGTTTATTTTCGCGTCGTCGTAGAAGAAAACTTTGGAAGCATTCTGGTCCGGGAGAGAAAACTTGATTGTGTTTTTGATTCCAGACTTTAAAAACTGAGCTGCGTCAACGAGCATAAACGATGATAGCCGCCCTTTTTCATAGTTAGGTTGTGCATCAACCACATTACCGTTTACCGTCCAAACCGGTCGTGGAATGAAGAAGCTGTAGACGGGGAACGAACCTAATGTTTCTATATTCGGACTAATTCGGCCCGAGGCCAATTTGCAGATTTTTACGCTTGTAATTTTCCACTGAGACGATGCCGACTGAGCAAGTGAATTCCCGATGAACGAAAGAACGATTAATGCTGTCAGAATCGATACACGAACAAATGAAGGGATCATTGGAGGACCATGAG
>CAZTJA010000141.1:0-6375 GCA_964613745.1 uncultured Syntrophaceae bacterium
GATATCATTGCAGTGATTATGGAGCAAGTCCGCTACTGCATTCTCAACGACAACATGGATCATTTATTTAAAAGGGCTCCGAAAGAAATTTGGGATGAGTATTTTTCCTGTGAGAAACCGGCAGGTCGTTTGATTAACGCTCGGCTGGAGGAAGCTTCTCCCGAATCTCCCCAGTTGTCGTTTACTGCAAATGCGTGCACATTAAGCGACTGTCGTGCCTAAGAAACCTCTGAAAGTAGATGAGCTACTCAGAAAATTGAGACGGTTCGGCGTGATTCCCCTAAGAAACAGGGGCAAAGGTTCTGAACTCGTATTGCTGCTTCCTGAGTCTGAGAATTCCAAAAAGGGACCGATTTTCACGATACGGGATCACGGCAAAGGCACCCAAATCTATATTCCCGTAATTAACAAAATTCTCCAGAGATTTGATATAGATCCTAAATTGTTCTGGGATTAGAGCTTCAGGACGAGCAATTTTGACTGAAATGTTTGGGCTTCGGGAAAGCTGATTATGAGTAACGACGATTGTTCCATGATCCGGGTTGGAGAGGACCAGGTCGGGATACGGGGTTTAAAGAAGGCCTTCCGGCAGATTGCTGAGACACATAGCGGTAAGACGGACCACGAGATCGAACAGGCGTTGGTGGAGATACTCGGCGAGACGAATTACATGGCCGAATGTGCAATAGACGAGTACGGCAGGGCTTTTCTCCGGGAATTCCGCAAGTTTTTGGGACAGTCGAAGGATAATCCAAACGGGGAAAGTCAGGGGATCGTTGTTTTAGGTCCGGGGTGTGCTCAATGCAATCGGCTGGATGAATTGGTGAAACAGGTCTTGATGGAATTGAAGATCGGGGTTTCCGTCGAGCATGTGACGGACCTCAAGGAGATTGCAAAATTCGGGATCATTGGAACGCCGGCCCTTGTGATTAACGGCAAGATCATGTCAAAGGGGACGGTCCCGCCCATAAGGAAGATACGGGAGTGGATTAGGGCTGCACGATTTTAGGTCTGGGTGACGATTGACCGGTATTTTGACCCGCTAAACTTCATCACATCTTTTTCAATATCTCTTACAAAATAGTTGGTTGAGTTTTGGTTTTTTTGTTGGCCTGCGTGGTTTCCCACTTTTTTTATTGACAATCCTCCATTCCATCAATATATTAATAACTATTGATATAGTCCGGCCAAATGAAATTGGAACTTCCGAATCCCATGTCAAAACCAAAACGGTTAGAACCAGACTCTCAACTGCCTGAAATCGCCTTTTTGTCGAAGAGCCTTTCGGACGAAAATCGATTACGAATCCTACTCACTTTGAGAAATGAAAAGAAGACCGTTTCCAAGATAGTCGATGAAGTTAATCTGTCTCAATCGCTCGTGTCTCATCATCTGAAAGAATTGCGGAGATCGCTCGTAGTTAACGTTGAACGAAAAGGTCTTTTCGTATTCTACGAATTAGCGGACCCCAGAGTTTTGGAAGTGATCGAGCTTTTATCCGAATTAACCGGAGACCTCTTGGCCAACAGAAAAACGTTTTAATGGAGAGATTATCGGTGGAACGCCAAACGCTCAGCCAATGTGTGGATTCTCTTTCCCCTGAAGACGCCTTGGAACAAATGGCGGTGGAGATCAGGAAGCTTTTCAGCCATTTTCCCGAAGATGAGCGCACCAAATTTCTTGTGGGATTGATGCGTGATGAAGACCCGAATGAGGAATCCAGTTTAGTTCACCTCTGAATGGCTACGTGTGTGGCCGAAGGTATCGACCCGTCACGTATGTGCAAGACCCTGATGGACAAAGTTGCTGATTCCGAACAACTCTCATCCACCGCCGATCCCGGATTGCTGATCCTCTTTGAAGACTGGCTGGAAAGACTGGAAGAGGAGATTATCGACTTGAGTAGGCGGGAGGGTCTAACCGGAGCATCAAGCGTTTCACGCAAATTGGGACTACCGAAACGTACCTGCGAACTTCTGATCGACAGACTGAAGATGAAGGGCAAATTGGGGTAAATGGATGGAAAGTTTTACCAGCAAACAGAGAGAAAAAATTGCAACGGGGATTCTAGGAAAATATTCAAAGGTCGCTCAGAAGCCGGAGGGACTTTTTAAGTATCCGACAGGCAGAGCGGGTCTTTTGCACCTGAATTACTCTCGTGAGGTCCTCGATAGAATACCGTCGGAAGTACAGGATTACTTTTGCGGGGTGGGCAATCCATTCCTTGTTGCAGGTATCAAGGAGGGCGACACTATCCTCGATGTAGGTTGCGGAGCCGGCGTGGACACGTTTATTGCGGCTTTGATGACGGGACCTGAGGGCAAGGTTTTCGGGATAGACATGAGCCCGGACATGCTTAGTCGGGCGGAAACAAATTTACAACAAACCAAGCTGCAGAACGTGGTTTTTCGCGAGTCTTCGGGGGAAAAGCTCACGTTTGGGGACGAATATTTCGACGTCGTCATATCAAGCGGCGTTGTGAACCTTATCCCGGACAAACTCACGGCGCTCAAAGAAATACATCGAGTGATGAAGCGGGGCGGAAGACTGGCCGTTGCAGATCAAGTGCTCGTGGGGAGCTTGCCGGAGGAAATTGATAAGAGGGTAGACAACTGGTCCGGCTGAGTGGGCGGAGCTATTCCGGGAAAGGTTTTCCTGGATTTGTTAAGGCAAGCGGGGTTTTCTGATTCGGAAATAGTCTGCGAAACCGGTCTCAACAGTTCTGAACTTACCAAGGGAGTTCTGTTTAAAGCTGAAAAACCGATTCACAAGGAGAAAAGCATTATGTCGGGTATGGACGATTATCAGGCATTTTTTCAAAAGGCGTATGCCGAAGGTGCGCTGGATAAAAAAACAAAGCATCTCATAGCTTTGGGTGCTTCGCTCGGTGCGGGCTGCGATCCTTGAACTCGCTATTGTCTTGCGGTTGCAAGACAGCTTGGGGCTACGGATGCTGAATTGCAGGAGACCATGGAGCTGGCTATGACCGTGGGAGCTGCGAAAATCATGAAGCTTTGTCAATCCAGTATGGAGTCGGCACCTGCAATGGCCGGATCGGTTCCCGCGACGGAGTGTTCAGCCACTGAAACAAAACCGGCTCATGGTTCTTGAGCTTCGGGAAACCGCTCAGTTTGAGCGGTCGAATTGTAAGCTTTTTCTCTAGATGGTTGTGGGAAGAGGGATTTAACGATGAAAGATCAACAGGCTGCATGTATGAAGGAAGAAGTTGGCGGAACAAAGTCTCCGGAGGTGTGTTCTGCGGAACGAGAGCTGAATGATGCTCCCAGAATGATGGTGGAAGTCATTTGCGAGCGAGCGCACTGTGTCATCTACGAGTACGCGATTGTGACGGTCAAGTTTATCGCGGATGAATTCAAGGGAAAAATTCGGGTAAAGCCCGTCGTCAGGAGGGGGAGCAAGAAGAACGTAGACCGATACCTTGAGCTTTGCAGGTTGAACGGTCAGCACCTTTCCGTTCCTGCGATACTCATGAATGGTAAGCTCAAGTTCACGTATGTGCCCGGAATTGAAGATTTGCGATCTGCGATGGAGGACAGCCTTGCTGAATGGGAATCATCCAAGGAGTCAAGGGGCGATTCTTGATAAACTCTACATGCCCGGTATTACCGGAAAGGTGGGAGAACTATGACGAAGTATAGAGTGGCGCAACTTCCGTTTGAGGGACAAAATGTAATCCTCGTGCCTTTTGACCGATCATTCGGGAAACGACCTCAGGAGAATAAAGAGCAGGATCTCGTAAAAATACAGAAAAGCGCAGAGCTGAGCGGATTTGAAGGTCAAGCCGTAATCATATGGGATGCCGGCGGCAAGGTAGCGGCTTATGGACCGGATAAATATAAGGAATTTGCTGAAGGACTGAAATGGACGTCTTTGCGGTCAAAAATGAACCGTGATCTTGAGTGTGAATAGGGTAGGCGTTCAGGATGGGACCCGGGATGATTTCCATTGAGCGGTGATACAATCGTGCAAAGCTCCGATCGTCTGCAAGAGCATCTTCAGGTCTGAGTTGATTGTTTACTCCATTTAGAATATGGAAACGCCAAAATGACTCCCAAAATCATATAGGTCAGAATAGTGGGAATATAAGTCCCTCCTTCGTCGCATAATTGCGCTATGAAAATAGCCAGCCCTACATTGCGTGCAATGCAGGCAACGGCAAGCGTTGTACGCTGTTTCCTGGCGGGACCACCTAAAAAGTGACCCAATCCCAATGAGCTACCTACAATCAATACTATTGCGAATACCGGCAAAACACCGATTTGCAGGAGTGTGCGAAAATTGGGAGAGAAAATAATCAGGGTCATGACAAGTGTGAAGAGAATCGCGAAGCAAAGGTTTGCGAGCACCCGTACGGGTCTTTTTAAACGCTCGGCGAAATTGGGAGTCAATTTCTGCAGAATGAGGCCTAAGATCACGGGTAAGAAAGTGACTTCCGCCACTTGAGATGCAACTTCAAAGGAACCGACTCTTCGGGATTCCATTCCAAAGATATTCCAAAATATGTACAAGGTGAGGGGTGTAATGATTACGGCCAGTAACGCGAGGGTCAACTGAAGACTTGCAGAATAATTCGGATCACCTCCCGCCATTTCGGATCGTTTGATTATGAGCGGAGCACCTGGTGAAGCCGCTAATAAAACGAGTCCCGTCATAACCGCGGGGGTCAAATGAAAGATGCTCAGGACCACGGCTGTTATCGTAGGAACCAGCACTGTGACCGCCAAAAGGGAACGAATCAATAATGAAGGTTGCTTCCAAAGAGAAGTTAATTGATCGAAGGACCGATTGACCCCCATCGCGAACATCAGTGAGAAGATCGTAACGGCAGCGAAGCCGAACACCAGGGGGTTATCCATTCCTGAATTCTCCTGAGAATAAATTGCCTAGACCCGATTTGCAGCTATTCTAATACCGGCAGCTTACATCAATGGGTAGTAAGATGTCCGGCATCCGTGAAGAGGATGCCGAAACATAATTCAGATGCACTCAGTCAGAGTAACCTGTGAATAGCTTCTGTAATACTTGGTCTATGGTGAAACTTGCGGATTTTTGACGAGGTGGAAAATCTCTGAAAGTACTCAAAAACTCACCCACGATTTTCTGGGCCGGCAGCAGCATGAAAGCGTGGTCGATCATCCAATCCCAGTAGGTATTTGAGGTGATATCCGCACGTTCGAAGGGATCCGTGCGCAAATTGAATACTTTGGGTATGCGTAAGGTCACCAGAGGTTCAGCCCAAATCTGACAAGTGCCCTGCATTCTTTGCTCTTTGAAGACGAGCTTCCAATTGTCGTATCGAAGGGCCGTCAATTCGCCGTCGTCGGAAAAATAGAAGAAGCTGTTTCTTGGGCCTTTTTTCTCTTGGCCGGTCAAATAGGGTAAGAAATTGAGGCCGTCTATGTGAACCTTGAATGTTTTATTCCCAGCCTGATATCCCGTCCGCAATTTATTTATAATGTCGGAGTCTCCTGCTGCTGCCAGCAAAGTAGGAAGCCAGTCCATGTGGCTCATGATTTCATTCGAAACCATTCCTGCGGGAAATTTGCCGGGCCAGCGAGCCAAAGAAGGAACACGATACGCTCCTTCCCAATTAGAGTTTTTCTCATTGCGGAAAGGCGTCATTCCCGCATCAGGCCACGTATTCAAATGGACACCGTTATCAGTGCTGTATAGAACGATCGTATTGTCCGCTATTCCCAGTTCATCAAGTTTGTCCAGCAGAACGCCAACCTGTTTATCATGCTCGATCATTACGTCATGATATTCAGATTGCCAGCGTCCCGATTGACCCAAAATTTCTTTCGGCGGCCGAACTCTAAAATGCATCCATGTGGTATTGAACCAACAGAAAAAGGGCTTATCCGCCTTGTGCTGACGATCAATGAAGTCCAGAGCACTTTCGAGAAACTCGGTGTCCACGGTTTCCATTCGTTTTCTCGTGAGTGGACCGGTATCTTCGATTCGGCCGTCGGCGTAGCTCCGGATGACGCCTCGGGGTCCGAAATTTTTGCGGAAATTCGGAAAATCCGCCTCACTTGGGTAGTCTCTATGTTCAGGTTCTTCTTCGGCATTAAGATGGTACAGATTGCCGAAAAATTCATCAAAACCGTGGTTGGTGGGCAGAAATTCATCTTTGTCACCAAAATGGTTCTTACCGAACTGTCCGGTTGAATATCCCAGAGGCTTTAGTAACTCGGCTATGGTCGGATCTTCTCCCCTTAATCCAAGATCCGCCCCGGGGAAACCGACTTTTGTCAAACCCGTTCGAAAGGGACTTTGCCCCGTGATGAAGGAGGCTCTGCCTGCAGTGCAGCTCTGCTCCCCATAGTAGTCGGTGAATCGGACGCCCTCATT